>DASXJB010000001.1:0-5848 GCA_036497645.1 Xanthobacteraceae bacterium
ATTAAGATGGCGGGATCGGCCAAAGCGGCCTGCAGTGCAGCCTCGGCGCTGCGGCCTTCAAAGCGCGCGTCGCCCTGACGAAAGACAAAGCCCTGCATGCGCCGCCAGCCCGGGACGAGCGCCAGTGCCGGTGTGAGCAAATGCTTGTTGTAGACACCGCTCGCGGCATCGATGAGATGTACAGGCGCAATATCGCATTCGCCGCGGCTTGCCGCGCTCACTCCGCCAAGGCTGCCAACAGCGATAGTGCGCGCGCGCACGCCGCGCTCGGCCAGAACACCGACCACAACATCGAGCGCAATATCGTGACTGCCCATAATGACAAGATCGGGCGCGCGCCCGGATTTCCCGATCAGCGTGACTTCGACCTGGCTGTCGGCGTCGAGCGCCGAGGCGAGCGCATCGATGGCAAAAAATCCGTCGGCCTGCGAGAACGCCGTCACCGCGCCGGAGCCCTTTCCGGTCGGAAACGCAACGAGGCCCTCGTCGGCGCCTACCAGCGAGACCAGCACGAATTCTTCGCGGCCGAGCTCGGACCGTATGCGCACTGGCACGCGCGCAGCGACCGTGTGCGCGGCTTCGAAGGGTAATCCTGCCCGCGCGCGAATAAGCGGCGCGACGAAAGCATGGAACGTGAAGATCGCCGATGTCGGGAATCCCGGCAGAACGATCAGCGGCTTCTCCCCGATCACGGCAAGACAAAGCGGTTTGCCGGGCTTGAGCGCGACGCCGTGAACGAGAATGCCCGGGCTGCCGAGCCGCGATACCACCTGGTGCGATAAGTCCCCGGCGCCCTTCGATGTGCCGCCGCTGAGCACCACCATGTCGCTCGAAGCGAGCGCGGCGCGCATAGCGCGCTCCAGCGCCGATTGGTCATCGCCGACCGCGCCGAACGGCACCGCTTCGCCGCCAGCTTCAGCGACCGCCGCGGCGATAATGGCACCGTTGCTGTCGTAAACGCCGCCGGGACGAAGCGGCTGACCGGGTTGAACCAATTCGTCCCCGGTCGATAGCACGGCGACGCGCGGCCGCCGCAGGACTTCGACGGAGGTGAAGCCGCACGCCGCGAGCATGCCAATCTCGCGCGAGCCGATCTGGATGCCTCGGCGCAGCAAAGTCTCGCCGCGCGCGATATCCGATCCGGCATAAGAGATGAACTGACCGCTTGTGGCGGCGCGGTGGACATCGATCGCCGGCGCGGCGTCATCCTCGACCAGCTCGGTGTGTTCGATCATCACCACCGCGTCAGCGCCGCGCGGAATAACGCCGCCAGTCGCGATCGCCGTTGCCGTGCCGGAGCCGACTCAAGCGCTGGCCGAACGCCGCAGGCAATGACCTCGCGATTAAGCGTGAGCCGCTTCGGCGTGCCGGGTCCCGCGTCAAGCGTATCCGCCGCCCGCACGGCAAAGCCGTCGACATTGGCTCGATCGAACGGCGGCGTATCGATCGGGGCGACCACGTCAGTGGCGATGACGCGCGACGGCGCAGCGGCAAGCGGCACTGTTTCGCCGGGAAGCGGCGCGCAATCGAGCCGCGCCTCGAAGCGTCGGCGCGCTTCCGCCGCCGAGACGACCTCCAGGAACTGCTCCTGCCGCGCCGCGCGGCGAATAGCATCAACAATCGCGTCGCGCGCTGGTTTGGCGTCCGGGCTCATGGCTGCGGCAAGGGCGATTTCACGGCCATTGGTTCACGGTGACCTCGCTGCCGGCAGCAAAACCCTCGCTCGCGGCCGAAACCAGGATCCAGCCATCGCTGCGCGTGAGCGCGGTCAAGGACAAATATCCGGACCCGAGCGGCTCCGCCATCCCATCGCTGCAACTCACCGGAATCACCTCGGTCATCCCGATGGTCGATATCACCTTGCGTCGAAGCGACGCCGTAATCGGCAGGTCGTCTATACTGCCGCCGGCGAGTCTCGCCGCGAGCTGCCGCCCGATCAGAAGCCAAACCGCGAGCGCCGCATCGAGCCGGCCGGGAACGAGCAGCACCGGCCGGTTGCCGACAAAACCCAACGCCGCGGTCTCGCCCGGACAAATGGCAATGCCATGCGCCTCGACCTCGCCACGCCGCGCCAGTTCTTGCACTGCGTCATCGCGACGTCCGCTGCCAGTGCCGCCGATGCCGATCACGGCGTCGCATTGACCTTCGCTCAGGGCTCCGGCCAGCGAGTTTGCCTCACGCACGGCGCAGCCCGCCTTCGCCGCGCAACGGGACAGCGTCACCTGCGCTGCATCGAGCACCGGCGTTCTCGCAGCAGTGGCGCGGGCGAGTACGAGCCGGGGCGATCGAATTGTCACTTCGGCAATACCGGCAGCAGCCATGGCGGCGAGATCGAGCGCGCGCAGCCGTTCGCCGTCGCGGCGCAGCACGGTCGCCGGCGCTGCATCACCGCCGGCCGCCAGCACGCCGTCTCCCGGCGCGACGGTGGCAACTGCCTCGGCGCGAGTGCCGCGCAGCGCGATGGCGTCGAGCGGCGCCACCGCGTCGGTGCCGCGCGGCAGCAGGTCGCCGGTATCGATCCGCCGCGCCGTCAAGGTGAGCGGCATCGGCGCATAGGGACCGGCATCGGCGATCTCCGCCGCCGCAACGGCGAACCCGTCGCGCAAGGCGATCGGGCGCGGCGGGCACTCCCGCGGCTGCACGTCTTCCGCAAGCACCGCGCCCAAGGATTGCGACAAAGGGGTGCGGCACGGCGGCACAACGGCGACGCGCGATCGAATGCGCGCGAGGATCGCCTCAAGCGGCGTCAGCCGTGCAATGCGCTGAGTGCTGGAATCCGCGGTCATGGCAATTATGATAAAGGCCTTCGTGTGCTTCTACGAATCGCAGCCAATGACGGAAAAAACGCTCAATTTACGCGGTCTCAAATGTCCGCTCCCGGCGCTGCGCACCCGCAAGGCGCTTAGCCAATCGCAGCCGGGCGATATCTTAATCGTCGAGTGCACCGATCCGCTTGCCGGAATCGATATACCAAATCTTTTGCGCCAGACCGGCGACACGCTTGAAGACAGCCGCAAGGACAAAAAGCTACTGACGTTTCGGATACGCAAAGTGTGAACCGTCACCCTGAGGTGCTCGGCGCCATAGCAGGCGCAGCCTGCGTACATTTGGCTGCGATGCGACGAGCCTCGAAGGGAGACGGTCTACTCTGCCGCGACGCGGTGCGCAGCGACGCCGCGGGCCTTGACCACGACTTTGATGGCATCGTCGACGCGGTCTTTGGCGTAGCGGATCGCGGTCGGCAGATCGTCGAGCGCAAACGTGTGGGTGTGAATCTTGGTCGCGTCGAAACGCTTCTGCGACATAAACGCCTCGGCGCGATGGGTCGCGCTCTTGCCTTCACCGCGGATGCCGTAGAGATAAATGTTGTTGCGTACGATATGGGCGACGTCGACCGGCGTTTCGGCGTGCGGGAACGCCGCCAGGCACACTTTGCCGCCGCGATTGACCATGTGCACGGCCTCGTTCACCGCATTCGGCGCACCGGAGCATTCGACCACGTAGTCGACGCCCTTGCTGCCATTGAGCCGCTTGACCGCCTCGACCACGTTTTCGTTACGGACATTGATGACGTGATCGGCGCCAAGTTCGCGCCCGATCGCAAGCCGATTGTCGCGAGTGCCGGTGAGGATCACCGGCTGCGCGCCCAAGGCCTTCGCCACCGCCACGCCGAGAAGACCGATAGGCCCGGGACCGGTGACGACCACGCTCTCGCCGGCGACCAGACCGCCGAGCTCGGTCAGCCCGTACATCGCCGTGCCCGCTGTGACCACCAGCGTCGCCTCTTCGTCGGACATCGCGTCGGGAATGGCGACCAGCGTGTTGATGTTATTGACCTGATATTCGCAGAAGCCGCCGTCGGTGGTGAAACCGTTGGCGCGATGACCTTTATCGACATCGCCGTAATTGAGGCCGTAGTTATGGCATGAGGTGTACATGCCTTCGCGGCAGCGCTTGCACTGCCCGCAACCGGCATGGATTTCGACGGTCACCCGCTGGCCGATTTTGTACTCGTCGACGCCGGGGCCGAGCGCGACGACGGTGCCCATATATTCGTGACCCGGCGTGAAGTTCTTGTTGAACGGCTTACCGCCGGCAATGAGAGCCGGCGAACCGTGATCGATAATCTCAAGATCGGTGGCACAGATCGCGACCGCGTCGATGCGAACGAGAACTTCGGCGCGCTTGGGCACCGGAACCGGCTTTTGCGTGAGCTTAAGCTCGCCGGGATTGCCGAGCACCCAAGCTTTCATGGTTTCGGGAATCGGAAAATCCTTGTTGGTCTTCACACCGGGCCCGCTATACATGATCTTTCCTCCGGCTTTCGCCGCCACTCTAACCCGAGTCTTTCTAATAATGTGTCTTTATAATGTGACCTTATAATCTGACCTTATAATCCGTCTTGCCGCGTCACGAAACCGGCCCATTTCACGCCAATTCGCCGGCCGCATCGCGGTCGAGATCGACCAGTACGTCGTCTCCATCCGGCACGACCTTATAGGTGCGCAACGCCATGGCGCAGGGCGGGGCCTTCACCTCGCCGGTCGGCACGTGGAAAGCGCCCATATGGACGGCGCATTCGATCACCTCGCCGTCGAGCATGCCGTCGGCGAGACTGGCCGACGCGTGAGTGCATTCATCGTCGGTCACGTAATAACGGCCGCCGAGATTGAATACCGCGAGCCGCTTGTCGCCGACGTCGAACGCCTTGACGTTGTCGGGCGCGATTTCAGCTTTGGCGCAGACGCGCACGATATTACCCGCCATAGCACTCCTCTTTGGGCGGCTGTTATATAGTCATTCCGGGTCCGAGCGAAGCGAGGAGCCCGGAGCCCATAATCCCGGCGCCCGTGGATATGGATTCCGGGCTCGCCACTTCGTGGCGCCCCGGAATGACCAAGTGAGGAGCCGCGATGCAGGTTCTGGTGATCGGCGCCGGCGTCATCGGACTTGCCGTTGCGCGCACCGCGGCGCAGGCCGGTCACGAGATCACCGTCGCGGAAATGACCGGCGGAATCGCGAACGGCATTTCCTCGCGCAACAGCGAGGTGATTCATGCCGGGCTTTATTACCCGACCGACTCGCTGCGCGCACGGCATTGCGTGCGCGGGCGGCGGATGCTGTACGCGTTCTGCGCCTCGCACGGCGTGCCGCATCGCAAATGCGGCAAGCTTGTTGTTGCGACCAATCCCGCCGAATTGGCGAAGGTCGAGACGATTCATGCCCAGGCGGAAATTAATGGAGTCGAAGGTACGGAAATAATCGGCGCCAATGCCGCGCGCGCAATGGAAAGCGAATTGTCCTGCATCGGCGCGCTGTGGTCGCCGGAAACTGGAATTATCGACAGCCACGCTTTCATGCGGGCGCTGTGGGGCGAACTGGAAGACCGCGGCGGCGTGATCGCGTTCCAGACACCGGTCGAGCGCATCAGCTTCAAGACGCCGCATTGGCGGGTGCAGTTCGGCGGCCGCGAGCCGGGCACCTTTGATTTCGACGCGGTGGTCAATGCCGCCGGACTCGGCGCGCAGGAACTGGCGCGCCGCATCGACGGCTATCCGGCCGAGCAGGTGCCGCGGCTCGTTCTCGGCAAGGGCAATTACTTCGGCTGTGCTGGCCGCCCGGTCTTTTCGCGGCTGATTTATCCGACGCCGGTCGACGGCGGTCTTGGGGTTCATGTCACCCTCGATATGGCCGGCCGCATGCGGTTCGGACCTGACGTGGAATGGGTCACGGAAGAGAACTACGCGGTCGATCCGCGCCGCGCCGACAATTTCTACGCCCGCATTCGCAGCTATTGGCCCGGCCTGCCCGACAACTCGCTGGTGCCGGATTATTCCGGCATCCGGCC
>DASXJB010000002.1:0-3998 GCA_036497645.1 Xanthobacteraceae bacterium
CGGCGCCAGGCCGAGCGAAGGTTCATCCAAGAGAAGCAATCGCGGCCGGCTCATGAGTGCCCGGGCGATCGCCAGCATTTGCTGTTCGCCGCCCGAAAGCGTGCCGCCGCGCTGGTGCAGGCGCTGGCGCAGACGCGGGAAAAGCGAAAGCACGCGTTCGAGGTCGCGGTCGAACTCGGCAGGCTCGGCGACCAGCGCGCCCATCTGGAGATTTTCCAGGACCGTCATGCGCGGGAAGATCCGGCGTCCTTCCGGCGCCTGCGCCAGTTTAAGCCGGGCGATTTCGTGGGTCGGCAGGCGGGTGATATCGCGGCCGGCGAACAGGATCTGGCCGTCGCGTGCGCGTGGATTGCCGCAAACCGTCATCATCAATGTGGATTTGCCGGCGCCATTGGCGCCGATCAGCGCGACGATCTCACCGTCATTGACGTCGATGTCCACGCCCTTGAGCGCCTTGACGTGACCGTAATAGGCAGTCACCCCGCGCACTGAAAGAAGCGGTGCGCTCATAGCCCGACCTCGGCTTCGACGCGCGCCACTTCTTCGTCGCCGACGCCAAGATACGCGCCTATCACTTTGGGATCATTGCGGACTGCTTCGGGCGCACCGTCGGCGATCTTGACGCCATAGTCGAGCACGACGACGTGGTCGGAAATGTTCATCACCACGGACATATCGTGCTCGATCAAGAGCATCGATATGGCGCATTCGTCGCGGATGATGAGCAAGAGCTCGTTGAGTTCGGCGCTCTCGCGGGGATTTAATCCGGCGGCCGGCTCGTCGAGGCACAGCAGCACCGGATCCGTGCACATGGCGCGGGCGATTTCGAGCCGCCGCTGCGCGCCGTAGGGCAATTCGCCGGCCGGATCGTCGGCCCGCTCGAACAGACTGAAGCGATCGAGCCAGAGCCGCGCTTTGTCGAGCGCCGCGCGCTCCGCAGCGGCATAAGGCGGCAGACCGAGGAGCCCGAGCACGGTATAGCCGGACGCGAGCATCAGCGGGTTGTGCTGCGCGACCAGCAAATTCTCCAGCACCGTCATTCCGGCGAACAGCCGGATGTTTTGAAACGTGCGCGCGACCCGCGCCTGCTGCGCAACGAGGTAGTCCGGCATGCGCTCCAATAGAAACAGAGCGCCGTCCGGCCGCGCCACACCGCGGGCGCTGCTGTCGGTCAGCGCTTCGAGCGTTTGCCACACCGCGGGATCGCCGCGATGGAGCGCAAGCCGGCCCTCAGTCGGCCGGTAGAACCCAGTAATGCAGTTGAAGACGGTCGTCTTGCCGGCGCCGTTCGGCCCGATCAGTGCGGTGATCGTGCCGCGCTGTACTTCGAAGCTGAGATCGTCCACGGCGACGAGACCGCCGAAACGCATTGTCAGATGCTCGACCCGCAGCACGGTGGAGCCGTCGCGCGTCGTCAACCGCGTCCCTCCGTGACCAGATCGACCGAGATATGCCGGCGCTTCTTGAGAAACACCGAGGGCGCGCGCGTGGCGATCAACCCACGCGGCCGCCAGCGCATGATCGCGACCATCGCCAGGCCGAACAGCAACATGCGGTACTGCGTCGGGTCGAAAGTGGGTCCGAAAATCTGCTTGAGAAAGCCAAGCTGGCGCATGATTTCGGTACCGCCGATCATGACCACGGCGGCGATGGCGACACCGATCTGGCTGCCCATGCCGCCGAGCACGACGATCGAAAGGATCGTCGCGGATTCGAGGAAAGTGAAGGATTCCGGTGAGATAAAACCTTGCCTTGCAGCAAAGAATGAGCCGGCAAAGCCGGCGAACATTGCGCCCATGGCAAAGGCAGTCAGCTTGGTATTGGTGGTGTTGATGCCAAGCGACCGGCAGGCGATCTCGTCCTCGCGCAAGGCTTCCCAGGCACGGCCGATCGGCAGTCGGCGCAGCCGCACGTTGAAGAAGCAGGTCACCAGTGCCAGCGCCAGGATCACGTAATAAAGAAAAACAACGCGGTAGAGCGGCGAGAATTCGAGGCCGAATACCGCGGCAAAGCCGTTATCGTCGGCATTGAAAGGAATGCCGAATAAGGTTGGGCGAGGGATGGACCCGATTCCGGCATAGCCGTTGGTCACCGGCACCCAATTGATCAAGATCAGACGGATGATCTCGCCGAAGGCCAGCGTGACAATGGCGAGGTAGTCGCCGCGCAGCCGGAGCACCGGGAAGCCGAGCAAGATCCCCCAGAACGATGCCAGCGTTCCGGCAAGCGGCAACAGTATCCAGAATGACAGGCCGAAGGTTTTCGCCAAGAGCGCATAGGAATAAGCGCCGACCGCGTAAAAAGCGACATAGCCAAGATCGAGGAGCCCGGCGAGGCCGACCACGATATTGAGCCCCCAGCCGAGCATCACATAGATCAGAATCTGTATGCCGAAGTTGTCGACCCAGCGCACCGCGCCGGTAAATCCGACCGCGAGCACGACGAGCATCGGATAGACGATCGCGAAAGCCACGGCGAAAGGGATGAACCAGTTGCGCAGAATGTTGGCCGCGGTCGCCGAAGCCCGTTGCGGCAAGCGTAGCGCCCCGCGCTCGAGCCGCGGTCGCAGCGCCAGCACATAGATGAAACGCACGCCAGCGATGCTTCCAACCAACGCAAACAACAGCGGCCAGCGCGTTGTAAGGATTAGTACATTGCCGATATCGGTGATGGTTTGAAAACCGACCAGCGGCAGAAACAATAAAAGCGCAAGCAGTGCAGTCAGCCCAGTATCGCGCAGCGCTTCAGCGAAGCGCGTGCGGATATTTGCGCCTGCCGGCTGCATGCCCCCCATCTCAGACCTTCTCGACATCCGGCCGGCCCAAGAGCCCCTGCGGCAGGAAAATCAAAGTGATTGCCAGCACCGAGAAAGCGGCGACATCCTTGTAGTCGATCGAGAAATAAGCCGACCACAGCGTTTCAATGAGGCCGATGAGAAGACCGCCTACGACTGCGCCCGGGAGCGAGCCGATACCGCCAAGCACCGCCGCCGTGAAGGCTTTCACGCCAGGCACAAAGCCGTCGGAAAACGTGACCACGCCGTAGTACATCAGATACATGGTGCCGGCGACCGCGGCCAAGGCAGCGGCGATGACGAAAGTCGCGGCGATTGTGCGGTCGACGTCGACCCCGACCAAAGCCGCCATTTTCTGGTCCTGCTCGCAGGCGCGCTGCGCGCGCCCGAGCCGGGTGCGCGCCACCAGATACCAAAAGGCGAGCAGCAGGACGGCGGTGATGCCCCAGATGATGAGTTGCTTGTAGGATAGCGTGACGGGAAAATCGTTGCTGTTCGACAAAATGAATTCGCCCTGCACCAGCGGCGGAATGGATTTGTTGCGCGGACCCTGGGTCACCTGCACGAAATTCGAGAGCGTGATCGACATGCCGATCGCCGAGATCAGCGGCGCCAGCCGGAATGATCCGCGCAACGGACGGTAGGCCACGCGCTCGATCACCCAATTGATGAGCGAGGTGAATAGCATCGCCACGATGAGAACGATGAACAGCGCCAGCGCCACCGAAGCAATGCCCAGCCACGAGGTGAGGATCAGGAGTACGATCAGCGCGATGAAGGCTGAGACCATGAACACGTCGCCATGGGCGAAGTTCACCATGCCGATGATGCCAAAGACCATCGTGTAGCCGATCGCGATCAGGCCGTAGATCGAACCAAGCGTGATGCCGTTGATGAGCTGCTGGGCGAAATAGTCCATGCCTCGAACGCCTTTGTCGGACCCGCAGAATTCTTAACAGCGGCCGCTTGGAGCGGCAACGCTGCGGGCGTAGGGGCGGCTCAACTCGGCAGTCCCCACTTGTGCAATAATCAGGCCGGCAACGATCGCTTGTCCGTTTAGCGGTGCCGGGCTAGGCCTAGCGGCGAGATCATGGAGAGGCCCTCATGAAACGGGTCAAAAGCGAGGACGCTATCGGCGCCAAGGGCCGGCCGTTCACCGGCGCCGAATATCTCGAGAGCCTGCGCGACGGCCGCGAAGTCTACG
>DASXJB010000003.1:0-12999 GCA_036497645.1 Xanthobacteraceae bacterium
TTGACGCTTTGCCGGCGCAGCGCGAGCCACGCATCCCGGCTTTCGATCGACAGGCGTTCAACGGCCATGCTGTGAAAACTCCGCCCGGCGATTCTCGTCGAGTCCAAATCGCTAAGCGATCTCGGCGGGAATTTCAAGGGGCGATTGAAAGGCGTGGCCGGCGCTGTGCAAAACGATGCGGCGGCCCTGGCCCGAAAGGTCACCATGCCGCCGCTGCGGGTGTTTTTTCATGACTGAGGGCACCGCCCGCTGGTCCTCATCCGAGAACGCCTTTTTGCAAAGGCCCCGCTCGGCACGGGACACGACGTTACAGACCAAAGTTCACCGGCTGCGGCGGATGCTTGGTCTCGCCGGTCGGGTTGCGCTCGTAGGCGCCCAAAATATCACCGACCGCATTCGAAAAGCCTTTGACGGCCATCGGCCGCATGTATTTGGCGAAATGGCGGCCATACAGAACGACGTCGACCGGCCGCAGCTTTTCGTGTCCGATCGCGGCAATCATCTGCATGAAATAATTCACGTACCAGCAGGCGTGGCGCAGTTCATCGTAGGTATAGCGCGGCGTGAGATCTCCTAAGATCGGCCACAGCGGCGTGCCGTAAACGAGGATCGGTTCCTCATTGATCGGCAGCGGCTTGCGCGCCAACTCTTTCTCGTGTTCCTGCAGAATGTATTTCTGCCGATTCTTTTCATCGATCGACCGGCGCCGCAGCTCGAATTCGCGCTCGAGCCGATCGTGGTTCTCCGGCTGCCTGAGCTCGGGCCTTTCGAGCAGCAACGGCAGCAGCGCCTCATCAACCAGCGAGCGCATGCGTTCGTTTTTTAAGTCGATGTGTTTGGTCAGGCGCGAGCGTGACAGCCACGGCAGCACCAGGCGCAGACTGACATCGTCGATCGAGGCTTTGGTCGGCGGGCCGAACACGCCGGAACGAATCGATTTCAGGATCAAATCCCAGATCGCAATGCCGTTGCGCTTGCGGCGCAATCTGCCGAGATTCGTGCGCGTGTTTGGATCGAGAAAATTGTCGTGCATGGTGTCGGCGTCGGGCAAGCCATAGAGCGGCGATCGCTTGGTTGCGGTCGGTCGGTTTGGCGGCGGCTCGAGCTCCGGCGTCGATTCGACATTTTGCTGCACGGCGACTTGCGGTTTTTCCGGTTCTGACGGCGACGCCGGCGGTGATTCGATGGGCGACGTCGGGGAAGGCGCATCTGCCCTAACGCTAGGGATGATCGGTTTGATTTCGTTGAGCCATATTAGTTGCATCGATCGTGACGTGGTGGTCTGCAAAACTGGGCGCGCGAGCTCGGCATGCTCGCCGATCTTTATCAGTGCCTCGCGTTCGTGCCGACCGAGATCGTCGCAGCCATACTCGCCCAGCCATGCACCAAAGGCGCGGTCATCGCCTGCGCATTCGCGCCGGGCGTCAAATAGTTCTGTCGCGAGCCCGAGCACCACATCGGCGAATTCGCCCTGATGTTTGGCATAGGCATCCAAACGATTGCGAAGGCGCTCGACGCGAAGCGCAATAGGCGTCGGCATGGTGACGATGTTATCGGTCATGGTTGGCCCTCCTGATCTTTTGGCAACGCCACAAGTTCAAGCCATTCTTGTTCGTTCGCTCTGAGCTGATCGAGTAGAAGATTGCGAGCGTGGAACACTAAAGCCGCAGCGATCATTCGAATTTCGCCGCGGGTGGCCCCACTCAATAAGTCCTCTAATTGCTCTTGGATTTGTCCGTAAGCGTAGGCTTGACTGATATGGCGGCTGTGAGGCATTTGCTTTTTGCTTTCAAAAAAAGCCGGGGCATTCGCGCCCCAGCCCCGTCGGCGTTAGGACGCCATCGTAAAGACCTTGGCCGTGCCGGGATAAGCGGCATTGACCTCGGTTTTCGCCTTCATGGCGTTGCGGATATCAGAAACCCGCACCGCCTTGACGCCCTGCTCGTGCAGGACAAAGGCCTTGATTGCAGCCGCAAAGCGGGCAGTGGTGGTCGCCCCTTCCCGCTTTTGCGCGTCTTTCTGCAATTGATCGGCGGCAACGAACAGCGGTGAATTTCCGCCTTCGCGGTCCTCGCCGGACTGGAACACGTCCAAGTCGGCGATGACCTTTGCCTTTGGCCAACCTTTCAGCAGGAACAAGAACGCCAGCGCGGCGGCCTCATTAGCCTTGAAGGTTGTTGCCGATCTGCCGTGCACGCTGTCATCGCCGATAGCGATGGCCTCGTTAAGCAGCACGTCATTGGCCTTGATCGCGTTGTAGAGATCGCGATTGCCCGGTCGCAGCACATAGGGGCGGGCGGCCTCGTCGTCGAGCGCGATGCGCTTCAACGTCGAGAATGCCTGCTTGACCATGCTCTGCTTGCGCTTGTTCACCGCGCTGTCGGCAAGATGCCCGATGTCGAGAAAATCGGACGCTTGACGGCGGTGGCCGGTGTCGATGGAGATAATCGACCCGCGGGTCAGGCCGAAAGTAACACCGACCTCGACCGTCTTACCGGCGAGGGCGGCGCCTGACACGCGATGTTGGCCATCGCCGAGATCACCATCATCAAGGAATCCGATTCCCTGATTGGTGAACTCCCATTCGTCGCGGACAATGATGTCCGCATATTCTTCGGTCACGGCATACCGCCACGTGCGGTTCTGCTTGTTGTGATCGAAAAATAAGATCGCTGCCGCGCCAGGCGTGAGGCGAACGACCGCGCTTTCGCGCACTTTGCGCTTGGCGCGCTCGACAAGACCGGCCACTAGGGCGCGGTCCTCGGGCGTTGCCGAGGAATAGACCGCCGTCAATTTCTCGAGGACGGCCTGCTCCCTCGTCTTTTTTTCCGCGGTCGCGGCTGCGGTCGCGGTCGTGCTATCGGGTCCCATTTGGGACCTCCTTTCTCAAAGCCAGCATGATTGCCGGACGTTGCGCGTGATGCGCATCCACAACATACAGTTTTGCGTTGTTGCAGCAACCCCCTGTTGTGAGCTAAATGTTAAGCGCAATGGAAAAGGCCCTGCGGGAAGCAATCCAAAAGGCCGGCGGTGTTGTGGCGCTGGCCCGCGCGCTTCGCATCAGCCAACAGGCGGTCAGCAAATGGCCGGTATGCCCGGTTCGCCGCGCCATCGCCGTCGAAAAGGCGTCCGGCGTGCCGCGGGAGCGGTTGCGGCCGGACCTTTACCCTCCCCGTTGAACAACTCAATTGCCCATCAATTGCCCCTTGCGCTTCGGTTAAACCAGAGCTTACTTTTGGTTCAACCGGAGATTCGATCGATGCGGCGAAAAAAAATCCCAAAACGGCGTCTGGCGCGCCGGCGCCGTGCGCTGCCGCCATCCGAGCGCCTACTGGCGACGCGAAAAATGCTCGGCCTCGACGGGCACGGCAGCCTGACCCGATTCGCCCAGCAGCTCGGCGTGTCGCCGCAGGCCATCAATCAATGGGAAATTGTGCCGTTGTCGCGCGTGCCGCAAGTTGAGCAAGTGACTGGCATTCCGCGCCACGAATTGCGACCGGATTTCTACGATCCGCCCGGCACCGTTCCGAACAAGCTGCGGCTTACACCACGAACACCAATATCCAACTCCGCTTGATTTCGACTTGGGGGATACATGCGGCCCGGCGTTTGCCCGCATTGCGGCCAGCGCATTTTGATTCGGCATGGCGCGCAGCTGTCGCCGAAGCTGGCCGACATTTTTGATGCAATCGCCGGCGCCGGCGCCCGCGGCATCAGTTTCGAATCATTACGGGCGGCGATTTATCCCGACGTGCCGAACGATCGCGCCGCTACGCGGCTCAAGGCGCTAATCTGGCACCTCGACCAGGCCTTGGCCGGCACTGAGGTTTATGTGGCTCACGCGCGCGGCGAGCCTTATCGTTTCGTTGATTTCAAAAAATTGCAGGAAATGCGCAAGGCTGCGGCCAAGGTGCGCCGCATGGGCGGCCGATGACAGTGGCGCGGCAAAAAGATCTGTTCACTAAGCGCTGGCGCCAGGCCCGCGCGCCGGATCCTTCGGAACTGCAGATCCAGATTTCACTGATCCAGCGCCTCGGTTACATGGCGTTGCCGAACTGCGTTTTTTTTCACGTGCCGAATGGCGAGCTCCGCGACAAGCGCGCCGCCGCCAAGCTGAAGGCAATGGGCACGCTGCCCGGCGTGTCCGATCTGGTGTTCATCTACAACGACGCCGCCGGCGGGCTGCAAGTGCTGTTCCTCGAGCTCAAGGCCAGGGGCCGCCTACCGACGCCGGCGCAGGCCGGCTTTGCCGATCGGGTGTGCAAACTTGGCTGCAATGTCGAGGTCGCCGATTCCATCGATCGGGCGGTGGAAATCCTTGAAAACTATGGGATTTTATAATTTTCAAGCGGTGCTTGAAAAGTGCAAAACTAGGGACTATCTCTATGGCTGACGGACCCGCCCGGCACGACAAGCCGGCTGATAATAAAAACTATCCGCCGCGTTTGATGAGACTTGAGCGGGCCGCAGCGTACCTAGACATCAGCCCTTCGCACTTTCTCAAGCTGGTCGCCGATGGTTTGCTGCCGCGCTCGGTGCGCTTACGCGGGTCTGTCGCCTGGGATCGGCACGATCTCGACACTGCGGTCGAACGACTCAAAGACGACGCCATCAATACGGTCGATCGAGCGCTCCAAGAAATGCGAAACCGAAGAAAATGACCCGCGAAAAATATCTCTCCCCCAGAATCACCAAAGGCCGCGCCTATCTTTATTTCCGGCACCCATCCGGCAAGCTAATCAGCCTGCCGACCGATCAGTCCTCGTCGGAATTCGAGTTGGCCTATGACGCGGCACTGCGCTCGATCGAGCCGGCGGCAGCAGCTCCGGTCGCCAGGATTGACAAGCAGGACAAATCGAACGTCGCGGCGGCGATCGACCGCTATCTCGATTCCTCTAAGTTCGACAAGGTCAAGCCGACCACGCAAAAGCGTTACTGCGACGCCTTGAAGATTTTGCGCGACGGATTGGGAGCGGTCCCGCTACGCGATCTCAAGACCGCGAGCGTCGACGCCTATTCGGAAGAAATCATCAAACAAGGTCGCGGCAAGGCGGCTGCCGATCTGCAGACTCAGATGATCGGGTTGATCTTTAAGGTGTGCTGCAAATACCCGGAATTCGGCGTCGCCGATTTGCACGATCCGACAGAAAACGCCGAGCGCCATTATACGGTCAAGCACGCGCATCGCGCTTGGAGCGACGAGGTTCTGGAAAAGGTTTTAACCTCGGCACCGGAGCACATGCGGCTGGCAATCGAGCTGCTATGGCTGACCGGCCAACGCGGCGGCGACGTCGTCAAAATGCGCTGGGCCGATTTCAAAGCGCCCTATCTGTTCGTGCGGCCGGAAAAAACCGGCGGTGACGCCGCGGCCGCGGCGAACCAGCACGAAATCCCGCAACGATTGATCGACCGCCTGAACGCAACTCCGCGCCGCAGCGAGTTTATCCTGACAAAATCAACCGGCGAGCCCTGGGAGAACGCCAATTTGCTCGGCAAGGCCGTCCGCCGCGAACTGCTCAGAGTCGGCCTGCGCGACGCGGGTTTGAGCATGCACGGTTTGCGCGTGCGGGCGGCCGAGGATGCGGCCAAGCACGGCGGCATTGATGGCGCTCAATCAGTGACCGGGCACAAGTCAAGCAAAATGGCGGCGTACTATGCCAGGAACGCTTCGACCCTCCGCACCAATTCGATGACCGTTAAGGCGTGGAACGTCGACATCAACCGCCATTCCTGGCTGCCGCAAATCGTCGGCGGCACTGATCGAAAGGCGGGCTAATTCAATGGGTTCCACACTTTAAAGCGACGCTTGAAATTGGGGGATTATGGCTTATATCAATGGCTGACGGACCCGCAAACCGGGTCCGATAGCCCAAAGGAGAAATGAACATGGAACCGAAACTAAGGGCGGAAGCCGCCAGAGTCTTAAAAGTGCTCTGCCCGTACACCGCCGACGACAAGCGCAACAACCGGCCCAAGACACAAGATTTGATCAATGCCTGCGTCTTGATTCGCAGCCTTGTCGAGAAAATCGAGAACGCCAGCCCGACGCCTGCCCCGTCAGTGACCGGGCACAAGTCGGAGCGGATGGCGAGCTATTACGCGAGCGGAAATGCGGCTTGATTCCTGAGAGACCGAAACGGCGTGCGAGCGCCGTCGCACCGTAACGCGGTGCCTGACGAGGTCAGATCACCAACCAAAAAAAAGGAAACCAAGTGGAAATCTTTCTCGCATGGCTGTTCTTTGCCGTTCTCACTGGCGTGTTTGCGCAAGTGCGACGCAATCGCAACGGCTTTGGCTGGTTCATGCTCAGCCTGTTAATCTCGCCGCTGTTTGCTTTCCCGCTGGTCGCCATCCTACGCGAGCCGGTGGCTCGCCTCGGCCCGGCGCCTGGCTCGGTCTGGCAACGTGCGGCTGCGCTGCTGATCATCTTTGGCGGGATCATCGGGATCGTGCTCGCGCTCAATGCCCTCCCAGTGCCAGCGCAAAGTCAATCCGGCTCGACGACGCAGCACGACGCGCCGACGACGCGCTACTACACGTCGGACGGCCGCCCGGCCGGCAGCGCCTCGACCTACGGAAATACAACAAAATTCTATGCGCCGGACGGCCGCCTGGTCGGCTCGGCCACCACCAACAGCGAGCGCCGCAAATGACAATGATCAATCCGCAGTTTGGAATTTGGTGCGAGGTTAGCGGCGGCGTCACCGGCTATCGGTGCGCCTGGCTCAAATCCGATGGCGAGATCCAGACGTTTGAGACGCGCGAAGCGGCCGAGGTCGAGGCGGCGCGACTGATGAAGGCAACCAACGGCAATCCGCATCGCGTCGCCAGTTTCAGCTACAGCGTTCGTGAACGGCCATGAATACCCCAAAGCAACCGCACGCCTACAAAGTCAGACTCGATCGCATCATTGACGCGCTCGACCGTCTCACTGAGCGCGATGACATGGGCGTGGAACTCAGACACGAACTGCGAAGGATTCGCAGGCTCGCATTGCCCCAGGCGCGCCACCGGCGGCCTCGCCCCAGCGAGCCGCCCGTAATTCGCGTCAGTGTGACGGTGATTCCGCACCAACTGCAATCGCTGTTCAATGATCTGAAAAAGAAGGTTGGCGATAAGGAAGCGGAAAGACTGGTGCTCGAGCATCAGCGAATTCGCGGGATCGCGGCATGACAAAGCTGGTCGATCATCAGCTGCAGGACCAGTTCGAGGAACGGATCCGCATGTTTGGGATCCGCGCCGTGCTGCGCAGCCTGGTCGGCGCCACCGATCTATGCGCCGGCCGCGCGGCGGCAAATTGGAACATCGTGCAAGCCAAGCAGTGGGCGGCCTGGTCAGCCACGTTCGAACGTCTGGCCGGCGATCACGAGCTGGCTGATCCAGGGCGCGAGTGATGGGCAGCTGGGGAAAAATCGAGTGGGGTTTGGTCGCCTCGGCTGCGACGATCATCGGTTATGTCGCTTATCTGTTTCACTTGGGGATCGTAATCCAATGACACACGACGACGCGCTCGATCTCGTTATCAGCATCGCCAGTACGTGGGGCGAGAACGCCGAGGAAGCGTTCCCGCAACGCCTCACCGCAACGACCAGCGATGCGGAGATCAGGCGAATGCTGACCGAACCAGACTATTCCGACGAGGACATCAAGGCCGCCGTCGTGGTCCGCGATCTGTGGCTGGCAATCTCAATCCTGCAAAGCAAATCATGATTTATCTGTCGGGCAAGATCGTGCATCACATCAGCCATCCGCGGCTCGGCTTTATCATGACGCCGGATCGGCGCGACAAGCCGCCGGCGGCGGCCGCGCTGGCGATCGACAATGCCTGCTTTGCCAATCCGGCCGCTTACAGCGACGCCAAATATCTCGGCTATCTCGAGCGGATGCCGCGCGAGCGCACGCTGTTTGCCACGGCGCCCGACATGCTGGGCGACCACGAGGCCACCGTTGCCCGCTCGATCCCGATGCTGCGCGCCATCCGCGCGGCGGGCCACAAGGCGGCGCTCGTCGCCCAGGACGGCTGGGACGAGGCGACCACGCCCTGGCACGAATTTGACGTGCTGTTTGTCGGCGGTTCGACCCGGTTCAAGTTTCGCGGTGGCCGGGACGCTGTCGCCGCCGCCAAGCGCCACGGCAAGGCGACGCACATGGGCCGGGTCAACTCGCTCGAGCGGCTGCGCGCCGCCATCAGCATCGGCTGCGACAGCTCCGACGGCACGTTTTTGTTGTTTGCGCCAACTGAGAATTGGGGCCGCATGCTGCGATGGTTCGACGCCCTGGATCGGCAACCCGAGCTGCACGTATGACCTACACCGTGCATTCGATATTCAAGACCCTACAGGGCGAGGGTTTCCACGCCGGCCGATCGGCGGTGTTCTGCCGCTTCGCTGGCTGCAATCTGTGGAGCGGCCGCGAAAAGGATCGCGCCAGCGCCGTTTGCAAATTCTGCGATACCGAATTTGTCGGCGGTGCAAAATTTCCGACTGTGGCAGCGCTGGCCGACGCCATCGCGGAGGTTTGGGGAGTTGGCGCGGCGCATCGCATCGTTGTGTTTACCGGCGGCGAGCCAGGATTGCAGCTTGATCGCGAATTGATCGACGCATTGCAGCTGCGATCATTCGCCAGCCACGTCGAGACCAACGGAACAATCGAGTTACCGAGCGTGCGTTGGATCACGTTGTCACCGAAGGCCGGCGCGCCGCTGCGCCAGCTCGAGGCCAACGAACTCAAGATCGCCTGGCCGCAGCAACTCGATCTCGAGGCGCTCTATCACCGCATCGGCGCGGCGTTCAGCTATCTGCAGCCGATCGATGGGCCCGAGCTCAAGGCCAACACCGCCGCGTGCATCGACTACGTGCAAGGCCATCCCTGGTGGAGGCTATCGACGCAAACCCACAAATTCATCGGCGTGCCATGACACGAGCGGGGAAGGAATGAAAACCGTCTATGAGATTGAAATTCGAGCACAGTGTCCGGTCAATCCGAAGGACACCGACGTCTATCATTTCATCATCGAAAGCTGGTCGATCATCGAGGTCGAGAAAATCGTGGCGTTCTTTAAAACCAACGCCGGCAAGAGCCGCGTGTTTCAGGAAACGCTGACGCATCGCTGCGCTGTCACGCTCGGCGCCAAAGTGACCAGCATTGGCATGCACTCCGGCGTCAAGGTCACTTGCACGGCGCCGTGAAAGGGAAAGCGATCGATGACAGATGACGCCATAACGGAATCCTACCTCGGCGACGGTCTTTATGCGCGTTACGACGGCATCGCACTGTGGCTGCGGGCGCCGCGCGAGCATGGCGATCACGAGGTCGCGCTCGAGCCGCAAGTGTTGGCTGAGTTTCTGCGCTTTGCTTTCAAGCACGAGATCCCAAGGCGGGTGCTGGTGCAGCTGGCGCGCAACATGGCCGACGGCGGCGACGCATGAATCGATTCGAAGCGACCGAACAAGCTAATGCAAAACAGGAGAACGAATGTAAAACCCGCGCTGCATAACGCCTTGAAAACTCAGGATGTCCTCAAATGACCCATTTAAGGAAACCCAATAATATCAAGGCGTTTTGCAGCAATTCTTCGGGGTTTTGCAGTCGGTTTTGCAGTCGGTTTTACAGTCCGGTTTTGCAATCCGATTTTGCAGTCGGAAACCCTGGGGAATGCCAATGCCGATCACCATCGCCGACAAGTTCAAATGCGTGCAGCGCGAGCTCGCCATGCGCCAGCACGTTTATCCGCGGCTGATCGAGGCCGGCAAGCTAAAGCCGGCGGCGGCCGAGCGCGAGATCGACGTCATGGCGGCGATCGTCGAGGACTATCGACGGCTCAGTGAGAATCCAGACTTTTCCGAGGTGCCATGACCGATCAGCGGCTCGGCCAATTTGCCGACGGTTTTATCAGCTGGCGCCGGATCCTGGGCGAGGCCGGCGACACTGGCCTCGACGTGTTCCGCAGCGCGGCCCATGACGTCGCGCATTTTATCCTCGAGGGCTGCAACGAGCTCGCCGCCGCCGACGAACTGCAGGCGATGGCCGAGGCCTACGGCCTGGCCGAGGATCATCAGGACGAAATCCAAGCGATCATCGGCGGCATGATTGTGGAGGCCGACGAGCTGCGCAGCCGGCGCATTGACGAGATCACCGAGCCCGAGCCCAAGACCAACGGCCAGCATGCGCCGGCGCCGCGGCGTGCGACGCCCTACGTGCCACCGGATCCAGCCAGTATCCCCAAACGCGCCTGGCTGCATGGCGGCCACTACATTCGCCAGACTGCCAGCGCGACCGTGGCGCCGGGCGGCTACGGCAAGACCTCGCTGCAGCTCTATGAGGCGCTGAGCATGGTCGGCGCTGGGCTCAAGGTTTGGTATCTGTCCGGCGAGGATCCCAAGGTCGAGCTCGACCGCCGCATTGCCGCGCATTGTGATCACCACAGCTTTGATCTGAGCAAAGCCCTGGGGCGCTTATTCGTCGATGACCGCGATTCGTTTCCGCTATCGATCGCCTCGTCGGGCCGCAACGGCCTGCTCAAATTCAATGAGCTCGAGCTCGCCCAATTCGAGGCCGCGATCCTCGCCGACAAAATCGACGCGGTGATTATCGATCCGCTGATCTCTTTCCATAGCGTGCAGGAAAACGACAACGGGGCAATCGATGCCGTGGTCAAGCGCCTGGCGCTGATCGCGGCTCACACTGACAGCTCGATCGAGCTATCGCACCACGTGCGCAAGTCGACCTTCGGCGCGCGCGAATTGACCATCGACGACGCCCGCGGTGGTTCGGCCATCATCAATGCGGTGCGCTCGGGCCGGGTCATCAATCGCATGACCGCGAGCGAGGCCGAGCAGGCCAACGTGCCGCAAGACAAACGCGGATTTTTCATTCGCCTCGATATCGGCAAGCGCAACATGGCGCCGCCGGCGAAGGCAACATGGTTTGATCTGGAAAACGTCGAGCTGCCGAACGGCGACAACGTGCAAGTGATTGTGCCCTGGCAATTCCCTGGCGAGGTTGAACGGGTCTCGAGCGAGCTGATCGACATGGTGCGCGTGCTGGTCAAGCGGCAGCCATATCGCGTCGACGCCCGATCGGCAAAATGGCTCGGCATTCCCATTGCGCAACGGCTCGGGCTCAACATCAATGTCACCGCCGACATCAAGAAAATTCAGCGCGTGATTGGCGATTTGATCAAACAACGGGTTTTAAAAAAGATGGAGCAGCGCGACGAGGACACCCGCAAGATGGTGATGTTTTACGTTGCCGAGACGCTGCCCGACAATGTCGTGCCGCTGTTTCCCGACGACAATGGCAACGGTGATCACTGATGATGAAAACCTATTCGATGGCCGGATTTTGCAGAAAAATAAAACGAACGCCGACGTTTGTGAAAATCATCGATGTGCGCCGGGCAACGGTGCGTAATCGGCCGGCGCTGGTGATCGCGATGCGAGAGACCGAATCGGGCAATCGTTTTGCTGTCGCGTTGCGTCACGATCAAGAGTCGCGTCAATTTTACGAAGAACTAACCACGCAGCTTGGGCACAACGAAACCGTCGATCGCTTTTTCAATCTGCAATGAGTGAGCACACTGATGATCAAGCGACCAGGCTTTGCGACGCATCCCAATGATGAATTTTGGGTTCACGGCACCTCGGTCATCTACGACGAGGGCGCCGGTGAATTTATCCTTTGTGAGTGCTGCAGCGAGTATGCGGCGCAAGGCATTGTCGACGTCTTGCGTTATCACCAGGCAGTCGCGACGTGGTTCTGCCAAGGGCCGGAAAAGCCCAAGCTGCGGATTGTCTGATGTCGATCGGCGACTGGATCGTGCTCGTGATCGCCGTGATCGTGGTGCTGGCATTCGGCTATGCCGCCAGCCAGGGGCGGAAATGAAATCATGGGCGGAAATGAGCATCCAACAAAACGCTGCGACACTTGCGAGTTTTGGGCACCGGGCGATCAACACCGCTACGACACAAGGCGCCATGAAGATGATCAGGAGGGCGCGTGCCACCGTTACGCGCCGCGGCCGACGACTGGCGATTTTGAATTTGAGGTATTGCGGCACATCACCATGATGTCGTGGCAACAGGCCGACGAGAAACAACAAGACGAAGATTTCAAGGGCTGGGAGGAAGCGCCGCTGGAATGTGTTGCATGGCCAGCCACAACGGGATCGGATTGGTGTGCCGACTGGCAAAAACGAACACATGAAACCAGCGGATTAGGCTGGCCGCCAGGCGAGGATCGCGAGTGATGGCCTGGGGCGTGGCTCAAACCGAATCATCGCGCGAGCGCACCGCGGCGCGCTGGCTCGAGGCGGCCGGCACCAATACGTGGCTGCCGCTGATTCGCGCCGGCGCCAGGGTCGAGCCGCTGTTCCGCGGCTACCTTTTTGTCGAGCTCGGCGGATCCTGGGCGGCGATCGAAAACACCATCGGCGTGCTGAAATTGCTGCGATCGGGCGAGCGGCCGGCGCAGCTGCCGGTGTTCGAGCTGGCGAGGTTAAGAGCAATGGAACGTGACGGCCTGGTGCGACTACCCAAACCGCGCGGCCTGCTGATTGGCGATAAGATCCGCGTGATTCGCGGCCTGTTCGCCGATCATTTGGCGGTCTATGACGGCCAATCGAGCCGCGATCGAGTCTGGATCCTGCTCGAATTCCTCGGCCAGCAGACCAGGGCGGAGATCCAGCGCGCCGACTTTCGGACAGTTTAAGGGGTTTTCAACAGCCCGCTTGCGCCCGGCGGCGTTTACAAGCTATGCTTTCAAACATAAACCGAGGGACACGGTGCTCGAATTGAGGGAGAACAAATGGCAAATTAAAAACAACAACAACAACAACAGACTACCCCAAAAGTTTTTCACAACAGAAGGTGAATCATCGAAATGAGAAAACTAGTCTTGGGCACAGTGGCGGCGCTCGCCGTCGCGTTTGCCTCACCGGCAATGGCATCGACACTCGAAGATCCATTGCACGGCTACGTGTTCGTCAACGGTGTTCCAACC
>DASXJB010000004.1:0-18794 GCA_036497645.1 Xanthobacteraceae bacterium
GCGCGGTTTTTTCGAGAAGCGGGGATTTTCAGCGCAAAGCCGCAACACTGTGTCGCTCGGCGGTGAATGGCTCGCCAATACGACCATGACCAAGGCCCTCGTTGGCCGCGGGAGACCATCATGAAACGCCCGGAGACGCCATTTCCGCGACATTGGCTCTACTATTTGATCTTAAAATACGCGGTGATCGCTGCGGCAATCGTCGTATCGATTTACACGATCTATCGGCTCTATCGCGGTTAGTATTATGGCGCGCGAACGGCTCTATTTGTTCGACACGACATTGCGCGATGGCGCGCAGACCAACGGCGTCGACTTTACGCTGGCCGACAAGCTTGCCATTGCCGGCATGCTCGACGAGCTCGGCATCGATTACGTCGAGGCCGGCTATCCGGGCGCTAATCCGATCGACACGAGCTTTTTTTCCGAGCGGCGGCCGATGCGCGCGCGCGTCACCGCCTTTGGCATGACGCGGTGGCCAGGCCGGTCGGCTTCCAACGATCCCGGGCTGGTGGCGCTGTTTGACGCGCAGGCGGACGCAATCTGCTTCGTCGCCAAAAGCTGGGACTATCATGTGCGGATCGCGCTGGAGACGACCGAGGACGAAAACCTCGCCTCCATTCGCGACAGCGTCCGCGCCGCGAAAGCAAAGGGGCGCGAGGTCCTGCTCGACTGCGAGCATTTTTTCGACGGCTACAAAGCAAACCCCACCTATGCGCTCGCCTGCGCCAAAGCGGCGTATGACGAAGGGGCGCGCTGGATCGTGCTCTGCGACACCAATGGCGGCGCGCTGCCGCACGAAGTCGAGGACATCGTTGGCGAAGTCTGCAAAGTCATACCCGGAGATCGCGTCGGCATTCACGCTCACAATGACACCGAACAAGCCGTCGCTAACAGTTTTGCCGCCATTCGCGCCGGCGCGCGGCAGATCCAAGGCACGCTCAACGGGCTCGGTGAGCGCTGCGGCAATGCCAATCTCGTCTCCATCATCCCGACGCTGAAGCTCAAGCCGGAATATGTCGACAAATTTGAGATCAACGTCAGCGACGGCGCGCTTGGCCGCATCGTGCGCATCTCGCATGGGCTCGACGAGCTCCTCAACCGGGCGCCGGATCGTCATGCGCCTTATGTGGGCGAAAGCGCGTTCGCGACGAAGGCCGGCATTCACGCCTCCGCCATCGTCAAGGAGCCGAAGACTTATGAGCACGTTGCGCCCGAGCGCGTCGGCAACAGGCGCAAGCTCCTCGTGTCGGACCAGGCCGGCCGCTCCAACGTACTGGCGGAGCTCGAGCGCATCGGCTTATCGTTGGACAAAGACGACCCGCGGGTGACGCGGCTCCTTGATGAGGTGAAAGAGCGCGAAGCCATCGGTTATGCCTATGAGGCCGCCGACGCGTCGTTCGAACTCCTGGCGCGGCGCATGCTCGGCCAGGTGCCGCATTATTTCGATGTCGAAAAATTCGACGTCAATGTCGAGCAGCGCAACAACGCCAAAGGCGAGCGCGTGACGGTGAGCCAGGCAGTGGTGAAGATCAAAGTCGGCGACGAAGAACTGATCTCGGTGGCCGAGGGGATTGGCCCGGTGAACGCGCTCGATCTCGCGCTGCGCAAGGACCTCGGCAAATATCAGAGTTTCATCACCGGACTTACATTGACCGATTATCGCGTCCGCATCCTCAATGGCGGCACCCAAGCCGTTACGCGGGTTCTGATCGAGAGCACCGACGAGAGCGGCGAGCATTGGCGAACCGTCGGGGTATCGGCAAACATTATCGACGCTTCATTCCAGGCGCTGATGGATTCCATTGTCTACAAGCTCATGAAGTCCGGCGCGCGGGCGTGATTGGATATTGTTCTCGCCGCGCGCTTCCTAATTTTGGAGGGCTCGAATGATCGATCATGTGTCCGTCGCAGTGCTCGATCTGGGCAAGGCAGAGCCCTTCTATACCGCATTGCTGGCGCCGCTTGGGATGCAGAAATTGCGCGAATGGCCGGATGCCGCGGTCGGTTTCGGCAAGAAATATCCGGAATTCTGGATCAATCGACGCCCGGTAATGGCTCGCGTCACGGAGGACAGCGGCGTGCATATTTGCCTGCGCGGAACCGACACGCGGGCGGTCGAGGACTTTCATGCCGCGGCGCTTAAGGCCGGCGGCACGTCTGATGGCGCGCCCGGCCTGCGCACGGAATATCACAGCAGCTATTACGCGGCCTTCATTCGCGACCCGGACGGCAACCGCATTGAGGCGGTGACGTTCCTGCGCGACGCGGACAATTTATCTGCGCGGGAATGATCCGTTTTTCGTCCGCACCGGATCGTGCTGTAACGGCGGCAGATCACAGCCGGTCGGCCGGAATCGCCATCGCCTTTTCCGCTTCGGCACGGCCGCGCGCTGCGTGCCGCAAAACCGGCAGAATATCTTCGACGTGCTCGGTCACCAGAAAATTGATCGACAGTGTATCCGGCACGAAGGCGCGCTCGCGCATATGGGCAACGAGCGTCAGCAACGGATCCCAATAACCGTTGATATTGGCGACCAGGATCGGCTTGCTGTGGCGGCCGAGTTGAGCCCAGGTCAGTTGCTCGACCAGTTCTTCGAGCGTACCGATTCCGCCCGGCAAGGCGACAAACGCATCGGCGCGATCAAACATCGTGCTTTTGCGCTCGTGCATGTCGCGAGTGACGATCAGCTCCTGGCCGAGCCGACGCGGCCGCTCGCGCTGGGTGAGAAATTCCGGGATGATTCCGGTGGCCTTGCCGCCATGCGCCAGCACGGCGTCGGCGAGTATGCCCATCAGGCCGACCGAACCGCCGCCATAGATGAGGCGCACGCCGTTTTCGGCGAGAATTTTGCCAAATTGACCGGCCGCTTCGCCGAAAATCGGCTCGGTCCCTGCATTCGATCCGCAATAGACGCAGACCGCAGTAATTTTGCTCATGGATTAAATCTCATCGAAGAATACATGTGGCGTCGATTCTCGCCGCCTGCAAGCACTTTGTGCCCGAGAACTTTGTGTCCGAGAGCTTTGTGCCCGATAGAGGGTGCACGCTACGCGGGTCAACAAGAACGGAGGGCTTCGTTAAAACGGCGATGCGCGGGCTGTGTTCCCCTCGGCCTTATCCCCGCTGGAATGCTGGTTCCGCTTGGCCCGCGGCAAGATCGGCAATGAGCGTCTCGCCGGCAATCGCAACTTGCCCTTCGCCGGCCAGCACGCGCGTCCCTTCGGGAAGGTAAACGTCGACGCGGGATCCGAAGCGGATCATGCCGATGCGCTGGCCCGCGCCAAGGCTGTCGCCTTCGCGCGCAAAGCAAACAATGCGGCGGGCTATCAAGCCGGCGATCTGGACAACGGCAACGCGCTGGCCGTTGCCGGTGACGATTACGAATGTATTGCGCTCGTTATCCTCGCTTGCTTTGTCGAGATCTGCACTGATGAACTTGCCGGCGCGATAGACGATGCGCTCGATGCGCCCACCGACCGGGCTGCGATTGATGTGACAATCGAACACGCTCATGAAGATCGAGACGCGCCGCAGCGGTCGTTCACCGAGTTCAAGCTCGCGCGGCGGCACCACGCTCACGACCTGACAGACGCGGCCGTCCGCCGGCGCCACGACGATTCCCTCGAGGATCGGGGTCACCCGTGGCGGATCGCGAAAAAAATAAACGCACCACAATGTCGCGATTAGGCCAAGCCAGCCGAGCGGCGGCCATAACCAGAACAGAGCAAGGGTCGCGACGGCAAAGCCGCCGATGAAGGGATAACCTTCGCGGTGAATCGGCGTCAGTTGTTGACGAATTGAGGCGGCGACGGACATTGGGCTCGTGTGTCTATGTAATTTTCTTTTGGCCAGCTGCGAACGGCGCAACACGACGATGACGGCAATGATGTGCTCATTCCGCCGCGTCCGCAGCCGGAAGGAGGTCTGGCCGCGGCTCGGGTGCCTCGGGCAATGGCGGCGGGTTGCGATTGGGCGCCGCGCCGTCATCGCCGACTTCGGCCAGAATATCGCGGGCCAGCTGCGCTTCGCGTTGCCGGTTCCACATGCTGGCATAAAGTCCGCCATGCGCGATCAGCTCGCGATGTGTGCCGCGTTCGATGATGGCGCCGCGATCGAGCACCAAAATCTCGTCGGCATTGACAATCGTTGACAACCGATGCGCGATAACCAGCGTCGTGCGGTTCTCGGCGACCCGGTCGAGCTCATCCTGAATATCTTTTTCGGTGTGGCTGTCGAGCGCCGAGGTCGCTTCGTCGAGCAGTAAAATAGGGGGCCCCTTGAGGATCGTGCGCGCGATGGCGACGCGCTGCTTCTCGCCGCCGGAAAGTTTCAAGCCGCGCTCGCCGACTTCGGTTTCGTAGCCTTTTGGCGTGCGGCTGATGAAAGAATCGATCTGCGCTTGGCGCGCTGCTTCCTCGACTTCGGCGTCGCTCGCATCCCAGCGTCCGTATCGAATATTGTAGCGGATCGTATCGTTAAACAGCACCGTATCCTGCGGCACCATGCCTATGGCGGCGCGCAAGGACGTCTGCGCGACCTCGCGAATGTCCTGATCGTCGACCAGGATACGGCCGCCGGTGACGTCGTAGAACCGGAACAGCAGCCGTGAAATCGTCGATTTACCGGCGCCCGATGGTCCGACGATCGCGACGGTGTGGCCGGCGGCGACGTCAAAGCTCAAATTAGTAAGGATCGGGCGCGCGGGTTCGTAGGCGAAAGAAACATTCTCGAACCGGATCGTGCCGGCGCGCACCTGCAACGGCAGCGCCCCGGGTTTGTCGGTAATTTCAGGCTTGCGCGCCAACAGTGAAAACATGATCTCGATGTCGATGATCGCTTGCTTGATCTCGCGGTACACCATGCCCATGAAGTTCAGGGGCGTGTAAAGCTGGATCATCATCGCATTGATCATGACGAAGTCGCCGACAGTGTTGGTGCCGCGTTCGATGCCATAAGCGCACAAGGCCATGGCGCCAGTCAGTCCAATCGTGAAAATGACCGCCTGTCCGGCATTGAGCACCGCAAGGGACACATAAGCCTTGACGCTCGCATCCTCATAGCGCGTCATCGAGCGGTCGTAGCGCTTGGCCTCGTGCGCTTCGGCGGAAAAGTATTTCACGGTTTCATAATTCAATAGCGAATCGATCGCTTTCGCGTTGGCGTCGCTGTCGCTCTCGTTCATCCGGCGGCGAATATTGATGCGCCATTCGGTCGCGTACCAGGTGAACAGCATGTAGCAAATGACGGTTGCTGCAATAACGTCGACGTAGCGCCAGTCGAAATGAAAGAGCAGCACCGCGACGATCAGAACGAGCTCGACGATCGTCGGCGCGAGCTGCAGCAGCACCATGCGGACGATCGTCTCGATGGCGTTGCGGCCGCGTTCGAGAACGCGGGTCAACCCGCCGGTTTTTCGCTCGAGATGAAACCGCAACGACAACAGGTGCACATGCTCGAAGGTGAGCATCGCCAGGCGGCGCACCGCATTCATCGCCACCTTAGCGAAAATGCCGTCGCGCCATTGCGTGAGAAGGCCCATCACGACGCGGGTCGCCCCATAGGCGAGCGTCATCACGATCGGCGCGGCGAGCGCCCACGCCAGCCAATTGTCCGGCGCCACCGGCGCGGTGCCGCGCCCGGCCAGTGCATCAGTCGCCCACTTGAAGGTGAACGGCACGGCGACGGTGGCGAGCTTGGCTGCAAAAAGCAGCACGGTCGCGAAGATCACCCGCGTTTTGAGATCGCGGCGATCCGCCGGCCAAATGTAAGGCCAAAGGTTGACAATGGTCGCCACCAAATTGCCGCCAGCGGCGCTTGCGATTCTTCGAAATTCTGCCGTTGGTTGTTGAAAATCACTCATGGCAAGTCCACGAAATCGCCCGCATGTTTTTTGTCATATGGAGATTTTCACTTAACTACTTTCGCATCGTGAACTTGTCCGCGACGCATTAGGCCAATAACCCTGCGGGCCAGCCAACACTCGCGGAGTCGGCACGTGTCTTCTGAGCCGCAACGAGTATCGGCCGCGCTCGCGAGCGGCGTCAATCCGGGCGGCAATGGCGCTTCTGGCCATTTGTCTTCGGTTGCTCAAGCCCATAGGTCCGCACCGATGGCCTCGATCACCGATCGGCGTGAGAGCCGCAACTCCGATCTGAGCGCTCCTGCGGAAGAGATGGCCAAAGCGCTTGGCGCTGGCTGGCTGGAACTGTGGTACCAGCCCAAGATAGACAGCCAAACACTCGATCTGCGAGGCGCGGAAGCGCTTATTCGCATGCGCCACCCACGATTGGGGATCGTTCGGCCTGCCGGGTTCATGCCGCGAATGGGGGAACGGCTTTTGCCGGCGTTATCGCAATTCGTCATTGCCCGAGCACTCGCGGACTGGCGTTTCTTTTTGGCCGAGCAACGCCCCCTCGATCTCTCGATCAACCTGCCAATCTCGTTTCTGGACGATCCAGCTTCCTTCGACTACCTCTGCCGTCAACTGCCGGATGACCCTGCTTTCGAAGGGCTCATTCTCGAGGTCGACGGCAGCGAGATCGCCCGTGATCTCTCGGCGGCGCGCGACTTCGCCAAACAAGCGAGATTACGCAAAGTCGCCATCTCGGTTGATCGCCTCGGCGGCGAATGGACCGCGCTCCTGCAATTGCGGGACTTTCCTTTCGTAGAAATCAAGGTCGAGCCCGAATTGGTGGCTGGTTGCGCGCACGATCGCGCGAAGCAGACGCTCTGCCGCCATATCGTCGGTGCAGCCGCTCATTTCGGCGCCCGCACGGTGGCAGTCGGTGTAGAGAACTACGCCGATTTCCTTGCAGCGCGCGAGCTTGGCTTTGACCTGATCCAGGGCTTTCTGTTTGCAAAGCCCATGGGGGTGCAGACCTTCGTGCGCACTATCGGGCGCGATCTGGCAAACGCGGTGTAATCACGCGTTCGCGAGCGGCGGGGACATGCCCTTCCGCGCGCTACGCGGTGTTGGGCACCGCGGCGGCCCATTGAAGCGATGGCCGCAAACCGATAGCCGCAAACCGATAGCCGCAAACCCATAGCCACAAGCCCATGGTCGCAAATCGATGGTCGCCGGAGGGCGGAGGCCCAATGGCAGGCTCCGGCGCAAGCGGCTATATTGTTGCCATGACAACAGCGTCGCCAAGTTCGGGTGATCCACGCCGCCGGCGCTTCCGCCGCATTCCGGTGCGCACGCTCGCACCGAATTTGGTGACGCTCCTGGCAATGTGCGCCGGGTTGACTGCGATCCGGATGGCTTTCGAGGGCCGGTACGTGCTCGCGCTCGCGGCGATTGTATTTGCGGCAATTCTCGACGGAATCGACGGCCGTCTGGCGCGGTTCTTGAAAGGAACGTCGCGCTTTGGCGCGGAGCTCGACAGCCTGTCCGATTTCGTCAATTTCGGCGTCGCTCCGGCACTGGTCCTGTACTTTTGGGGCCTGCACGAACTGAAGTCGGCCGGATGGATTGCTGCGATGGTGTTCGCGATTTGCGGCGGCCTGCGGCTTGCGCGCTTCAATGTCATGGCGGAGGAGCCCGATCGGCCCGCTTGGACCAGTAATTTCTTTGTCGGCATGCCGGCTCCGATGGGCGCCATCACGGTGCTGCTGCCCATATACGTTACGTTCCTCGGAGTGCCGCACTCGAGTGTCCTGATCTGGTCGACGCTGTTCTACACCTTGGTAATTGCGCTTCTGATGATATCGCGGCTGCCGGTTTATTCCGGCAAAAGGGTCGGCACGCGCGTCCCGCCCGAAATGGTCGGCCCGGTGATCGTCATCGTCGTGTTGTCGATTGGGCTTTTGATCGCCTATCCGTGGATTTTGCTCACGCTCGGCACGCTGGCTTATCTTGGCAGCCTGCCGTTCGGCTGGCTGTCGTATCGGCGCTATCAACAGCGCTCGCGCGAGCCCATGGGGGAGGGGATGCGTGAGGGAGTGCGGGAGACGGCGCTCCCGTCACCACCGGCCGGGAGCGGCGCGGCACGCCCGAGCGAGCAAACGGATCGTCCGTCGCGGCTCAATTGAACAAAGTTCCAGAACAGTCGCCGATCGTCGCGAGGAAATTATTTGATGCGGATTGCGCGACGCACGTTTTTAACTTCGTCGGTCGGAACTGCCGTGGCTCCCGCGATTCTACGCCTCGCGCGCGCGGATACGCCGCCAATAACGCTCAAGCTGCACCACTCGTTTTCGGCGGTATCCGGCGTCCACGATAAATTTCTTCTGCCCTGGGCGCGCAAAATCGAGACCGATTCCGGCGGCCGGATGCGCGTGGATATATTTCCCTCGATGCAGCTTGGCGGAGCGCCCGCAGCGCTGTTCGATCAGGCGCGCGACGGTTCGGCTGACATCGTCTGGGCCGCGCCCACCCTCATGCCCGGTCGATTTGCCAAAATCGAGACATTCGAGCTGCCATTTCTGCCGTCGCGGCGCGCGCTGGTCAGTTCGAAAGCGTTGACCGATTTCGCCGCCGCCAATCTGCAGGACGAATTCCGGGACTTTTATACGATCTGTTTTTCTTGCTCGGATAGCGCCGTCATCCATGCGGCGCGACCGGTGCGAACGACTGAGGATATGAAAGACTTCAAATTACACGTGCAGACGCGCTTGGCGGCCGAAGCAATGCGCGCGCTCGGCGCGCATCCCGTCATGATGCCAAGTGCGCAGCTTCCGGTCGCAATCACCGAACACGTCGTCGACGGCTGCCTCGATCCATGGCACCTCGTGCCGCCGCTGCGATTGAATGATTTGCTCCGCTCCCACACCGAGTTTGCCGATCATTCGCCGAGTGCGAGGACTTACGTGCTGGCGATGAACAAAGCGGGCTACGATCGGCTGCCGCGGGAGCTGAGAAGCGTTATCGACGGCAATTCCGGTCAAGTTGCTGCCGCGATGGCCGGAGCAATGTGGGATCAGCAAGCGGCCGCTGCCGCCAATATGGTCGTCGAGCGCGGCGATTTGATTGTAACGCTGTTGCCGGAAGCGGTGGCGCGCTGGCGTAAGGCGACCGAACCCGTCGTCGATGCCTGGCGCAAGGAAATCAATGAGGAAAAGATCGACGGTGCGAAGCTGATCGCGGCGGCCAACGTGCTGCTGGCGAAATATGCCAACGAGCCGCAGCCGCAGTCATCGCAAGCTTCGGCGCCGGCCCGGCAGCAGGACGTGGCGCAGCCGCAAGCGCCAGCGAACCCGGCACCCAAGTCCGCGAACCCGACGGCGTCGGCCGGCCCGTCAACGGGGCAACCGGTTCGATCCGCTGTGAGGCCGGCGCCAGCGGGGCCTCAGTCGGCACCGCCCCAGCCGCCGGCCCAGGCGGCGACACCGGCGCCGGCGCCAGTCTCATCGCCTCCGCCATCGCCTGCTGCGCCATCAGCCGCCACACCACCCGGCCCCCCGGCGCCGGCCGCCGCCGCGAACGCTTCGACCGCGCCAGCGGCGTCCGCCGCAAAACCGCTGGCCGCACCAACGCCAACGATGAACGTGCCCATCACGGCGGCTAGCCCCCCGCCCCCGGCTTCGCCGGTGCCACCCGCTCTGCCGCCCGCGCCCGCCGCACAACCGAGCGTCGCTGTTGCGCCTGCGCCGCCGCCAGCATCACTGACGCCGAAGCCGGTTCCTAAAACGCTCGACATTCCGCTTTAGTGCTGGTCCTGCTCAGTGCTGGCCTTACCAATCGAGCGGCCGTCGAACCAAGCCCACCTCGCTTACAGCTTCAGTGGATGGCCGGGCATTAAGTCATAAGGATGCGCCCAACCGGGCAATGCCTGCATGCGATCACGCCAGGCACCGATGTTCTTGAACTGCGACGCGATATCGAAGCCGAACTCTTCCGCCGGGTAATAGAGATAGCCCGCGAGTGAGATATCGACGATGGTCGGTTGATCGCCCAGCATAAATGGCGCTTTCGCAAGCCGCTGATCGACGATCCCGAGATTGCCGTCGATGCGCCCCTTCAGAAAAGCCAACACGGCCGGATCGCCGGCCGGACGTGCGAAATTTTTCAGGAACCGGTACGGCCCCAGAAATCCGTTCACTTTCTGATTGTCGAAAATGATCCAGCGTAGTGCTTCGAGCCGCGCATCTTCTCCATCCGGTTTGAAACGGCCGGTGCGTTCGGCGAGGTAAGTGAGAATCACCGCGGATTGGCTCAATTTTCTCGTGCCGTGCGCGAGCACCGGGACTTCGCCCATTTCATTGATTTCGGCGCGATACTTCGGTGTGCGCGTTTCGCCTCCCTTGAAAAAATCGACGTAAACCGGCTGCCAATCGGCGCCAATCAGATTGAGCATGAGTGCCGCACGATAAGCGTTCCCCGATTGGGCGAAGCAGTAGAGCTGATATTCCGGCATGAATTCTCCTTGTTCGGAAGCGGGGGAAAAACTACGGCCTGGCAAGCGCGATGGACCCGCCGCCGGTTGCCTGCCCTTGGAAGCGGCCGGCCGAGAATGAAAGCTCGCCCAAAGCCTCGCTTTTGTGGTCGCGAATGATCAGCATGTCATGCTCGAAGGTCCATTTGCGACTGGTAAAGAAATTTCCCGGACATCCCCCGGCTGGCGCGATCGTTCCTTCAACCGCGCCCGGCGTGGCGGCTAGTGTCATCAAGCAGGCGCCGCTTGCCGCGGCGAGCCGCCAGCGGCCGGCAAGGTCGATCGGCGGCGGCTGCGGGGCTGGTGGGGCTGGAGGCGGAGACGGTTGAGCCTGCTCGCTGGGCGCGGCGGTGAGCGGCGGTGTGCTGGTGCACGCGCTGGTAGCCGCAAACGCCACAAGCAGAATGGCGGCGGTCGCACCGCGCCCACCCGGCCCGCCGCAGATGGAGCCCCTGCACATGGACATGGTCATGCAAAGGTCGCTGATTAGGCCCCCTATTGGGTTGTGCCAAAATCCTTTGGCTTACATCTTGTATTCTACGCTCAAGCTTGCGCAATGGTGGACGATCGATGGTGAATGAACACCCGGTGCCGTCAATGTCCGGGGCGTAAAATTTCCACCGGACGACATTCGGGTCGTAGAAATGCAATTTGACGAAGGAACAAGTCATGGCGAGTCCTGACCGCGAGGGCATGATCTTTATCGGCAAGGGCGATCACGACCAGTTTCTCTCGCTTGCGGTTGCCAATCGTCATGGCCTCGCAACCGGCGCCACCGGAACCGGCAAGACCGTGTCGTTGCAAGTCCTTGCTGAAGGATTTTCGCGCGCCGGCGTGCCGGTTTTTGCCGCCGATATCAAAGGCGATCTCTCCGGCATTGCGGTGCGGGGCGAAGCCAAACCGGAACTGGTTAAACGCGCCAAGGACATGGGTTTCGATTACGAGCCGGAAGAGTTTCCCGTGGTGTTCTGGGATCTATTTGGCGAGCAAGGTCACCCGATCCGGGCCACCGTCTTCGAGATGGGTCCGCTTCTCGTCTCGCGCATGCTCAACTTGAACGACGTGCAGGAAGGCATCATCAATATCGCCTTCCGGTTCGCGGACGACGATCCTGAAATCAAGGCGACCGATGGAAAAGGCCTCGTCGATCTCAAGGATCTGCGGGAATTGCTCAGCTATCTTTCGAAGAACGCGAAAGAGATCAGCGGCCGCTATGGCAATGTCGCGGCAAGCGCGGTCGGCGCAGTCGAGCGGCAGCTCCTCGTACTCGAGAATCAGGGCGGCACGAATTTCTTTGGCGAACCGTCGCTGAATATCGACGACCTGATGCGGCCTGGGCCGAACGGTCGCGGCACAATCAATGTGCTCGCCGCGGACAAATTGATGTCGAGCCCGCGGCTTTACGCGACCTTCCTGCTCTGGCTGTTATCTGAGTTGTTCGAAAAACTACCGGAGATCGGCGATCCGCCGAAGCCGAAGCTCGTTTTCTTTTTCGACGAAGCACACCTTCTCTTTAACGAGGCACCGAAGGAGCTGCTCGACAAAGTCGAACAAGTCGTGCGCTTGATCCGCTCCAAAGGAGTCGGCGTCTATTTCGTCACTCAGAATCCTGTCGACGTTCCTGACAAGGTATTGGCACAACTTGGCAACCGCGTGCAGCACGCGCTGCGCGCTTTTACGCCCGGCGATCAAAAAGCGGTCAAGGCGGCGGCCGAAACGTTCCGGCCCAATCCCAAGCTTAATACCGCACAGGTCATCATGGACTTGGCCAAGGGAGAGGCGCTGGTATCGTTTCTTGAAGCCGGCGGAACACCGACCATGGTCGAGCGTACGAATATTCGTCCGCCTTCGGCGCGGATCGGAGCGATCACGCCTGATGAACGCAAGGCGGTGATCTCGAAGAGTCCCCTTAAAGGTAAATACGACACCCGCGTCGATCCGATTTCGGCGTTTGAGATATTGCAGCGGCGTCTCGCCGGCGGTGCGGCACCGGCGAATGCGGCACCCGGCAGCGCGCCCGCGCCGGAGACTCCCGCAGGATCTGCCGCTCCTGCGCCTGCGGCGACCGGTATGTTTCAGCGGATTGGCGATAAATTCCGCAATGTCTTCGGTATCGGCCGCCACCGCGGCACGCCGCTCACCACGTCTCAGTCCATGGCGCGCAATGTTGTCCGCGCCGTTGCCGCCGGTATGGCGACCCAGGTCGCGGCGGAATTGGCTAAATCGACCGGCAGCAAGACAGCGGGCACGATCGGTAAGGCGGTCGTGCGCGGGGCGCTCGGCGGGGTGCTGCGACGCTGAGAAGTCCGGCAGCGGTGACGCGCTGCCCGGTTGCGCTAGATCACATAGAGCCGATCCGGCAGCTCATTGGTTGAGCCGTCCGGCGGAGCATGCTCTGCCAGCACCGCGCCGCAGCGTTCAATTGCCGCGATAAAGCCCGAAGCGAGACGGCCTTCGCGCATGTGCATCGTCAGGGCATCGATCGCCGCCTGCCACTCCGAGGCGTGCACTTTTTGCGCCACGCCTTCATCGGCGATGATGCGCGCGTAGTGCTCGGCCAGCGACACGAAGATCAGTACGCCGCAGCGATTGCGTGTGCGGCTAATCCCACGCAAAACGAACTGCTCGAGGGCGGCGCGGTGGGCGCGGGCGCGCTGCACGGCGCGCGGCACAAGCAGAATACGCAAGGGCGCCCAGGAGAATGCGAGGGCCGCAACGAGGAAGACGATGAGCTGCGCCAGAAAGATGCGTTGCACGCTCGATTGCGTGAAATAGATCAGCGGCCAAGGGGTGAAAAGCGCCAACAGGCTCGACCACAAAATGGGAACGTGGGCATAGGCCGATGAAGCGTGCGCAAGCACACAAACGATTTGTCCGCAGGTGCGTTTCTCGGCCTCGCGGATCGCGGTGGCAACGGCGGCATGATCGTCACTCGTCAACCCCATTACCAGCTCCCGGATGCGCCGCCGCCGCCTGACGATCCGCCTCCGCCGGCGAAGCCGCCACCGAATCCGCCCCCCAACCCGCCGCCGCCCCATCCCGAGCCCCAGCCAGGTCCGCCATAGGGAATAAAGACCGGCGCACCGCGCCTTCGGCCGCTGCCGCGCCCGGTCGGCCCGCCGCCGGCGTGGTGAATGAGATACCAGCAGATGAAGATCACCAATAAGAAGAATAGAGTCGGAAACAGCTTGTCGAAATCAGACGAGGCGTCTTCACGCCGGACGTCGACCTTGGCTTGCCAGCCGGCGCTGTCGCCGCTGAGCACATTGATGATGCCGTCGACGCCGCGTTCAATTCCGCCGGAAAAATCTCCCGCCTTGAAGCGCGGTATGATGGCACTCGCGATAATGACCGAAGACAGTGCGTCGGTCAGCGTGCCTTCGAGGCCGTAGCCGACTTCAATGCGGACCTTATGCTCCGCCGGCGCGACGAGGAGCAGCACGCCGTTGTTTTTCTGCGCCTGGCCAAGTTTCCAGAATCGAAAGAGCCCATTGGCGTAGGTCTCGACGTCGCTGCCCTGTAACGATTTCACCGTCGCAACGACGAGCTGAATGCTGGATTTATCCTCAAGCTCCTTGAGCTTTGTTTCGAGCGCGCCGCGGCTTTGCGCGGTGATGACATTGGCCTGATCGACCACGCGGCCGGTCAGCGGCGGATAATCAAGGGCAAAAGCAAGAACGGTTGCAAAACTGAGTACGACTGCGGCAACCAGTATAGGGGCGCGTGTCATCTCACTGCGGCGGACTTTTAGAATTTCAAAACTTCACTGTTGGCGGTTTGTCCGAACCTTCGTTTGCCGTGAACTCCGCCATCGGCTTCTCGCCGGAAAATGCCGTCTTGGCCCAGACAACGGTCGGAAAAGTCCGCAGCGCCGTGTTATAGGCTCGCACGGCATCGATGTAGTCGCGCCGCGCCACCGCGATGCGGTTCTCAGTACCTTCCAGCTGCGATTGCAGCGCGAGGAAATTGGCGTTGGATTTAAGGTCCGGATAGTTCTCCGACACCGCCAGCAAACGGCCGAGAGCACCGGTCAATTGCGCTTGGGCATCCTGAAAGGCTTTGAGTTTTTCGGGATCGCTGAGATCGGACGCATTGACCGTTATTTGCGTCGCTTTGGCGCGCGCCTCGACGACGGCGGTCAGAACGTTTTTCTCCTGCGCGGCATATCCCTGGACCGTCGCCACAAGATTCGGGATCAGATCGGCGCGCCTTTGATACTGGTTCTGCACATCTGACCAGCGCGCTTTTGCCTGTTCTTGCAGCGTTGGAATTGTGTTGTAACCGCAGGCCGAGAATGTCAGGCCGATGCCGACGAGCGCCAAAACCGTGCCAATGCGTGACATTATTGCGGTTGCCTCAATCGTTGTTTGCCGGGTTGATTATTAGGATTGGAAGCCTTCTTGCAAGAATATACATCAGGCATGATCGAGGACGGGATATATGAAGATGTAAAAGCCTATGTAGAGGAGGACCGCTAGACCGGTTACTGCCAGCAATCCCGACACGACTGCGCACAATTTAGCGCCAATCTCGAGAAGCGTTTGCCACCATGTCTGCCGCGGGTATTTTGATGCGCTTCGCCAGATCGCAATCGATATCAATGGTATGGCGAGGCTCGAAAGCGCGAACAGCGCTAGTAATAGCGCGCCCGCCGTCGAATCCTGAATGCCACAGCCTACGACCGTGCAAACTCCGCTCACATCCCAAAGGAGGGTGAGCGGAGTTCCGATGAGCCAGAAAGCACACCAGAGCGCGATTTGGCCGGTCATTAGTTTTTTGAGAAATGTCATGGGCTAAGGTCGTAATGGCAGCTCAGCGTCGCGGGCAAGAAAGAAGCGTTGCAGCCGATGGGGGCCACAATTTCTCCCAGTATTGGTGGCATTTGACGCGGCCTTGGGGCAAATTCCGCGTTAGAGCCGTCAGCACTGAACAGCATATCCGAGCCTGATCGATAGCATTCGGCGGCGGATTCATCCATCGAACTTGGCAAAGCTCATGTTCCAACGCAAGAAAACTGCAGTCGTCTTGTTCGCTATCCTGGCGTCAATCGTGATTACGACATCTCTGACCACGAGGGCCGAAGCCCAGCAAGCCGTCCGCGGCCGCGCCTATCTTTTCTATGGTCTGATCGCCGCGATCGATTGGGGCATGGACGAACTGGCGCAGCGCATTAATCGCAGCGGCATCGCGGCAGGCACCAACTCCCACGCCAGCTGGCGCAGCGTGGCCGATCAAGCGATTGCCGATTACCGCCGCGACCCCAAGCCAATCGCTGTCGTCGGCCATTCCATCGGCGGCGATTCCGCCATTCAATTCGCTCAAGCGCTCGGTGCCGCGCATGTGCCGGTGGGCCTGCTCATCACCTATGATCCGACGCGCGGCGCCGGCAGCGTGCCGGGCAATGTCCACCGCTATATCAATCTCTATCAGTCCTCCAATATCCTTGGCGGCGGCGACATCGCGGCGGGCTCCGGCTTCCACGGCCACTACGCCAGCTACAATCTCAAGGACCGCAGCGAGATCATTCACGTCAACCTGGACAAGTTCAGCCGCATTCAGGAGCTGCTGGCCGCCAAGGTCAGGTCCATGGGTGCAGGCGGCGAAGGCGAGGCCGTGCCGCTGCGCATCGTGTTTGCCGCCATTGGCCCGATCGAATTGTGGGACTCAGGCGTGGCAATTTCGGCCCACGCCGGCGACACGCTGCAAAGTCTTGCGGCGGCGTACCATGTACCGGTCTGGGCGGTGGCGCAGCTCAATCGAAAATCCGAGAGCGCGGCCTTAAGCGATGGCGAGCGCGTCGTGGTGCCGCGTTATCTCGGCCAGAGGTTCGCGAGACCTACCTTGCCGGACGCAGCCAAGCCTGATTCGAGCGATGAGCCGAAACCTGTCTCAGGCGACACGCCAGCCTCAAGCTCCCCTGAGGCGGAACACTAACTCCGCAGGCGCAGCCGCGCAGGCGTCACCGCATCGTCGGAATGACGAATTCGGCGCCTTCCTTGGTGCCCGATGGCCAGCGCGCCGTCACCGTCTTGGTCTTGGTGTAGAAGCGAACCGCGTCGGGCCCGTGCTGATTGAGATCGCCGAAGCCCGAGCGTTTCCAGCCGCCGAAGGTGTAATAGGACAAGGGCACCGGGATCGCGAAATTCACTCCGACCATGCCAACCTGCACCCGGCTCGTGAAATCGCGCGCGGTATCGCCATCGCGCGTGAAGATGGCGACGCCGTTGCCGTATTCATGCTCGGACGGCAGGCGCAGCGCCTCTTCATAATCTTTGGCGCGCACCACCGACAACACCGGGCCGAAAATCTCTTCTTTGTAGATGCGCATGTGGGGCTTGACCTCATCAAACAGGCAACCGCCGATGAAATTGCCGTTCTCGTAGCCCTGCAGCTTGAAATTGCGTCCGTCGACGACCAACCTGGCGCCTTCCTTGATGCCGTCCTCGATATAACCTTTGACTTTGTTGAGAAGGGCGCGCGTGACCATCGGTCCGTAGTCGGCCTGAGGGTCGCTGGCCGGACCGATCTTCAGTCCTTCGACCCGCGGCATGAGTTTTTGCACCAGCGTGTCGGCTGTTTTTTCCCCGACTGGAACGGCGACCGACACAGCCATGCAGCGTTCGCCGGCGGAGCCGTAGCCGGCACCGATCAAGGCATCAACGGCCTGATCCATGTCGGCATCGGGCATCACGATCATGTGGTTCTTGGCGCCGCCAAAACATTGGACGCGTTTGCCATGCGCGGTGCCGGTCGAAAAAATGTACTCGGCGATCGCGGATGAACCGACGAAGCCGATCGCTCTTACGCGCGGATCCGTGAGCAGCGCGTCGACTGCTTCCTTGTCGCCGTTGACGACATTGAGCACGCCCTCTGGCAGCCCGGCCTTGAGGAAGAGTTCGGCGATCCGCAGCGGCACCGAGGGATCGCGTTCGGACGGTTTGAGGATGAATGTGTTGCCGCAAGCAATCGCCGGAGCGCATTTCCACAGCGGAATCATGGCCGGGAAATTAAACGGGGTGATGCCTGCAACGACGCCGAGCGGCTGGCGCATGGAGAAAAGATCAATGCCGGGTCCGGCGCCCTCGGTGAATTCACCCTTCAACAGGTGTGGAATCCCGCAGGCGAACTCCACGACTTCGAGGCCACGTTGAATGTCGCCTTTGGAATCCGCGAAGGTCTTGCCGTGCTCGGAGGAGAGCAAGCGGGCAAGATCGTCGTACTCGCTCTGGATCAGCTCCAGGAACTTGAACATCACGCGGGCGCGGCGCTGGGGATTGGTAGCGGCCCAGGCTGGGAAGGCAGCCTCCGCATTGGCGATCGCCTTTTCCATCTCCGCCTTACTGGCGAGCGCTACCCTGGCCTGAACCTCGCCGGTATTGGGATTGAACACGTCGCCGAACCGGCCTGACGTTCCTTTGATGGTTTTGCCGCCGACGAAATGACCGATCTCACGCATCATCGTGTCTCCCTGGACCATGGCCGCCGCCGGCCCGCTGATGGCCCGCTATCTTGCTGTCTTTTTAGCCAGCGGTCACGAGGCCCCGGCCGAAAACGCGGGCTCTTGGCTCTTGGCGGTTTCCGCCGTTTTAGCCGTTTCCTAGCGCCTTTCTAGCCCGTGCTCGCGGTTTTGGCTGCTGGCCGCCTCACGCCCCTGTTCCTATCTGCGAGGTGCAAAGCTGTCTCTCGGTCAACTATGATGGCCATAACATCGACGACCATGGCATCGATGGCCATGACATCGATGACCATGACATGGCGGTGCGATCGGTGTATAGGCGCGGCCTTGCATCGCTTTGACGATGCCACCCAGGAGCAGGCAACGTCCTGTTTCATAATCCATGACAGATAGCGTGAGCGCTCCCGCCAGGAGCGATGGGCCGGTTGCCGGCAGTGCCGAGGCGCGCGCCCATACTACCGGCTTCTGGAGCCTGGTGCTCGGCAGCATTGGCGTAGTCTACGGGGATATCGGCACAAGCCCACTCTATGCATTGCGAGAATCCGTGCTTGCGGCTGGCGGTACGGCGCATGGTGTTGGCCGAGAGATCGTTCTCGGGGTGCTATCGCTGATGTTGTGGGCGCTCATTATCATCGTCACGCTCAAATATGTGTTGATCCTGCTCCGCGCCGACAATAACGGCGAGGGCGGTACGCTCACGCTGATGGCGCTGGCATCGCGCGCGGTCGGTCAGGCCGGCAGGGCCGCCGGTGTCGTCGCACTGCTGGGCATTGCCAGTGCCGGATTGTTCTATGGTGATGCGCTCATCACGCCGGCGCTGTCCGTCTTGTCGGCCGTCGAGGGCTTGAAAATCGCAACTCCCACTTTCGACGAGTATGTAGTGCCGATTACGGTCGTCATTCTGGTCGGGCTGTTTGCGATGCAATCGCGCGGCACCGCCAAGGTCGGAGCTTTGTTTGGT
>DASXJB010000005.1:0-5159 GCA_036497645.1 Xanthobacteraceae bacterium
TTCTGGGCGGCCACTACGTGGTGGTTTCTGCTGTCATTCGAAACTCGCCGCGGCGGTTTCGCGGCGCTCGCGGGTTTTGCCGCCGGCGCCGCCATGCTCGGCAAATATTGGTCGATCTTTCTACTCGCTGGACTCGGGCTCGCCGCCTTAGGCGACCCGCGCCGCTCCGCCTATTTCCGGTCACCGGCGCCGTGGCTGACCATCGCCGCCGGGGCCGCGGTGTTGGCGCCGCATGTTTTTTGGATCGCGACGCACGGCTTCACCACCGTCGATTTTGCTTTTACCTCGCACGCCACCACCCTCGCGCACGCAGCTGCCGGATCACTATATTTCCTGGCAAGCGTGCTCGGTTATATCGCAGTCCCGATCGCGCTCGGCGCTCTCGCCACCCTGCCGAGCCTTGCTGCGATCAAAGATACGCTGTGGCCGAAAGCAGCGGAGCGGCGGACGATCCTGATCGCCTTCGCCGCGCCGCTAATTTTTGCCGCGCTGGCCGCGATCGCGGCGCGCGCGGAGCTCGATCCGCTATGGTCGATGTCGGCAATGACCTTGCTCCCGGTCCTGCTGTTTGCGTCACCTCTCATTGCCGTCAACCGCACTGCGGCGGTCTATATTTTGGCTTTCGCCGTGGTTTTTCCGCTGCTGCTGCTCGCCGCATCCCCGGTCATCGCGCTCGTCATTCATCGCCAGGGCGTGACCAATTATGCGAGCCATTATCAGCTGATCGCGCAAGCGGTCGAGCAGGCGTGGCATTCGCAAACTACTCAGCCGCTGCGCATTGTCGGGGGCAACCGGCCGGTGGTCGACGGCAGTAACTTCTATTTCGTCGATCCGCCGGCGACCTTCGTGGTTACCGAACCGAGACGCACGCCGTGGGTCGACCAGGCGCGCATCGCCCGCGAGGGCATCGCCATCGTGTGTCCGCGCGCCGAACCGGGTTGTCTCAAGGAACTCAACGCCTTTGTGACACGCTATGGCGGCAAGACCGAGGACGTCGCTCTCGCGCGCCGCTTCTTCGGCTCATCCGACACGCCGGTCGATTATCAGATCGCGATCATCCCGCCGAAGTGAAGGTTAGGTGCCTCATCTTCCCTCTCCCCTTGCGGGAGAGGGTGGCCAGTGCAGCGCGCAAGCGCTGTACGAGCCGGGTGAGGGGTGCATGCCATTCGCTTGCGCAAGCCCCCTCACCCGCCCTCGCTTCGCTTGGGCACCCTCTCCCGCGAGGGGAGAGGGAAAGAACGGAACCAAGCCGAAGCGGCGCCGTTGGCGAGTCGCTGTCGCGTTCCATCGGGACCTTGCCGTCGTGAGCGTTGCGTTGCCATTCCTGAATTCGCCGCAAAATCTACAGCGGCACGTCCCCCACCGCCTCGCGGGGGGAGGGAAATTGACGCTTAGTACCGGTAGTGATCGGACTTGTACGGCCCGTGCACCGGAACGCCGATATAGTTTGACTGCTTGTCGGACAGCATGGTCAGCTTCACCCCGATCTTGTCGAGATGCAGCCGCGCGACTTTTTCGTCGAGCTGCTTCGGCAGCGTATAGACCTTGTTTTGGTACTTGTCAGGATTGGTCCACAGCTCGATTTGCGCCAGCGTCTGGTTGGTGAAGGATGACGACATGACGAAGCTCGGATGGCCCATGGCATTGCCGAGATTAACGAGGCGGCCTTCCGACAACAGAATGATGCGCTTGCCGTCGGGGAATTCGATTTCGTCGACTTGCGGCTTGACGTTATGCCATTTCAAGTTGCGCAGCGCCGCCACCTGAATCTCGCTGTCGAAGTGGCCGATATTGGCGACGATCGCGCGATGCTTCATCTTGCGCATGTGTTCGATGGTGATCACATCGACATTGCCGGTCGCGGTGACGAAAATGTCGGCCCGCGGCGCCGCGTCCTCCATGGTGGCGACTTCATAGCCCTCCATGGCGGCCTGCAGCGCGCAGATCGGATCGATCTCGGCAACCATGACGCGGCAGCCGGCCTGGCGTAACGACGCCGCCGAGCCTTTGCCGACGTCGCCGAAGCCCGCGACCATCGCCACCTTGCCGGCCATCATCACGTCGGTGCCGCGGCGGATGCCGTCGACCAGCGACTCGCGGCAGCCGTAGAGATTGTCGAATTTCGACTTGGTGACGCTGTCGTTGACGTTGATGGCGGGGAACAGCAGCCGCCCTTCCCGCTCCATCTGGTAGAGCCGGTGCACGCCAGTCGTGGTCTCCTCGGTGACGCCTTTGATGGCTTTGGCGACGGTCGAATACCAGCCCGGCCGTTCCTTGAGCCGCTTGCCGATCGCGGCGAACAACACTTCCTCTTCCTCATTGCCCGGATGCGCGATCACTCCCGCATTGCTCTCGGCCTGCATGCCGAGATGCAGGAGCAGCGTGGCGTCGCCGCCATCGTCGAGGATCATGTTAGGACCGCCCCCGTCGACCCATTCGAAAATGCGATGGGTGTAGTTCCAATATTCCGGCAGCGTCTCACCTTTGACCGCGAACACCGGCGTACCGCCGGCCGCGATCGCGGCGGCAGCGTGGTCCTGCGTCGAATAGATGTTGCATGAAGCCCAACGCACGTCGGCGCCGAGCGCTTTGAGCGTGTCGATCAGGACTGCGGTCTGGATGGTCATATGCAGCGAGCCGGCGATGCGTGCGCCGCGCAGCGGTTGTTGCGGCCCGAATTCCTCGCGTGTCGCCATCAGGCCGGGCATTTCGGTTTCGGCGATGGCGATCTCCTTACGGCCCCAGTCCGCAAGACCGATGTCCTTGACGACGTAATCGGCGGCCGAAGCATGCGTTTTTGTTTTCGCTGACGTAGTCATGGGCATCCTTTTTGCGGGAAACAGCCGTCCGCCCCGGATCCAGGCCGAGGCGAGCTTTGTCTATGCCTTTAGCAGGGACGCGCCGAGACGGCAATAAAGACATAAAGATACCTTTATACCGCTTTTCGAACGTTTGTCGCGATTGGGCATTCTGCCTCCATGGATCGGCAAATAGACGAGGAAAGCGGCAAATCCATCAAATCATTGCCCGCGCTGGCAGCGGCCGAGGCCGAGTGCCGACGATGCCCGCTCTATCGCGACGCCACCCAGGCGGTGCCGGGCGAAGGTCCGAAAGAGGCCGATTTCATGTTGGTCGGCGAACAGCCCGGCGACAAGGAGGACTTGGCGGGCAAGCCATTCGTCGGGCCGGCCGGCCGCATTCTCGACTCCGCGCTTAAAGATGCCGGCATCGCGCGGGAGGACACTTTCGTCACCAACGCGGTCAAGCACTTCAAGCACGAAATGCGCGGCAAAAGGCGGCTGCACAAGCGGCCCAACAATTACGAGATCGAGCGCTGCAAGATCTGGCTCGAACGCGAACGCGACTTGGTCAAACCATCGACCATCATCGCGCTTGGCGTCACCGCCGCCCGCAGCCTCACCGGCAAAACGGTGACCATCGCCAAAATGCGACGCGCCCCGGTGGAGCTCGCAGATGGTACTAAGCTTGTCGTCACCATCCATCCATCCGCGCTGTTGCGGATCGAGGATGAGAACGACAAACACGCCGCCTACCGCGATTTCGTTGCTGACCTGAAAGCGGCACGCGCGGCCGCGGGCAAAGCGCCCGCTTAACCGCTGACAATTCGAACGCTGATCAGCCGGCCTTCGGTGGCGGCGTTGCCGGCCGCTGCGCTGCTTTCACAACACCGGCTTGCGTGAGCGCCGCCGCGATCTGTTGCATGCGATTGATGAGATCGACGGCCGCGACGGGCGGCAGCACCAAGCGGCAGGCCGGATAGCGGCGGCCGGTGATCGGCGCGTTGGGCTTGACGTCGTCAAAACGGGTGACGCCAAACTCGATACGCAAGGTCTGACCATCGAAGATCAAACCGGTAACGGAATCGGCGAAAGTCTCGACCATGTCGGCGCGGTCGACATAGCGGATGCTCGCCGCACCGCGTTCAGGCGAACCGGCCGAGGCGGCAGTAGCGGCTGGGGCAGGATTTGAGGCGCTGCCTTTTGTGGTCGGTTCGGGGCTCATCGGCTTTCTCCTGTTGGGGCGGCAATTTGCTCGCGACGTGCTGGTTTTGGCCTTGGTCGTGGTCTTGGTTTTCGCCATGCGCGGACGATCCTAGAGCATGATCCTGAGAAGTGGGTACCGGTTTTCGGTTAAGATCATGCGCAAGAAGCAAGCATGATCCCGAAAAGTGGATGCCGGTTTTCGGCTAAGATCATGCGCAAGAACCAAGCATGATCCCGAAAAGTGGATGCCGGTTTCCCGCCTGCGCGAAGCCATCTGCTTGTGCTCGCGGTTGATGCTTCGGCGGGCGAAGCCAGGTCGAAAAAAACATGCTCAAAAAATCCGCGATCAATCAGCTTCGCCGAAGCGCGACGTGATGAGCGCCTCCAGGGCATCGACGGCGGCAGCGGCTTGCGGTCCGGTGGCGCTAATCGTGATCGAGGTTCCTGGCGCCGCCGCGAGCATCATCAGCCCCATGATCGAGGTGCCGCCCACTGTTTCGTGCCCGCGCGTCACCCGCACATCGGCATCAAATTTTTCCACGGTTTGTACGAATTTGGCTGAGGCGCGGGCGTGCAGGCCTTTTTTGTTGCAAATAACGAGAGCGCGAACCACGGCGGCCTCGGCGGATTGCGCGTCCGGCGTGCGGGCACTGCTTTGCCCTGTGGCGTTCATTTGCCGGTCAGCACCCGGCTGGCAATGGTGACGTATTTACGGCCGGCTTCCTGCGCTGCTGCGACCGCTTCGGCTAGCGGGCACTCGTCGCGGACCTTGGCGAGCTTCACCAACATCGGAAGATTGATCCCGGCCAGCACCTCGACCTTGGGCCGGCTCATGACCGAAATGGCCAGGTTCGACGGGGTGCCGCCAAACATGTCGGTCAGGATGGCGACGCCGTCGCCGCTGTCGACCCGGCGCACCGCTTCGATAATATCCTTGCGGCGCTCCTCGACGTCGTCGTCGGGACCGATGGTTATCGCTTCGATTTGGCCCTGCGGGCCGACAACGTGCTCCAGCGCGGCGCGGAACTCGACAGCAAGCCGCCCGTGGGTGACCAGCACAAGACCAATCATGGAACTCCCCGCGGGCGCGCCCCGGTTGCGCCGCACGAAAGGGTGCTCATCATGACCATCTAAAGCCCCGGCGCAAGGGGCATT
>DASXJB010000006.1:0-1579 GCA_036497645.1 Xanthobacteraceae bacterium
GAGGAGACGCCGGGCGCTTGCATCGAAATGGTGCGCTGCTTTGTCGATGCGGGATTGCCCGCCGGCGTGCTCAATCTGGTATTCGGCGTGCCATCGGAGATTTCCGAGCACCTCATCGCCAAGGACGACGTGCGCAAGATCTCGTTCACCGGCTCGATTCCGGTGGGCAAGCATCTTGCCGGGCTCGCCGCCAAAGGCATGAAGCGCGCCACCATGGAGCTCGGCGGTCATTCGCCCGTGGTGGTGTTTGCCGATGCCGATCCCGAGAAATCCGCGGAGACGATCGCCGCGTTCAAGTACCGCAATGCCGGCCAGGTCTGCATCTCGCCGAACCGCTTTTACGTGCAAGAGCCGGTCTACGACCGTTTCCTGGCGCGCTTCACCGAATATGCCAAGGCCATCAAAGTCGGCGACGGGCTCGAAAAGGGCAACACCATGGGGCCGATGGCCAATGCGCGCCGGATCGACGCGATGGAAAGCTTCGTCAATGACGCCAAGCACCGCGGCGGCAAGATCGTGACCGGCGGCAATCGCCGCGGCAATCAAGGCTACTATTTCGAGCCAACGGTCATCACCGATGTGCCGGACGACAGCAAGATCATGACCGTGGAGCCGTTCGGCCCGGTGGCGCCGATCCTCGCGTTCAAGAGCTTCGACGAAGTCGTCGAACGCGCCAATTCGCTGCCCTATGGACTGGCCGCCTACGCCTTTACCAGCTCGGCGCAAACGGCGACCATGATTGCCGATGCACTGCAATCCGGCATGGTTGGCGTGAACTCGATCGCGGTTTCGACTCCGGAGACGCCGTTCGGCGGCGTCAAGGAGTCGGGCTACGGCAGCGAAGGCGGCATCGAGGGACTCGCGGCCTACCTGAACACCAAATTCATCTCGCAAGGATGACCGGCCGCGTTTAGGCAACGGGTCACACACAAAGCTCAAGCGTAATGGCTCAAGCGTAATGGCTGAAGCGAAATGGCGATCTGAGCCATTTCGCTTTTCAGCGAAATATCACGGCGGCGTTACCAGGCCGCGCAAGTCTCGCGCCATTAATTGAACGCCGTCTGATCTGCGCCGGTGTTGCGAGCGAAGGAACGAACCTCGACATCCCGTAGTTGTAGCCGGGGCGCCGGTTTAAGCGCGAGAGCGTCGATGGATATTTTGGCAGGCATGCTTGCTTATGTGGCCGGTATCGGCGCGCTTTTCGCTGGCTTGGCGGTGTCGTTCGTTGTGTTCTTTTCCACGCCGGACGAACCGCTCCAAACGCAAACGCAACCACAAAGCGCGAGCGCGATGCTGGTGCGGCCGACTACGCCGAACAAGCCGCCGGTGGTCGAGGCACACGCAAAGCAAACGGCTGAAAAACCTGCGGCTGCGGCTGGCTCGCCGGTCGCTGCACAGCCGGCGGCATCCGCCCGAGATTTCCGCCGCAAACCTGCTGCAGCTGCGGCGCAAGCGCGGCGGCTCATCCATGAGGAGCGCGCTCGCCGTTGGGCCTACCAGCAGGACTCAAACTTCGAGAGCCGCTTTCTCGGTTACGCCGATTGATCGCGCGTTCAGGCGGAAAGCCTTCAGGCGTAAG
>DASXJB010000007.1:0-44669 GCA_036497645.1 Xanthobacteraceae bacterium
GGCCGGATGCCGAAATCCAGGTAGTGTCAAATCCGGAATTTCTGCGGGAGGGTGCGGCGATCCAGGATTTCAAGCATCCCGATCGCATCGTAGTCGGCGGCGATGATGACCGTGCACGCAAAGTCCTGGCCGAAATCTATCGGCCGCTCTATTTGAATGCGCCTCCCATCATCTTTGTCAGCCGGCGGACCGCCGAGCTGATCAAGTATGCCTCTAATGCGTTTCTGGCGACCAAGATCACTTTCATCAACGAGATGGCCGATCTATGCGAGCAGGTCGGCGCCGACGTGCAGGAAGTCGCCCGCGGCATGTGGCTCGACAATCGCATCGGCGCAAAATTTCTCCACGCTGGCCCCGGTTTTGGCGGCTCGTGCTTCCCCAAGGACACCAGCGCGTTGATCAAGACCGCCCATGACCATGGCGTGCCGTTGCGCCTGGTCGAAACGGTTTCCACCGTCAATGAGCAGCGCAAACGGGCGATGGCGCGCAGGGTTGTTCAGGCGCTCGGCGGCTCGGTGCGTGGCAAGACCATTGCCGTGCTCGGGCTGACCTTCAAGCCGAACACTGATGATACCCGCGATTCACCGGCCATTCCGCTGATCACGGCGCTCCACGATTTGGGGGCGATCGTGCGCGGATACGATCCGGCCGGAATGGAGCAGGCCAAGCCACTCCTGCCAGAGGTGCACTATTGCCATAGCGCCTATAGCGCGGCCGAAGGCGCCGATGCAGTCGTGATCGCGACCGAATGGGAGCAATTTCGCGCCCTGGATCTAACCCGCCTGAAAGGGGTCATGATGCAGCCCGTGATTGTCGATCTGCGCAACATTTATCGCGCCGACGAAATGCGACGCGCGGCGTTCCGCTATGTTCCGATCGGCCAAGCGGAAGTGGATTAGCGGGCGACTTAAGAGTGTCCTCGACAACGAGCCGCGTTTAGCAGCAGGCGAACAGCTCGAGCCGCTTTCTTTTAAAATGGGCCGCCCGTGATCCGGGCGGCCCTTTTGCTTTCGAAAATGGCGACGACTAAAGCGAAACGATTTGGTTGATTCGGTATTTCGCTTTGGCTTGTTATTTGGGCATGATCTTTTCCGAAAACCGGTGTCCACTTTTCGGGATCATGCCGTAGCGCAATCAACTCCACCTGATCGCAATCGCTCCCGCGATCGAGCGAGGGCGGGCGCGAAGCGCATGACCGTCGTTGCCGGATTCGATGATCCATTCTCCGTTTTGCTGACCGACGATCTTCCCGACATGGTGCGACCACACGACGACGGCTCCTATTCCTGCCGGTCCCGGCCTGCCCCAACGCGCCCAGTTGCGCGCCAGATTGAAGGACGGCCCCGGATCGGCGCCCACGAGGTGCCGCATTTCCCAGCCGCACCAGGCGGCCGGACGCGCCCGGTCACGCCCCCGATAGGCCGTTGCGCTCGACTGGATGTTCATGGCCGCAAAAGCGAACAGTCCATTTGGTGTTGACCGCTCCCCGACAAAAGTGCCGCGGCTCGCGACCAGGGAATGATGGTGCCGATGACCATGATGACGCTCCCGCGCCTCAGCGGATTGAGCAAAAATCACCATAGCCGCGGCAGCGACCGTTAAGGTCGTTGACTTCATACACTCACTCCTGATTTTCCGTTGATGTTCTTATTTCGTCAGCAAACTAAAGGCCTCGCCGATGATGACCAGGCGAGGCCTAAAAGACGAAAGCGCCTCGTTGGACCGTGAGGCGCGGTGGTCTCAATAGCAGCTAAGTAAAATTTTTTGTTATGTAAAATTGCATGACATGTATTTGTTTGATGAGAGTAAGCGCCGCATTCTTGCCTGGGTTCGTAATTTGAAATGCGGCGATTTGCTGGTCATTATTTGTTCTCTGCTTGTTTGATTGTTGATTGATATTCAACTTATCAAATCGCGCGAGCGGACCGAGACCGGGGCAGCGGGCAGAGTGGACCAAGGCAAATGTAATCATCATGCCCCGTTGTAGTGCCTTGATCCTGTATTGGTGAGGCGATAGCGTGCTCGCCAAGCTTGCCTGAGCGAAGCCGATGACCTCCTTCACCATTACGCCGTTGACGGATCATACCGGCGCCGAGGTGTCCGGCCTCGATTTCAGGAAGCCTATCGAGCCGCAAGACTGCGATACCCTGAACCGGGCTTTCGTCAATCATCACGTGTTAGTCATCCGCGACCAGCACTTCACGCCGGATCAATTCAAATCGGCCACGGCGCTATTCGGCGAGCTCCAGCCGCACGATAAGAAGGAGCATCATGTCCTCGGCCACCCTGACGTCTCGTATGTTTCAAACGACGAGTTTGTGAACGGCCGGCGAATCATCCCGGGCGAGACATTTCACACCGATCACTCCAACCATCCGCGGCCGCCGAAAGCGACCACGCTATTCGCGGTTGCGCTGCCGTCCCGCGGCGGCGATACGCAATACGTCAATATGCACAGCGCCTATGACGATCTACCCGCCGAAACCAAACAGAAGATCGACGGGCTCAAGGCGCTGCATGTCTATCTCAGCAAGTATAGTCCGCGCCCGCTCGGTCATTTGACCGAGGAAAGCCGCCAGAAGTTGCCGCCGCCGGGAATTCATCCTTTGGTGCGCACCCATCCCGAGAATGGGCGCAAAGCGCTTTTCCTCAATCCGGTGCGCATGGAATCGATCGTTGGGATGGAAGATCAGACGGCGTTAGCCCTGATCGATAATTTGATGCGGCACGCGACACAAAAGAAGTACGAGTACCGTCACAAATGGCGGCACGGCGATTGGGTGCTATGGGACAACCGCAGCGTCATGCACCAGGCCAACCCCGATTACGACATGAACGAACGCCGCTATCTCTACCGCCTCATGCTCAAGGGCGAAGCGCCGGCATGAGACCGTAAGTATTCGGCCAGACCACTGGATAGCCGCGCGAGATTCTAGCTTCTTCGCCGCTCCCGCGGCACGGCAGCAATCGTCAGCCGCTCGGTCCCGCGCAGCACTTCGAAAGCGACGCTGCGGCCGATCTTATCTCCGGTGAGCGCACGCACCAGATCGTCCGCACCGGCAATGGTGACGCCATCAAGCGCGACGATGATGTCACCGGGCCGCAACCCGGCGAGCGCGGCGGCCGAATCCGGCTCGACGGTGCCGATCATGACCGCGCGGTCCTGAGCCAATCCGGCCGCGCGACGGCGCAGCGGCGGGATTGCGGTTTGCTGCGCGGCAATTCCGATGAAGGCGCGGCGCACGCGGCCATGCCGCACCAGTTCACCGAGCACGAAGCTCGCGGTATTGGCGGCGACCGCGAAGCAGATGCCTTGCGCGCCCATGATGACGGCGGTGTTGATGCCAACCACCTCGCCGCCGGACGACACCAATGGCCCGCCGGAATTGCCCGGATTGAGCGCGGCATCGGTCTGTATCACGTCGTCGATCAGCCGGCCGTTGCGCGACCGTAGCGAACGGCCAAGGGCCGAAACCACGCCCGTGGTTACCGTCGATTCGAAGCCGAGCGGATTGCCGATCGCAATCACGAGTTGGCCACGTTTCAAGCGTTTAGAATCCCCCAACCGTGCCGACGGTAGGGTTGCGGGTTCATCGATGCGAATGAGCGCGAGGTCCGTATCGGGATCGTCGCCGACCAGTCGTGCGTGCAAATCCTGGCCGTCGGCGGTGGTGACTTCGATGCGCGAAGCCGCGCCGGCAACGTGACTATTGGTGAGGATGAGACCATCGGGCGCCAAGATCACGCCGGAACCGCTGCCGCCGCGCGACTGCCCCGGTCGAACTGGATCGCCGTTACGGACTGCCAGCCGCACCACGGCGGGCCCGACCCGGTCGACAACGTCGATCACCGCCTGCGAATAGGAGTCAAGCAGTGCCTGGTCGTTCGGCGGAATGGCTTCTTGCGCGGCGTTTCGCCCCGCGCGCAGGGCATCGGTTAGTGGGATGATTGTCATGCAATATCAAGGTCCTGAAGGCCGGTTTTCGCCGGCGGGTTGTGACTGTCGAGAGTGGACCCACATATGGGAAGCAAAGCGCGGGCCGGTAAGGGTGGAGCTTCGGCGCGGCGGCGGCAGGCCGCTTCGGGTGTGATTGGCGAGGGCGAGCGCTTATGATGCCCGAAGATTGAGGGGACTATTATGAAGTTGGGGAAAGCGGCGCCTGTTGCCGTGATGCTGATGGCGGCGAGTCTGGCCGGCTGTGGCCAGGGCCAGCAGCAGACAGCCGCGCAAAATCTCCCCGCTGTCACCGTGGCCAAACCGGCCCAGCGGACAGTGGTCGATCTCGACGAATATGTCGGTCGGTTCGTGGCCGTGAGTTCGGTCGATATCCGCTCGCGCCTGTCCGGCTATCTTGCCGCGATTCATTTCACCGACGGCCAAATGGTGAAAAAGGGCGATCTCCTTTTCACGATCGACCGTCGGCCGTTTCAGATCGTGCTCGAGCAGATGCGCGCCAATCTTGCCCAGTCCCGCGCTAATCTTGCTTTTGCCAAGGCCGACCTCGAGCGCGGTCAGAGCTTGGTGCAAAAAAAGACGATCACCGAACAGGTTTTCGATCAGCGCACGCAAGCCAAGAACGTGGCCGAAGCGGCCGTCGCGGCCCAGGAAGCGATGGTGCATTCGGCCGAACTCGACCTCAACGAGTACAGTGAACTGCGCGCGCCGATCGACGGCAAAATCGGCGATCGGCGCGTGTCGGTCGGCAACCTCGTGACTGGCGGAACGAGCGGCAATACCACGTTGCTGGCAACGATCGTGTCCGTCGATCCAGTCCGGTTTGAGTTCACTTTCGACGAGGCGGCTTATCTGCGCTATCAACGTTTCGCCGGCAAACAGGGCAGCGGCGTCGACGATGTCCCCGTCACGCTCAAGCTCTTGGACGAGAAAGATTTCCTGCACACCGGCAAGATCGACTTCGTCGACAATGTCATCAACCAATCATCGGGTACTGTTCGCGGCCGCGCGGTGTTTGACAATCCGGACAACGTGCTTACGCCGGGCATGTTCGGGCGCATTCGGGTGCCGGGATCGCCGGCTTATCTGGCATTGCTCATTCCCGATGAAGCGATTGCCTCCGAACAGGCCCGCAAATACGTGCTCGTGGTCGACGATGGCGGCGTGGTCCGGCAGAAATACGTGACGCTTGGCCAGCTCGATAGGGGTCTGCGCGTGATCAAGGATGGTCTTGTCGCCACCGACCGTGTGATCGTCAACGGCCAGATGCACGCGCGGCCGGGTATCAAAGTCAATGCGCGCGACCTCGGCGAGCCTGCCGCCCCCGCGTCCAAAAGCGGCGACGAAGCAAGAGCCGGACGGGCTACTCAGTGATCCGAGAACGAACCGCCGATCCACGGCGCTTGGCGCACGCTGATTGCTGCTATCGCGGCAGCGGCGGCGCTGCTCTAAATTTCCGTCTTTCCGGAATTACCCGAGAGTGAGCTGAAATGCGTATCTCGCATTTCTTTATCGATCGCCCGATCTTTGCGGCTGTCGTATCGATTGTTTTCGTGATTCTCGGCGGCGTTTCCTTTTCGCGCCTTCCGGTCGCGCAATATCCCGAGATCGCACCGCCGATCATCAACGTTTCGGGCCAGTATCCCGGCGCCAGTGCCGACGTGGTTGCATCGACCGTCGTGACGCCACTTGAACAGCAGATCAACGGCGTCGAAAACATGCTGTACATGTCGTCGAATTCGACGGCCGACGGACGTTTTTCGATCCAAGTCACTTTTGATCTCGGCACCAATCTCGATATCGCTCAGGTGCAGGTGCAAAACAGGGTCGCGATCGCGCAGCCGCGCCTGCCGAGCGATGTGCGCAATATCGGCGTTACGGTGAGCAAGGCCTCGCCTGACCTGATGATGGTCGTGCACCTGTATTCGCCCGACAAGTCGCGCGATTCGCTGTTCATATCCAATTACGCCACGCTCGAGATTACCGATCCGCTCACGCGCGTCGATGGCGTCGGGTCGATCACGGTGTTCGGCAGCCGCGATTATTCGATGCGCGTTTGGCTCGATCCCGACCGCCTGCAAACGCTCGGACTGACCGCCAGCGACGTCACCAATGCGCTGCAGGGTCAAAATATCCAGGTCGCCTCGGGCGTGCTCAATCAGCCTCCGGTCACCCGCTCGGGGGCCTTTCAGATCGCGGTACAAACGCTCGGCCGCCTCGATAATCCCGATGAATTCGGCGCGATCGTCGTCAAGCAGACCTCCGACGCGGTGGTGCGGCTCCGCGACGTTGCGACAATCGAGCTCGCGGCGCTCGATTATTCCTCGAATTCCTATCTCGACCACGATCCGGCGGTGGCGCTCGCAATTTTTCAGCGTCCGGGCTCGAACGCGCTCGCAACTGCGAAAGGCGTCACCGAGCTGATGAAGGAGCTGGCCAAGCGTTTCCCGGCCGGCGTCAAGTACGCAATCGTTTACAATCCGACACAGTTCATCCAGCAGTCGGTGGATGCGGTCATCGACACGATCGGCGAGGCGATCGTCCTGGTGGTTCTGGTTGTGATCCTGTTTCTGCAGACATGGCGCGCCGCAATTATTCCGCTTGTTGCCATTCCGGTGTCGCTCGTCAGCAGCTTTTTCTTCATGGCCGCTTTCGGGTTCACGCTCAACAATCTTTCCCTGTTCGGTCTGGTTTTGGCGATCGGCATCGTGGTCGATGATGCGATCGTCGTCGTAGAGAACGTCGAACGCAACATTGCCACCGGGTTGACGCCGCGCGAAGCGGCGCGCAAAAGCATGACCGAGGTCGGTTCGGCGCTGATCGCGATTGCGCTGGTCTTATGCGCGGTGTTCGTGCCGTCGATTTTCATCACCGGCATATCGGGTCAGTTTTATCGTCAATTCGCGCTGACGATCGCGGGTGCTACCATCATTTCGCTTATCGTTTCGCTGACGTTGTCGCCGGCGATGTGCGCGCTGCTGCTGAAGCCGCATCGGGACAGCCAACACGACTATTGGTGGGCGCGGCCGATACATCGGTTCTTCGATTATTTCAATCGCGCCTTCGAGAGACTGGGGCTGGCAATCACCTGGCTCGCGTCGCGGACGGTGCGGCGTGCGGCCCTGATGGTGGCGGTCTATGTCGTCATCATCGGCGTCGGCCTGAATGCATTTCGCACCACGCCGACCGGTTTTATTCCGCAAGTGGATCGTGGCTACATCATCGTGGTCGTGCAGCTGCCGCCCGGAGCATCGCTCGCGCGCACCGATGTGGTACAGCAGCGCGCGCTCGACATAGCGATGCAGGTACCGGGCGTGGTCCACGCCGCCAATATCGTCGGTTTCTCCGGCGCGACCTTTACCAATGCGCCTAATGCCGGTGCGCTATTTTTGGTGCTGGACGATTTCGAGAAGCGCGGACGAGATCCCCGGCAATCGGCGGCGGCAATTCAGGCCCAGCTGTTCCGCCGGCTGTCGTCGATCCAGGAGGCCTTCATCATTCCGGTGCTGCCGCCGCCGGTCATGGGTATCGGGACTGCCGGCGGCTTTCGCATGATGATTGAGGATCGCGCCGGTCAGGGCTCGGAGGTCTTGCGGGCGGCCACCGAATCGCTGGTGACGCGCGCTGCGCAGACACCAGGCATCGCCGCTACATTCTCGTTGTTCGAGACTTCGACGCCGCAGGTCTATCTCAACATCGATCGCACCAAGGCGCAGCTTTTAGGCATCAATGTGCAGGACGTGTTCAATGCGCTGCAAATTTACATTGGCTCGTCCTACGTCAACGATTTCAATTTGTTTGGCCGTACCTTCCGGGTTACAGCGCAGGCTCGCGACGAGGACAGGCAGCACATCAGAGATGTGCTCAAGATTCGTGTCCGCAATTCCAATGGCGACACTGTTCCGCTCGGCTCCTTTACGACGGTAGACAACATTTCAGGTCCGTACCGGGTGCCCCGATACAACCTGTATCCCGCCGCTGAAATCGATGGCGCCGCCGCGCCTGGCTATTCGCAAGGCCAGGCTATCGCGATCATGGACAAGCTTGCTGCCGAGACCCTGCCGCAGGGATTTGCCACCGAATGGACGACGCTCGCGTACCAGCAGATCCGGGCGGGAAACACCGCGACATTTGCCTTCCTGCTGGCGGTGGTGTTCGTTTTCTTGGTGCTCGCGGCGCAATATGAGAGCCTGACACTGCCGCTGGCGGTGATCATGATCGTACCGATGTGTCTTGTCGCCGCCATCGCGGGCGTGATCTTGCGCGGCCTGGACAACAATATTCTGACCCAGGTCGGCTTTGTCGTGCTGATCGGCCTTGCCGCCAAGAACGCCATTCTCATCGTCGAATTTGCGCGGCAACTTGAGGATGGCGGCCATAGCCGCTGGCAAGCCGCGATTGATGCCACCCGGCTGCGATTGCGTCCGATCCTGATGACGTCGCTTGCCTTTATCCTCGGCGTCACTCCATTAGTCTGGGCAATTGGCGCCGGCGCGGAGTTGCGTCAAGCGCTGGGAACCGCCGTGTTTTCCGGCATGATTGGAGTGACCGCATTCGGTCTTGTGTTCACGCCGGTCTTTTACGTGATCGCGCGTTGGGTTGCCGAGCTCTTGCCTCGGTTGCGTAAGCGACGTGAGGCGCCGCAACCGGCGGAGTAGCCACGCGCTGCCGCGCCACTGGCTCACCGCTATCGCGTCATATTGCGGTGGAATAACGCCGCACACCCGGTGTTAAATGGGCGGGCGCGACACTGGATATGGAACCAGCTGGAAGCTCATGGAGTCACGAGGAGGCCGCCCATGTTTCGTAAAGTGATCGTTGCTTTCGCCGTTCTTCTGCTCGGCGTGACCGCGGCTGCGGCGCAGAGCTGTCCGGAGTTCATCCAGAAGCGGCAGACCTTGATGAAAAAGAGCGGCGCGGAGGCGAAGATCGGAACGGAAATGATCAAGGGCGAGAGGCCGTTCGACGCCGCCAAAGTGCAGGAAATTTATGCGGCCTTTGCCGAAGACGCCAAGGTAATGCCCACACTATTTCCTGATTGCTCGAAGACCGGGGCTAAGACAACCGCGGCTCCGGCGATCTGGGAAAGAATGGACGACTTCAAGGCTGCAATCGCCAAATTCGCCGACGACATCAAGGCGGCGCAGGACAATACCAAGGACCTCGATGCTTTGAAGGCCAATTTCCAGACCATCGGAAAGAACTGCAGCAACTGCCATCAAACTTTCCGCGTCAGATCGAGCTGACGCGGCGAGGGACCGCGGAGCGCGGGCCGTCGCACTGGCGGCCCGCTTTTTTATTTGCCGCCGTCGTTTCGCGCCGGGTCACTCCAGGCGTTCCGCGCTTGAGGCGAATCGCGGCCGCGAATCCGGGCTCCAAGGCCCGCGCTCTCGAAGATGGGGTATGCGCTAAAGGCGCTGCACGGCGGCCTCGAAACGTGTATCACGTCGCCATTGTGACGGAGGCGACCAGGTGTCGAGGCTGCGGACATTTTTATTCCTGGTGGCGGCCTGCATTATTTTTGGCCTGGCCGCAATCTGGATTTTGACGCTGCCAAACGTTGTGCCGGCGGCGGCATTGCCTGCGCATAAGCCGAATCTCGCCAACGGCGAGACCATGTTCGATATTGGCGGCTGTTCGTCCTGCCATGCCGTTCCCAATAATTCCCCCGAAAAGGTCGATCGTAAGCGGCTCGGCGGCGGTTTGTCCCTGAAATCGCCCTTTGGCGTCTTTTATGCGCCGAACATCTCACCCGATTCCAAGGACGGCATCGGCAACTGGTCCGAGGCGAATTTCGTCACCGCATTGTGGGAGGGGACATCGGAACACGGCGCGAATCTCTATCCTGCTTTTCCGTACACCTCCTATCGCTACATGCAGCTTGACGACGTTCGCGATCTCTTCGCCTATCTGAAAACATTGCCGCCGGTGCAGGGGAAATCGCACCGCCATGAACTGTCGTTTCCGTTCAACGAGCGGCGTCTGCTCGGTGTGTGGAAACTATTGTTTCTCGGCGACGGGCCTTTCGTTCCCGATCCGTCAAAGTCGGGACAATACAACCGCGGCGCTTATCTTGTGAACGGGCCGGGACATTGCGCGGAATGCCATAGCCCCCGCAACATCCTTGGCGGAATCATTGAAAGTCAGCGCTTCGCCGGCGGGTCGCCGGATGGCACCGAGTGGGCGCCGAACATCACGCCAGTCGGGCTGCACGGGAGCGATGAGGACTGGTCCGAGAAGGATATCGCCAGCTTTCTCGAAGACGGCATGACGCCGTCCGGTGATTTTGCCGGCGGCGCGATGGCGGAAGTGATCAGAAATACCTCGTTGCTCGCTCCCGAAGATCGCAGTGCCATCGCCGCTTTTGTCGCCGCCTTGCCGCCGCGGCAAGGGCCCACACCGCCGCCGAAGAAGGAATGAGGCCGATGAACCCCGCCAGAGGCATCGCCTTTAAGCTTATTTCGGCAGCGTTGTTCGCGGTGATGCAGGCGCTCGTCCGCTATCTCGGCTCGCGCTATCCGATCGGCCAGGTGGTGTTTTACCGCTCGGTATTCGCGATCATTCCGGTCGTGCTTGTCTATGCCTGGCGGGGCGAACTCGCTGCCGTCGTACGCACCGAGCGGCCACTCGGACAAGCGGGCAGAGGTGTGCTGAGCATTGCCGGAATGTTCTTCAATTTCGGTGCGGTGGCGCGGCTTCCGCTGGTGGAGTCCAATGCGATAGCGTTTAGCTCCCCCTTGTTTACCGTCGCGCTTGCTGCGCTGATCTTGAGCGAACGCGTGCGCGTCTACCGCTGGTCGGCGGTCATCGTCGGTTTTGTCGGCGTGCTGGTAGTGCTATCGCCACATCTTTCTGGTGACGAGCTAACCGCTGCGATAGGAGGTGCGACCAGTTTGATCGGCGTCGTTTATGCGATCTGCGGGTCGTTGACGAATGCGGGGACCGCAATTCAAACCCGCCGGCTGACGCAGAGCGAATCGACGTCGTCGATCGTGTTTTATTTTTCGTTGAGCTGCGCGCTGGCCGGATTGGCGACGTTGCCATTCGGCTGGGTGACGCCGAGCGGCGGCGAAATCGCCGCATTGATCAGTATCGGCATTCTGGGCGGTACCGGGCACATTTTTCTCACCGAAAGTTATCGCTTTGCATCCGCTTCGCTGGTCGCTCCATTCGACTACACCGCAATGATCTGGGCACTTGTGCTCGGTTACGCGATGTTTGGCGAAACGCCAACGTCGGAGATTGTGCTGGGTTCGGCGATTATCGCGGCGGCAGGACTGTTCGTGATCTGGCGCGAACGCCAGCTCGCAACCATGCGACGCCGCGATGATTTGGCGGCCGCACCGCCCCGTGCGGCTACGACCCTCCGAACGCCTTAAAGGTGATGATGGTCCGCGTGTCGGCTATCCCGGGGATGCTCTGGACTTTTTCCGCGATGAAATGACCGATATCGGTCGAAGGCTCGACATAGAATTTTACCAGCAGATCGAAATCGCCGGCGGTCGAATAGATTTCGGAAGCGATCTCTGCGTCGGCCAGCTTGCTCGCGACCTCATAAGATTTACCGAGCTGGCATTTGATTTGCACGAAAAATGGGACCATGCGCACCTCCGAAACGATGCATAGCTTATACCAAAGCGGGTGGACTGCACGAGCCCGGTGAAGCGTAGTAGGATCGCCGTCATTGGATAAAAAATGCATGCACCGATCGAGCTTGCCGACATTGCCGCCGATGTGCTCGCGCGCATCCGCGAGCGCGCCCCGCGCGTGCATTGCATAACCAATTCGGTGGCCCAGCAATATACTGCAAACATGCTGCTGGCCGCCGGCGCCGTGCCATCCATGACGATTTCGGCAGACGAAATCGGCGCTTTCGTCGCCGGCGCGGATGCGCTGCTCGTCAATCTCGGCACCTTCGATCGCGAACGCAAGTCGGCAATTGAAGTGGCAGTAAAGACCGCTGCCGAGAAAGAACTGCCTTGGCTGCTTGACCCGGTTTTCGTTGACCGCTCGCCGGGGCGAGCTCAATTCGGTCGTGCATTGCTCGCCGATCGGCCTTCGGTCGTACGTCTCAATCATGCCGAGTTCGCCGCGCTTTCTGGGAAGAAAGCCGAAAGTGACGCGGCGGCGCGATTTGCGGAAGTGAATGCAACTATCGTAGCGCTCACGGGGGATGTCGATATCGTCAGCGACGGCCGCCGGCGCATCGCGATTGCGAACGGTGATCCGCTGATGGGCGCGGTCACCGCCATGGGCTGCGCCGGCGCGGCGTTTGTTTGCGCCGCGCTTGCTGTCGAAGCCGATGCTTGGCTGGCGACGCCGGCGGCGCTAGCGGCATTTGGGGTCGCCGGCGAAGTTGCCGCACAAGCCGCGCAGGGACCGGGCAGTTTTGCCGTCGCCATGATCGACGCGCTGCATCAGCTCGATCGCGTCACGCTGCGGGCCCGCGTCAAGGCATCCTGATGCGGCTCGACCTTCGTCTCAACGCCATCGTCGATCCCGAACGCGCCGGCGGGCATCAGCTCGCCGATTTGGCGGCGTGGTGCGTTCGCGGCGGAGCGACGCTGGTCCAGCTGCGCGATAAGCAGGCCGAGACCCGCGCGCTGATCGAAGAGGCGAGGGCGATCAAACAGGCGTTGATGCCGTTTGCGGCGCCCTTCGTAGTCAACGACCGCGTCGATGTGGCGATGACGGCCGGCGCCGACGGCGTGCATCTCGGCCAGGACGACATGGCAGTGGAAGACGCACGCCGGCTTCTCGGGTCGAATGCGATCATTGGACTGTCAATCAAGTCGGTCGAGGAGGCCGAGGCGGCGCGTCTCGACCTCGTAGACTATGTCGGCAGCGGCGGCGTCTATGCGACCTCATCCAAGCAACAGAAAAATGCGCCGATCGGTCCCACCGGCTTGGCGCGAATCATCGCAGTGCTTCGCCGCCGCGCGCCCGATTTGCCGGTATGCGGCATTGCCGGCATTGACGCCAGCAACGCCGCGGAGGTGATTGCCGCCGGCGCCGATGGTGTCGCCGTGATTTCCGCCGTGTCGCTTGTGCCCAACCCGGAGACCGCTGCGCGCCAGCTCCGCGAGATCGTCGACGCGGTCTTGGCCAAACGAGGCACGTAATGAGCGTTCCGATCGCGCTGACCATCGCCGGTTCGGATTCAGGCGGCGGCGCCGGCATTCAGGCGGATCTTAAGACCTTCGCCGCGCTCGGCGTCTATGGCGCGTCCGTACTGACCGCTCTCACCGCCCAGAACACGAAAGGCGTTTTCGCTGTTCATGAGGTGCCTGCGGAATTCATCGCGGCGCAAATGGACGCCGTATTTCCCGATCTCGATGTGCGTGCGGTGAAGATCGGCATGCTGGGAAGCGCGGCGGCAATCGCTGCGGTCGGCACTGGACTACGCCGGCACCGGGCACGCAACGTCGTGCTCGATACCGTGATGGCCGCAAGTTCGGGCGGAAAATTGTTACATGACGACGCTGTCGATGCCTTGCGCGCTTTGATTGCTCAGGCGCGCTTGATCACGCCCAATCTGCCCGAGGCAGCGGCTCTGACCGGCGCAACGCAGGCCCGCCATGAAGACGAAATGTGCGCCCAAGCGCAAAAGCTTCTGACGCTCGGCGCCGCCGCGGTACTGATCAAGGGGGGGCACGGCAGCGGGTCCGAAAGTGTCGATATCCTGGTCGAAGGCGCGTCCCGCACGCGATTTGCCGCGCCGCGCATCGAAACCCGCAACACGCACGGCACCGGTTGCACGCTTGCTGCCGCGATCGCCGCGGGGCTTGCCAAGAATCTTTCACTCGTGGATGCGGTGCGCCAAGCCAAGGCCTTTGTCACCGCCGCGCTCGAGGCGGCCGACCGGCTCGAAATCGGATCCGGCTCCGGACCGGTGCACCACTTCCACAAATGGTGGTAGGCGGGTCAGGCTGCCGCAGGGGCTCCCGGCTGTTTCAGCGGATGCGCGCCTGCAAAAGCATCGATTGCCGCGAGTGAATTTGCGATCCGCGAAAAATTAGGAAACGGCGCAGTGTCGACGTTGAAGAACTTGGCGCCGGCGGCCTGGCTGGCGAGACAAATGTCCGCGAGCGTAATTGCGTCGCCGTGGCAATAGTGGCCCGTCGCCCGGCCACGCAAATGCGCTTCCAGAGCGGTGAGCGCTGCAACGTGCCAGTGCTGGCACCATTTGGTCCGTGCCGCCTCATCGAGCTTAAATTCGTGCTCCAGATATTCGCGCACGCGCGGCACGATCAGCGGATGTGAATCGCACGCAACGATCTGCGCCAGCCCGCGCACGCGCGCCCGACCGCGCGGATCTCGCGGCAACAGCGGCGGGTTGGGGTGGGTTTCGTCAAGATATTCGATGATGGCAAGCGACTCGAACATAGCCGGTCCGTCGCCATCCACCAGCGCCGGTATCGCCATCATCGGATTGACCGTGCGAAATTCGGCCTTGCGTTGCTCGCCTTTCATGAGATTGACGTCGATGATCTCATCAGGAACGAGACCCTTAAGATTGAGCGCAATCCGCACGCGATAGGTCGCGAGCGACCGCCAAAACGAAAAAAGCTTCATGGGTAAGTCTCCTCCTCATTTCTCGTCATCTTGCTCGTGGCGAGCCTAGCGTGTGACGCCACGGCAGTGTGAAATGTTCTAATCCGGCGAACCCACCATCTTGAGTGCTTTCGCGGGTTATTAGTCCACTCCGGGCTCCGCTTTCAGTCCTGCCGCCTCGATGCCGGCAACGGCGCACATTTCATCTTTATCCGAGGTGTCGCCGGAAATGCCGCAGGCGCCGACCAGATTGCCGGCGCTGTCCCGGATCAACACGCCGCCCGGATTAGTGACGATGCGTCCGCCGCTCGCTGCAGCAAGCATCGTGAAAAACTGCGGAGTCTTGGCCGCGCGGCTTGCCAGCGTGCGCGAACCGAAACCCATGCCAAGAGCGCCCCAGGCTTTGGCGAACGCGATGTCGAAACGCAAAATGCCGGCTTTGTCTTCGCGCTTGAACGCGACCAGATGACCGCCATTGTCGAGCACGGCAACCGCGAGCGGCGCCAGATTACTCTCGCGGCCTTTCTTCAGCGCGACATCAACGATGATGGAAGCTTGTGCGAGCGTGAGACCGGACATGGCAGCTCCAATTTGTTTTGAAGAATTTACTGACGATCGCGGTTGGCCCAATAAACCGAGACAGTAGAAATTTCGGCGTTGCCCGAGCGGTGCTGCCTGGTTTCCTGGTAGCAGCCGAGTGTCCGCTCGACCAGCGGCAACTCGATGCCGCGCGATTTGGCCTCGGCGAGCATCGATTGCATGTCTTTGATAGCGCTGTCGACATCGAATGTGACCGCTCCAGCGGCGCCGCCCTTGAGCATTGATGCGATGCCTGGAGCGCGCACTTTGAGGACATTGGCGGCGCCTGAAGTGTCACTGAGAAGATCCATGAGCTGCTCCGGTTCGATGGCGACAGTGCGCGCCATCGCCAATGCCTCACCGAGCGCCTGCCAGTACACCATCAGCGGCAGATTAATCGTGAATTTCAGAACCGAGCCGGAGCCGACCGGCCCCGCATGTTCCAGCCGCCGGCACAGCTGTTCGAGGATCGGCCGTGCCCGCGCCGCATCCGCCGGCTCGGCGCCCATGAGCCCGATCAGCTTTCCCTGCCGCGCGGGACCAGTCGAGCCACCCACCGGACATTCGACGAAGACCGCGCCTTTGGCGCGAACCGCACGTGCGAGCGCGATCTCGCTGGCGGGCAGAACCGTGCTCATGTCGATGAATAGCTTTCCGGCGACTTTGCCATGCAGAAGACCTGAGGGGCCGTTATAAACCGCGTCCAGCGCCGCGGCGTCGGTCAGGATGGTAATGACGACTTCGCTGTTTTCCGCCAGTTCAGCCGGGAGCGCGGCTGTTTTCGCCCCGGCGACGGCCCTGGCTTTTTCCGGCGTCCGATTCCAAACCGTGACTTCATGGCCGACCTCGATCAACCGGGCGGCAATCGCCGCCCCCATTTTGCCGATACCGGCAACACCCAGTTTCATACCGCGCTCCCCAGGCCGTCATTGGCGCGCACGGCTTTAACCCGCGCACTGTTAGACCACAACCGTTCAAGACCGGCATTCCGGCGCGTCATCTGCAAGCGCCTTCCCGACTGCACGATAATGCCCGACCGATAAGCCGCTTGCGCGCATTGCAAGCGGATGCGATAGCGTCAAGCTCTGGGAAATCGGAGTGGGACTGTAATGCCTCGGGCAAAGAAAGATATCGTCGGGATCATCGGGCTCGGAATTATGGGCGGCGCCTTTGCGCAAAATCTGGTTGCGGCCGGATGGCAAGTCATCGGCTACGACATCGCGTCGGTGCGCAGGCGCGCCATGGCCAAGCGCGGCGTGGACATTGCCGAAAATGCCGACGACGTGGCGCGGCGGGCCGGCACCATCATCACCAGCCTGCCCAAGCCATCGGCCCTCACCGAGACGGCTACCGCTATTGCCAAGGCCAGCGCGCCGCGGCGCATCATTGTCGAAATGTCGACCTTTGCCTTGGAGGATAAGTCCAAAGCGGAAGCCGTGTTGCGCAAGGCGGGCCATGTCATGCTCGATTGTCCGGTGAGCGGCACCGGCTCGCAGGCCGTGGTTAAGGATCTCGTCGTCTACGCATCCGGCGATAGCCGCGAGATCAAAAAGCTGCGTCGCTTATTTTCCGGCTTCACGCGTGCCGTCCACGACGTCGGCGCATTCGGTAACGGCAGCCGCATGAAGTACGTCGCCAATCTTCTTGTCGCTATTCATAATGTCGCCAGCGCCGAGGCGATGGTGCTGGGCATGAAGGCCGGGCTGCCGCCGCAGCTCATCTTTGACTTGATTAAGACCGGCGCCGGCAATTCGCGAATTTTCGAGCTGCGGGCGCCGATGATGGTGAAAAACAGTTACGGCAATCCCACAATGAAAATATCGGTCTGGCAGAAAGATATGGACGTGATCGGTTCTTACGCGCGCAAGATTGCGGTTCCGACCCCGATGTTTGACGCGAGCAAGACAATCTACGCGAAGGCGCTCAAGAGCGGTCACTCGGCCGAAGACACCGCCGCGGTTTGCGCCGTCTTGGAAAAGATGGCCGGCGTTAAACGGACGAAAGGACGCGCCAAGACGGTCTAGGCACCGCGCTGCGTCCGCAAAAGGAGAAGGCGGCAGCGAGGGAGGTATTTTAAATGTCATCGCTTGAAGGCGAAGCGCGTATGGCGGCGGTCGCAGGCGATCGCAAGGGCCTGGAACAACGCGGCGAGACTCGCGATGGCATGCGGATCGATTGGAACGTGCCGATTGCGATGGACGACGGCCTGGTGCTGCGCGCCGATGTTTTTCGTCCCGTTACCGAAGCCCATTACCCGGTTATCTTAAGTTACGGGCCTTATGCCAAGGGGCTTGCTTTCCAGGACGGCTACCCGAGCGCCTGGCAGCGCATGGTGGACCTTCACCCCGACGTCGCCGCCGGCTCCAGCAATCTTTATCAGAGTTGGGAGGTGGTCGACCCGGAAAAATGGGTGCCGCACGATTACGCCTGCGTGCGGGTCGATTCGCGTGGCTGCGGGTGTTCGCCAGGTTACATTGATCATTTTTCGCCGCGCGAGACCAAAGACTTTTACGACTGTATCGAATGGGCCGCGGCGCAACCGTGGTCGAGCGGCAAAGTTGGGCTCAACGGCATTTCCTATTACGCCATCAATCAATGGCACGTCGCCAGCCTGCAACCGCCGCATCTTGCGGCCATGTGCATCTGGGAAGGCGCCGCCGACTGGTATCGCGACATGACGCACCACGGCGGGATTCTCAGCACGTTCTGGGAAAACTGGTACGACATGCAGGTCAAGACCGTGCAATACGGCGCCGGCGAGCGCGGCAAGCGCAGTCGCGTACACGGCGAGCTGGTTTGTGGTCCTGAATTTCTGTCGGATCAGGAGCTAGTAAAAAACCGCAACGATTTCGGAGCTGCAATCTTCGCGCATCCGTTGGATGACGATTACCACACAACACGCTCGCCGAACTGGTCGAGAGTAAAAACGCCGTTCCTGTCGGCAGCCAATTGGGGCGGCCAGGGGCTGCACCCGCGCGGCAATTTCGAAGGGTTCGGGCGCGCAGCCTCCAAGCAGAAATGGCTGGAAGCGCACGGCATCGAGCACTGGACGCATTTTTACACGGATTACGGCCGCAATCTGCAACTGCGCTTCTTTGATTACTTCCTGCACAGCAAGAAAAACGGCTGGGACAAGCAGCCGCCGGTGCAGCTCCAGGTTCGGCACATCGATCAATTCGTGGAACGCGCGGAAAAAGAATGGCCGCTCAAACGCACGCAGTGGACGAAGCTTTATCTCGATCCTTCGGGACGACTCGCCGCGAATAAGCCCGCGAACAAAAAAACGGTGCTGCGCTTTGAGGCCATGGGTACCGGTGTCACCTTTCTGACCGCGCCGCTTGAACGTGAAACGGAGATCACCGGACCATCCGCCGTCAAGCTGTATGTGTCGTCATCGACAGGAGACGCCGACATTTTTGTCGTGTTGCGCGTGTTCTCGCCCGACCTGAAGGAGGTGGTATTCCAGGGCGCTATCGATCCGCACACGCCGGTCGGCCAAGGCTGGCTGCGCGCCTCGCACCGTCAGCTCGATAAGAAACTGTCAAAGCCATGCCGGCCGTATCACACCCACAGCAAGAAACAGCCGCTCAAGTCCGGGGAAGTCGTTGCGCTCGATGTCGAAATCTGGCCGACATCGATCGTCGTGCCCGCGGGCTACCGCATCGCGCTGACAATCCGCGGCAAAGACTACGTTTATCCGGGAGGAAGCGGCGGACGGCTGTCGAACTTCAAGAACGAGCTGACCGGCTGTGGACCGTTCCTGCACGCCGATCCACGCGACCGGCCGCCGCAGGTCTTTGGCGGCGTTACCGGGCTGCACTTCGGCGGCGCGGCAAGGCCCTATCTGCTGCTTCCGGTCATTCCGGCCAAGCGGAATGAGAAAACTGCAAAGTGATTATATAAAGCAGCGCGATAATGCGCGCCAAGAAAGTGCAAGGTGCAAGCTTCGGGAGGAGATGATGTCGCGCAAAGTCAGTCGCCGTACGCTTCTCGCCAGCACTGGGGCTGCTGCCGCTCTCGGCTGTTTTCCCGCGCCCGCGATCGCGCAGACGGCGCCGATCAAAATCGGCCTTCTTACGGTAAAGGTCGGGCCGCTTGCCCAGGGCGGCATCCAGATGGAACAGGGCGTTCTAACCTTTTTGAAGGAGACCAACTATACGATCGCCGGGCGCAAGGTCGATTTCATTTCCGCCGATACCGGTGGTGCACCGGCCGGCGCCAAGACCAAGGCTCAGGAATTGGTCGAGCGTGACAAGGTCGATTTAATTCTCGGCCCGCTCGCGACTTTCGAACTTTACGCCATCAACGACTACATCCAACAACAAAAGTTGCCAACGCTCAGCTTGGCGGCAGCTGACAATCTCACCCAACGGCAGCCTAATCCTTATTTGTTGCGCGCCTCAGCCACCGCGTCCCAGGCTTTGCATCCGATGGGCAACTACGCAGCCACCGAGATGAAGCTCAAGCGGGTGTTGGCGATCGGTGAGGACCTCGCCTTCGATTACGAAGAACTTGGGGGCTTTCAAGCAGCCTTCGAAAAGGATGGTGGCTGCGTCGTCAACAAGCTGTGGCCGCCTTTGGTGACGCCCGATTACACGCCCTACGTCGCTCAGATTGGCGATTGCGATGGCGTTTGCCAGGGCTTCGCCGGCTCAAACCCGCTGCGCTTCATGAAGGCCTATGCCGATGCCGGCTTGAAATATCCGGTTGTGACCGGATGGACGGGGGGCGACGACGCCTTGCTACGAAGCTTTGGCGATGAAGCGATCGGTCTTATCTCCTGCTCGGCCTATTCGATTGATGTCCAGACCGAGCGCAACCAGCGCTTCATCGATGGCATGCGGAAGAATTTTGATGTCATTCCCGGTTTCTACGCCGCCGGTCTTTACATCAATTGTCAGGTGGCCGACGCCGCCCTGCGGGTAACCGGCGGCGACGTCAGCGACAAAGAAAAAATGATCTCAGCGCTTCGCGCCGTAAGCCTCACCGATACGCCACGCGGACCGCTCAAATTCGATCATTTAGGCAATGTTGTGGGTAACTTCTACATCCGGCGCTGCGATACCGAGGGTGCCAAATATGGGCTCAAGCTCTGGAACAAGACGATCAAGACCTATGAAAGCGTCAGCCAGTTCTGGACCTGGCCGGAGCAGGAATTCCTCGCTCATCCGGTTTATTCGCGTGACTATCCGCCACTGAAGAAGTGTTGAGAAAAACGCGACAATAGCAGGCTTTACAGCGCGACCTGCCTCGCCAATGATAGCCGCCAACGCGGCACTGGCGGGGATCAAGAATGCCTGCCGCAGGGCTCGCCCATTCGCGGCGGCCGGCAAGACGGGGAAAAAGGGAGGACGCGTGATGTCTGCCAAGCCGAAGAATCGTAAAGTTAGCCGCCGCACCGTGTTGGCCGGCAGCGTCGCCGGCGCGGCAGCCGCGCTCAGCCGTTTCCCGGCGCCAGCCGTGGCGCAAGCGGAGCCATTTCGGCTTGGCCTGCTTACGGTAAAAACCGGCCCGCTAGCGCAGGGTGGCATTCAGATGGAACAGGGCGTCCTGACCTATCTGAAAGAGACCAACTACATGATCGGCGGCCGCAAGGTCGATTTCGTCTCGGCTGACACTGGCGGCAATCCAGCCGGCACCAAGACCAAGGCGCAGGAGCTCGTCGAACGCGACAAGGTCGACGTGATCCTCGGCCCGCTCGCGGCGTTCGAACTTTATGCGATCAGCGATTACATCCGCGAACAGAAAACGCCGACGCTCAGTCTCGCGGCGGCGGACGACCTGACCCAGCGTAAGCCAAATCCGTATCTGTTGCGCGCTTCGGCCACCTCCTCTCAGGCGATGCATCCGATGGCGCATTACACCGCGACGGAGCTCAAGCTCAAACGCATTTACTGCATCGTCGAAGATTTTGCCTTCGGCTACGAACAGATGGGCGGCTTCCAGGCGTCGTTGCAGAAGGAGGGCGGCTGCGTGGTCAACAAGCTGTGGCCGCCGCTGGTGACGCCGGACTACACGCCCTACGTGGCGCAGATCAGCGATTGCGACGGCGTGTGCCAGGGCTTTGCCGGCTCGAACCCGCTGCGTTTCATGAAAGCTTATGCCAATGCCGGCCTTCAATATCCGGTGGTCACCGGAGAGACTGGCGGCGACGACGCTCTCCTTAGGAGTTATGGCGAAGAGGCCATTGGGCTCGTGAGCTGCATTCCCTATACGCTCGATCTTGAGACCGACGCCAATCAGCGTTTCATCAATGGCATGCTCAAGAATTTTGAGACGATCCCGGGCCAGTATGCGGGCCTGCTCTATGTCAACTGTCAGGTGGTCGATGCGGCCTTGAAAGCGACAGGCGGCGACGCTCGCGACAAGGACAAGTTCATGGGCGCGCTGAAGGCGGTCAGTTTGACCGATACCCCGCGCGGGCCGCTGAAGTTTGATCACCTGAATAACATCGTTGGAAACTTCTACATTCGGCGCATCGGCACCGAAGGCGCCAAATATGGGCTGAAGCTCTGGAACAAGACCATCAAGACCTATGAGAACGTCAGCCAGTTCTGGACGTGGCCTGAACAGGAGTATCTCGCGCATCCGGTCTATTCGCGCGATTATCCGCCACTAACCAAGTGCTGATCGCGCGCGTAACGGAAGGGCAGCAGTTATGACATTCTGGCTGCTGCTCACCGTCAACAGTGTGACGTTCGGCGGCCTTTTGTTTCTGCTGTCGGCCGGGTTTTCCCTGATCTTCGGGTTGATGCGCATTCCCAACCTGACGCACGGCTCGATGTTCATGCTCGGCGCTTATTTCGGCACCACGCTGCTCTCCGGTGTGCTCGGCGTCCGACTCGGCTTTTGGCTGGCGGCCGTCGTCTGCGCTATCGAGGTCGCGCTGCTCGGTGCATTAATGGAGCGGCTGCTGTTGCGCCGTCTGGCCGGCCAACAGCTGGCGCAGGTGCTGGTCACGCTTGGTGTTTCTTTCATGGTGGCCGATCTGTGCCTGATGGGCTGGGGCGGCGATCCGATTTCTGTGGCGACTCCGCCCGGCCTCAACGGCTTTGTCCGATTCGGCGCGGCGGTGTTTCCGCTGTACCGGCTCGCGGTGATCGCCATCGCGGTCGTATTCGCGCTTGCGCTGTGGCTCATGCTGGAGCGAACTCGGCTCGGCGCTATGATTCGCGCCGGCGTCGACGATCCACAGATGGCGCGCGTCGTCGGCATCCGGGTCTCGCAACTGTTCACGATCGTATTTGCGCTTGGTGCCGGGCTTGCCGGCTTTGCCGGGTTGATCGGCGGTCCGATCCTCTCGATCTATCCGGGAATCGACCAGGACATGCTGCCGCTGGCGCTGGTGGTCGTCATTCTCGGCGGCACCGGAAGCCTGCTTGGCTCGTTCGTCGGCAGCATCGTCATCGGCTTTATCTACAATTTCGGCCAGGCGCTGTTGCCGGAACTTGCCTATTTCATTCTGTTTCTACCGATGGTGCTGGTTCTGGTGTTGCGGCCACAGGGTTTGTTCGGGGGCCAGATCCTGTGAGCAACTTCACTCTCGGCCGCAGCCTTGCCGCGCTGGTCGCTGTTGTTGCTCTGGCGGCCCTGCCTTACGCGATCAGGGAAGTCTATTACGTCAATATTGCCAGCCAGATTTTGCTGTACGCGATATTTGCGCTCGGGCTCAATATCCTGGTCGGCTATGCCGGATTGGTGTCGCTCGGCCACGCTGGGCTATTCGGTGTCGCCGCCTATGTCGTCGCTTATTTTCTGGTGGCGGGGCATGGCCATGTCCTGGCGATCGCGGTGGCGATGGCGGCGAGCCTCCTGGCGACGGCCGGCTTTGCCGCGCTGTCGCTGCGCTCGACCGGCATCACCTTCATCATGATTACGCTTGCGCTCGGCGAGATCATCTGGGGTCTCGCCTATCGCTGGATCAGCCTGACTAACGGCGACAACGGAATCACGGTGCCGGCGCGACCGGCGCCATTCGGGATTGCGCTCGGCAGCGCGCGTGCTTTTTACGTGGCGACGCTGATCGTATTTCTCATTACCATCGCCGCAGCCGGAATTTTCGTTCGTTCGCCGTTTGGAGCGGCGCTGCGCGGCACGCGCGATCAGCCGCGCCGAATGAGTGCGCTCGGCTATCATGTCTGGATGATCAGATTCTGGGCCTTCATGTTCTCCGGCTTGTTGAGCGCGATCGCGGGCATCCTGTTTGTCTATTACAACCAATTCATCAGCCCGCAGGCGCTGGCGCTCACCGCCTCGGCTGAAAGCCTGCTGATGGTGATTTCGGGGGGAGCCGGAACTCTGCTCGGGCCGGTCGTCGGCGCCGCACTTGTCGTCATCGTGAAAAATGTCGTCAGCGCCTATGTCGAACGCTGGAATTTCATGCTTGGCGCGATCTTCGTGGCGATCGTCGTGTTCATGCCCGAAGGGCTCGTTCCCGGCATGGTGCGGCTGACGCGCTCGATCTGGCGCAGCCGTACCAAAGCCAAGCCGAATTTGTCGCTGACGGCGGGACCCCGGCAATGAGCGCTCTGGTCGTCGACAAACTCACCAAATCTTTCGGCGGATTACGCGTCACCCGCAACGTCAATCTCAACGTCGAACAAGGCGAACGCCGCCTGATCATCGGTCCTAACGGCGCGGGCAAGACCACGCTGTTCAATTTGATTACTGGCGAGCTCGCGCCGGACGGTGGTTCCGTACATCTATTTGGCCGCGACATCACACGGATTCCGACCCGCAAACGCACGCATCTTGGGATGGCGCGAACCTACCAGATCATTACGTTGTTCGCCCGCGACACCATCGAGCACAACGTCACGCTTGCTTTGCTCGGACTATCGCCGCTGCGCTGGAACCCGGCGGCGGCGCTTGGTCGTCAGAGCCATCTCGCTATTCAGGCGCGCGATGCGCTCAAGCGCGTCGGGCTTGAGCACATTGCCGAACGGCCGCTGGCTGAGACATCATATGGCGAGCGGCGACGCGTCGAAATTGCCATGGCGCTGGCGCAGAACCCGAGACTGGTCTTGCTGGACGAGCCGTTTGCTGGTCTTTCCATCGACGAGCGGCAAGACGTGCGCAAACTTCTGATCGCAATTCCGCGCGAGGTGACGATCGTAATGATCGAGCATGACATGGATGTCGCTCTCGACCTCGCCGACCGGATAACGCTCTTGCATTTCGGGGAAGTGATCGTCGAAGGCACGCGCGCCGAAGTCGTGGCCGATTCGCGCACGCGGGAGGTCTACCTTGGCGAATAGCGCGCTCAGGCTCACCGGTATCGATGCCTTCTACGGCGACAGTCATGTGCTGCAGAAGGTTTCATTTGAACTCGGCGAAGCGCGCCTTCTTGGATTGCTTGGGCGCAACGGGGCCGGCAAATCAACCTGCATGAACGTCACGGTCGGGCTATTGCCGCCGCGCGCGGGCAGCGTCGAGGTCTTCGGCAAGCCGATGACGCGCATGCCGCCGGAAATGATCGCCGCGCGCGGCGTGGCTCTGGTGCCGCAAGGCCGTCGCGTCTTTAAGAGTCTCACTGTCCGCGAAAACCTGTTGGTCGCGGCACATAAGGGATTTGCCGGACAGCGGCATGAGCCGTGGACGACTGACACGGTTTTCGCCATGTTTCCGCGATTGGCGGAACGGCGCAGCCAGATGGCCGCCCATCTCTCGGGCGGCGAGCAACAGATGCTTGCCATTGGTCGCGCGCTCATGGCCAATCCGCGCGTACTGCTGATGGATGAACCATCCGAGGGGCTGGCACCGCAAATCGTAGCCGAAGTGATGGCAACCATTCGCAAGCTCAAGGCAAGCGGACTCTCCATCGTTTTGGTGGAGCAAAACCCCAAGCTGGTGTTTGATATCGCCGATGACGTCGTCATTCTCAACAGCGGCCGCGTCGCCGTCGTGTCAACCGCCGCGGCGCTCAAGGGCGACGGCGTCGATCTCCGCCAGCATCTCGGAATTTTCTGAACACTCCAGCCATTTCGAGCCAGCGTCGCGGCATCAAAGCTTGCGAGGTACAAGCGCATTGCCGAGGTTATCCAGCGAATTGGGATCGGCCGGATCGAGTGCCAACGCACGCTACCACCATTTTTTGCTGAGCGGTAATTATCGCGTGGAATCAAGCGGTAGAAATACTGTCAATGCCGAAGGGCAGACGCGTGCGTTTGCGGCCTGACCGCACAATCGATATTGCAAATTGCGGCTCTCGCCGTCACGATGGCCAGCGCAGGGCGGGGAGGGTGCTCCTTGATCACAGTACCGGAATTATCGGCGGAGGCCCTAGGCTCGTTCCTTTCCGGGCATTTGAACCGCGATTTTGGTTCGACCCATGCTCATTTGGCCGAATTGATCCCGTCGATTGCCCGAATTGCTCTTGAGTGCATCGGCAACAGCGATGCGCTTTATCATAACGTCGAACACACGATGCTGGTCACGCTCGTCGGCTATGACATCATGAAGGGCCGCGCTTTGCTGCGACCGACCTATGCCAGTGATGTCGCGCACCTCCTCGTCGCCTGTCTGCTGCATGACATCGGTTATGTGCGCGGTATTCTCAGCGGCGACGGCGAAGATGGCTATGTGGTCGACACCAAAGGCAACAAGGTCAAATTGCCTCGCGGTTCGTCGGATGCCGCGCTGCTGGCTTACCACGTCGAGCGCTCAAAGTTGTTCGTGATGGAACGCGTCGGCAAGGGAAAGCAGCTCGACGCCGAAAGAATAGCGAACGCTATCGAATTCACGCGTTTCCCGTCGCATCACGCGGTCAACGGCGAGAACGAAGAGGGAGAGCTGATGCGCGCTGCCGATCTTATCGGCCAGCTTGGCGATCCGCATTATTTGCGCAAGGCCAATGCTCTGTATTACGAATTCGAGGAAGTCGGAATGAACAAGCAGCTCGGCTACAGCTCACCGGCCGATCTCACCGACCTTTATCCGCAATTTTACTGGAACAGCGTATCGCCCCACATCCAAAGCGCAATTCGTTATCTCAATCTGACCTCAAGCGGTCGGCAGTGGGTGGCCAATCTCTACAGTAATATCTTTCGCGCCGAACGCGACCTGACGCCTTGCGGGCCGCAGCGCTAGAGCCAAATTTCCCATTTCACGCCCAACCGATGCCTTCCGCGTCGAGCGCGGCGGGTGAGAGAGGAACACGCATGCCCGAGCAATGGAACAAATACGCTCCGACCGCCGCGCGCCGGCCCGGCCGGCCCGGACGCGAGCTGCGGCCAAAGAGCGTAACCGTCGATATTCATTCCCATGTCGCAGTGCCGGCGGCGGCGAAGTTCGTCGAGCCCTATCTTGACTGGGCCACAATACCGCTTGCGCATTTCGCTAATGCCGAGACTCGGGCACTCAGTCAAAAACAAGAAGCCGACATTAGAGCCAGAGTCGGGCACGACCACAGATTGGAGGACCTCGATGCCATGGGCATCGATGTTCAGATCATCGCGCCGCCGCCGCCGCAATGCTATTACACTGTCCCGCTCGAGATCGCCGTGAAGGCGACGCAGATTGTCAATGACGGCATCGCCGAATTCTGTGCGGTCAAGTCTGAACGCCTGAAAGGGTTCGGGGCAGTACCGATGACCGACGGCGCGGAAGCGGCAAAGGAGCTCGAGCGCTGCGTTCGCAAACTCGGCTTCGCCGGGGTGGAAATTCTAACGAGTATCGCCGGCAAAGAACTCTCAGATCAGGCATTCGCGCCATTCTGGCAAAAGGCGGACGAACTCGGGGCCCTGGTGATGATCCACCCCAATGGGTTCACTGACGCGTCCCGGCTGACGCGGTTTTACTTCAACAATGTCATTGGCAATCCGCTGGAGACGACGGTCGCGCTGCACTATCTGATCTTCGATGGCGTTCTCGAGCGTCATCCGCGGCTCAAGATCCTGGCAGTGCATGGCGGCGGATATCTTGGCGCTTATTCTGGCCGTATCGACCATGCCTGGGGTGCGCGTTCTGATAGTCACGGCGCACTGCCCCAGCCGCCCACGACTTATCTCAAACGAATATATGTCGATACGGTCGTGTTCACGCCGCACCAGCTCGCCGCACTGGTGGGAGTGTTCGGCCCGGATCACGTCCTGCTCGGAACCGATTATCCCTATGACATGGCGGAATATGACCCGATCGGCCATCTCGCCGCGGTTGACGGTTTCGATGCCGCGACCGTCGCGGCGTTGGCCGGAGGCAATGCGAAGAAGCTTCTCGGACTGTAGCGCAGAGTTGGATCGCACGTCGTATCCGAGCGAGCGTTCGCGCCCAATTCAGCAAACGGGTTCCGACGCGTGCGGAACAAATGCGTTGCCGCCGCCGTTGGAAAGGCGGCCGGAATGACCTTTTGCAACGAGTCTTGGGCCATGGCTTTGCTGGAAGACGTAAAGAAATCAACGGAGCGGATTGCCGGCTGGCAGCGTCCATCCTCCGACCAGGTCGCCGGGCTGCTGCGGCGAGCCAAGCGGGGCATGTTTCGCTTCCGCGACGACGGCAAGATTCCAAACCACCCGCGATGGCCGGTGATCGTTTATTGGAGTGCGGTGCAGCTGCCGCGCGCGCTTGATCCGGCAGCGATTATGGAGGAGCTGTTTGAAAGCAATGGCTGGGCTGACAGCTGGCGCAATGGCATCTACGATTATTTGCACTATCACTCACGCATTCATGAAGTGCTTGGCGTGGCGCGCGGCAGCGCCAAGGTTCGGCTCGGCGGCGACCGCGGTCGCACATTCAAATTTGGCGCCGGCGATGTTGTAATTCTTCCCGCCGGCACCGGCCATCAATGCCTGAATGCGAGTAAGGATTTTCTGGTGGTTGGCGCCTATCCGCCGTCCGGCACATACGACGAGTGCCGGCCCTATACTGACGAGCACGACCGCAGGGTCAAATCGGTCGGCAAAGTGAAGCGGCCCCGCAAAGACCCGGTGTTCGGTGCAAAGGGACCGCTGCTTAAATTGTGGAAACCGAAACGCTAGGTATTCTACTTGCGCCTCGTCCTGGCGGTCTTTTTAGGCTTGAGACGATGGATCGTCGCCGATACGCCGGCGCTGCGCCGAAGCGCATCCTTCAGGTCGACCGGCCGGCCATGCTTTTTCAGTAAATCGCGGAAAGCCTCGTCGGCAAGCTCCTGAAAATCCTTCATCTGATCGCGGCCGAGAAGATCGATCTGTCGCCAGGTCTCGTCGTCGAATTGCACCCGTTTGCCGGGCATCAGCTGGCTTTCTTATGCCGGGCGTGAGCGCGCGCCGGCTTCTTGGCAGTACGCGCACTTGGTCGTGAGGCGCTCCGGTGTGCACTGCCGCCGGCTTTCACGCTTTGGCGCAGTGCGTCTATAAGATTGATGACGTTGGAGGGCGCGCGCTCCTTGGGCCGCTCGATCTTCTCGCCCTTCTGCTTGCGCCGTAGCAGATCCTTGAGCGCGTCTTCGTACTCGTCCTTGAACTGCTGCGGCTTGAAGTGCCCGGTCTTGGTCTCGACGATATGGACGGCGAGATCGATCATGTCCTTGGGAATCTTTTCATCCTCGACGGCGTCGAAATATTCCTTCTCGTCGCGCACCTCGTAAGGATAGCGTAGTGTCACGCCAAGCATCCCTTTGCCGCGGGCTTCGAGCGCGATGATGTGTTCGCGCGAGGTGAATACGACCTTGCCGAGGGCGACCATGCCTTCCTTGCGGATCGCATCGCGAATAACCGCGAAGGCCTGCTGGCCGACCTCACCATCCGGAACGATGTAATACGGATCGCGCAGATAAAGTTCGTCGATCTCGTTGCGCGGCACGAACTCATCGATATCGATGACGTGCTTGCTTTCGATGGCGACCGCTTCGAGCTCGTCCGGTTCCAACTCGATATATTCGCCCTTGGCGATCTCGTAGCCCTTGACGATATCGGCATTATCCACTTCGTCGCCGGTTTCGGCGTCGACTTTCTTGTAGCGGATACGATGGCCGGTCTCTTTATTGACCTGATGGAAGCTGATTTTTTCCCGCTCCGACGTAGCGGGAAACAACGCGATAGGGCATGAGACGAGCGACAGCTTCAGGTAGCCTTTCCAATACGCGCGCGGGGCCACGACAATACTCCGAACTTCGAGGAACGCCGATTCAACGATATTGAGGGAACTCACGTTCCACAAGAGAACCTCCGCGCAGTGTTTCTTCTTTGTTCCGCACGGTTAAGCGTCTAGACTTCGTAAGGCCGCTGATTCGGACGTAAACCATGCCGGCAAGAAGCGCAGTGTTACGCCTGCCCAGAGCCGCTCCTGCGGCCGCGCCCGAGACAAAAACCCGCCTGTTCCACGCCAGGATGCTGGTCACGCGGGTCGAGGAGTGGTGTGTCGAAGCCGAGACGGAGGAGCAAGCGCGCGCACTTCTCGCTGCCGGTGCCGGCCATCGCTGTACGCCGGGTGAAAGCATTCAGGTCGAGATCGACAGCCTTCTTGACGACTGAAGTCTCCTCATTGCACTTGCACCAAGGCCCAAGACGAGCTTTGCCCAGGCAAATATAATGCCTTTGGCTGCGTCCAGCGGCGGCCAACGTAATTGACCATACCCAGCGACAAGACGCCTGAATGCGACGACAACCATTGAGGGAGGCACCGGTCTCGCGGCTCGCCGTTTGGGCGCGTCGCATTGCGATGTTTTCGCTCGCGGCGACCTTCATCGCGGTAATCATCGTACGTTCCGGAGCGCTCGAGATTGTGCCGGCGCTTTCCACTCTCGCGGGGGCGCTGGTTCTGGCCTGCATCGCGATCTTGCTTGCTTTTGCGGCCGGTATCGTCATCTGGCGACAAGGCATCGGCGGCGGCAGACACGCGGTGACGGCGCTGCTCATTGGCGCGGCCCTAATCGCCTATCCCGTCTATCTCGGGGTCAGGGCGTCTCGGCTGCCGGCGATCTACGACGTCACGACCGATCCGATCGATCCGCCGCATTTTGACGCCATCGCACGATTGCGGCCCCGCGACGCCAATCCGATTGCCTATGCCGGTCTGTATGCCGCCGAGCAGCAGCACGCGGCGTATCCGGATATCGAGCCGGACGACACCACGGCGACGCCGCAGGACGCCTTTAGCGCCGCCATTAAGGTGATAACCAAGCGAAAATGGCGCGTGGTCGATTCGCGCGCGCCGCAGGGCCCGCTGCCGCGGGTGATCGACGCCCGGGCGCCGCAAACCGGGACCGTGCGCGACGGCATTATCGAAGCGGTGGCGCGCACGCCAATCCTTGGTTTTCGCGATGACGTCGTGATACGGATCCGGCCCACGATCGATGGGGCGCGGATCGACGTACGTTCCGCCTCACGCTACGGCCGTCATGATCTTGGAACCAATGCCAAGCGCGTGCGCAGCCTTATCGACGACATCGACGACGTGCTCTCGACTCCGCAGCCGGAAAAGAAACCTGCGCCGCCTCAAAAACCGGCCGGCAAGGGCAATCAGGCCAAGCGGTAAATTCCGGAGATCGACGGCGGTCCTTCGGTCGTAACGGCGCCGCGCGCCACGAGCTCTTCCAGATGCGCGAGCACAGACAGCGCGGCGGCGCCGACCAGACGCGGATCGAGCCCGATATAGACGGCCCGCACGACGGTAGGGATGTCGGCTGCGCCTTTAGCGAGCCGATGCAAAATCGATGCTTCGCGCGCTTGGCGGTGCCGGATCAGATATTGCACGTAGCGCGGCGCGTCCCGCACCGGCGCGCCATGTCCTGGCAGGTAGAGCGGTTCGCTGCGGCGCACGAGCTTCTGCAGCGACGCCATATAGTCGGTCATGGCGCCGTCTGGCGGCGCTACGATGGTCGTCGACCAGGCCATGACATGGTCGCCGGCAAAAAGCAGATTGGCCTCCTTAAACGCGAACGCCATATGATTGGCGGTGTGCCCTGGCGTCGTCACCGCCTCGAGTGTCCAGCCGTGACCGCTCACCGTCTCGCCGTCCGCGAGTGCGGTATCGGGACGGAAATCCAGATCGGCCGAGGCGTCGAGCCTGCGCATTTCGCCGGTATGCAGCGGACGCGCCAGACGGTGCGGTCCCTGGGCGAAGACCTTGGCGCCGGTTGCGACCTTGATTTTGGCTGCTGCTGGCGAATGATCGCGATGCGTATGGGTGACAAATATGTGGGTAACCGTTTCTCCGCGCACGGCATCAAGCAGCGCCGCTACATGCGCGGCATCGTCGGGACCGGGATCGATAATCGCCACCCGGTCGCGGCCGACGATATAGCTGACGGTGCCTTTGAAGGTGAACGGACCTGGATTGTCGGCCGCGATCGCCCGCACGCTGGGCGCTAGCTCCTGGACCTGATCGGGCGCGAGACTGAAACTCTTATCGAATGGGATGTCATCGTTCATTTGGCGGCAGTGCAGTCACCCTCGTTGTGGGGAATTGTCGCGCGCCACCAGGCGGCGACGATTTTTCCGAACCCATAGCGTTGTAAGGGTTGCTTGGCCTATCCGCCATCCCGGCGTCCGCCGGCATTTAGCCTGCCGCGGTCCGCAAAAGAATAGAGCCCCGGTGCCGGGAGTCCGGGGCTCCAGCAATCTCAAATCGCCACGCTTGGTGACACCGAGACCGCCAGATCCTTCTCATGCAAGGGCCGGGCCAAGTCGGCGATACCCCGGCCGGCCGGAAACTTCGCGAATATGGGCCGCGTGGCGCGGCCGGTGAGCGTCGACACGACGTTTTGATGGGAGATTCGACGAAGCCAATGGTGCGATCGCGGGCGCGGCCTGATTAAATTGGAGGCAAAACGCACTAGCCGCTTCGATGCTTGGATCAGCGGAACCGTTCTTAGAACGGGGTGCGGCTGCGAATTGCCGCCGCCAACGTGCCTTCGTCGAGATAATCGAGTTCGCCGCCAACCGGAACGCCATGGGCCAGCCGCGTCACCTTGACCTTCGTCTCACGCAGGAGGTCGGTAATGTAATGAGCGGTGCTTTGGCCCTCGACCGTGGCGCTGAGTGCGAGAATGACCTCTTTGACGGCCGGGTCGCTCGTGCGCTTCATCAGCGCGTCGATGGAAAGGTCGTCCGGCCCGACGCCGTCGAGCGGCGACAAAATTCCGCCGAGCACGTGATAGCGGGCGTTGATGGCGTGCGCCCGCTCGAGTGCCCACAGATCGGCGACATCCGCCACCACCACGATGGTCGAATCGTCCCGCCGCGGATCGGTGCAGAGCGTGCACGGATTCTGGGTGTCGATATTGCCGCAGATCCGGCACACTGAAATCTTCTCAATCGCGGTCTGCAGGGCAGTGGCCAAAGGGGCCATGACCAGTTCGCGTTTCTTGATCAGGAATAAGGCCGCCCGCCGTGCCGAACGCGGGCCAAGGCCGGGCAATCGGGCGAGCAGCTGGATCAAGCGCTCGATTTCGGGTCCGGCGGAAATTGCGGGCATCAAAATAGCAGCGTCAAAATAGCTTGAGGCCGGGTGGCAGCGGCAAACCGCCAGTGAGGGCTTGCATTTTTTCCTGGAGCATCGCCTCGAGCTTGCGCCGCGCATCGGCATGGGCGGCGACAATGAGATCTTCAAGAATCTCTTTCTGGTCCGGCTTGAGAAGCGAATCGTCGATACGTGCGCCGCGCAGGTCGCCTTTTCCGGATAGCTTGATGGCAACGAGGCCGCCGCCCGCCGCGCCCTCGACTTCGAGCTGCTCGAGTTCAGCCTGCATGGCCTCCATTTTGGATTTGAATTCGGTGGCTTGTTTCACCAAGCCAAGAAAATCAGCCATGACAGGTCCCGCTTCTTTCGATCTGGCAGCGTGTGTTGGCCGCCGGTCCGGGCATTAAGCCTACAGTTTATCATCGTCCGCAGTATCACCGTCCAACTGGGAGCCGCTTGGCGTTTCGTTCGCGGGCTCTGCCGCCGTCCCTGTCGGCGGCCGCACATCGACGATTTCGGCTCCTGGGAAACGTTCCATCACCGCCTGAACCAAAGGGTCGCCGCGCACGCCGTCTTTCATCTCCGCCTTGCGCATTTCGGCTTGTGCGCGCAGCGAAGGCGAACTCGCTTCAGCCGAAACCGCAACCATCCAGCGCCGGCCGGTCCAATCGGCGAGCTTCTTCGAGATCTCCCCGATCAACGTTTTGCGTGCACCTGCCTCAAGCGCAATTTCGAGAGTGCCATCTTCGAACCGGACGAGCCGCACGTCGCGTTCGAGCGCGCTCTTGATCGAAAGATCCCTTTTTTCGGCGGCGAGGACAATGAGGTCCTCGAAACTCTTTACCGCCCGGATTTCCCCGGCATTTCCGGACGGCGTCTCGATTGGCGCGGGGGCAGGCACGGGCATCGGCGTTGCCGCAGCTACCGGTCCGCGCGATCCTCGGGCCGATACGTCTTGGCGCGCATGATCTGGCCGGGCTTGCTCCAGACGCGCCTGGGCGCGAAGCCCCGTGGTCCCGGCCATGACCGCTGAATTGGGCGCTGAGTTGGGCGCGGTATTCTCGCCACGGCCCGCGTCGCCAAGCGTGCGGATGACTTCATCGGGCGTCGGCAAATCCGCGGCATAGGCGATCCGGACCAGCACCATCTCGGCTGCGTCGATCGGCCGGCCAGCGGCTTCGACTTCAGCAATGCCCTTGAGCAGCATCTGCCAGGTGCGAGCCAAGATCCGCATCGAAAGCTTGGCGGCAAATGCGCGGCCGCGAAGGCGCTCGGCTTCGGTCAACGATACGTCGTCCGCCAAGGACGGCACGATTTTGACCCGCGTGACGAAATGGGTGAATTCCGCCAGGTCGCCGAGCACCATGGCCGGGTCGGCGCCGGAATCGTATTGATCGCGCAGCTCTTTGAGCGCCGCCGCGACATCGGCGCGCATTAGGGCATCGAATAGTTCGATGATCCGCGTGCGGTCGGCGAGCCCGAGCATCTGCCGCACGTCATCGGCGCGGACGGGGCCGGCTGCTGCGCAGGAAACACCGAGCTGAGCGCCCGCATGCGCGATCGCCTGATCGAACAGCGAAAGTGCATCACGGACCGAACCCTCCGCGGCCCGCGCGATCAGAGCCAGCGCCTCCGGTTCTGCTTTGATCGCTTCTTTGCTGGCAATACCTTGGAGATGTTCCACCAGACGGGCAGCATCGACGCGCCGCAGATCGAAGCGCTGGCACCGCGACAGCACCGTAATCGGGACTTTTCTGATTTCCGTGGTGGCAAAAATGAATTTGGCGTGTGGCGGCGGCTCTTCTAGTGTTTTCAACAGCGCGTTGAAAGCGGCGCCGGACAGCATGTGCACTTCGTCGAGGATGTAGACCTTGTAGCGCGCCGAGACCGGTGCGTAGCGGATCGCATCATTGATTTGCCGCACGTCGTCGACGCTGTTATGCGATGCGGCATCCATCTCGATGACGTCGAGATGGCGGCTTTCCATGATCGCTTCGCAGTGAACGCCGAGCACCGGCATGTTGATGGACGGCGCGGCGATTGAGCCGTTCGGCAGTTCGTAATTGAGCGCACGGGCGAGAATCCGCGCGGTCGTCGTCTTTCCGACCCCGCGCACGCCGGTGAGGATCCAGGCCTGCGGGATCCGCCCGGCCTCGAAGGCATTCGAGATCGTGCGCACCATGGCGTCCTGACCGATCAGGTCGTCGAATGTCGCGGGGCGGTATTTCCGCGCCAGGACGCGGTAGGATGACGTTGTGGTATCGCTCATGGTCTGCTTGGCAGGCGATTCGGACTCTAAGAACTCACCTCGGGATGAGCGCGACCCTCCGATCTTGCGCCGCAAGCATGGGAGGTTGGGGAACCCGCCGAAGCGCGCAGCGTGAACGGCAAGTTAAACCGGAAACCATGCACGAGCCTTCGGCCGCCGCCCGGTTTTGCCGTTCAAGCTGCATCAAGGCCAGCTCGCCTGCGTTCGCCCCGAAAGTGACGGCGCAGTTGCTGGGCTGCGAAACAGTGGGTGGGAGGCTGACGAGCGACCCGAACCGCGCTCGTTAGGGCTGCTTCCTTCCGGACCTGACCCGGTTGGCGAGTGGCTCGTCCACCGCCAACCTCCCATCACTTATATCGGCCGCGGACGACCGGAAAGCAAGCGCGGCCGATTCCGCCAGCTGGAGCGATTTGATAGCGTTCGTAAATCTTGCGATTCGGAAAGGCGCGCGGTTTGCACCGACAATGGGGCGGGTTTGCGATTAGGGCGATCTGGCTGGCGGTCTTCTCGATCGCGCTCTCTTGCTTGGCCGCAGCGCAACACGATGAAGACCATCGGGGGCATCCACCGCCGCAGCAGCGTCCGGGCGGCGGACCGCCGCCAGGCAAGCCATTCATCCCGCAGCATGCGCCCAATGGCCCACCTGCGGGCGCGCAAGTGATCACTCCAGGCGCTGGTCCGCGCCCGGGCGGTGAGTTCATCCGCCCCGGCGGTCCGCCCCCGGGCGTAGAAATTGTGCATCCCGGCGAGCCGCACCGCGGAGCCGAATTTGTCCACCCAGGCGGCGCCCAGTTCGTCTACCGCGGCCAAGCGTTCGAGCGCGTGCGGAGCGAGCCGTTTGTTTATCCGCCAGGCTGGGGCTATCGCCGCTGGGCAGCCGGCGCATCCCTGCCGGCGGTTTTTCTGGTGGAGGATTACTGGTACTCGGACTGGGATCTCATTGGCTTGCCGCCGCCGCCCCCCGATTACCAATGGGTGCGCTACGGGCCGGATCTCTTGCTGGTCGATCTCACGACCGGCGAAGTGATCGACGTCGTCTATGACGTTTTCTACTGAGCCGGCGCGACTTTGCCTGACGATTCGGTGACTAAGTTAGCGATGCTCGCAAGAGCAACGGTATTCACGCAGATCAGTCACGCTCTTCGTCCACAAAAATCTCCGCGCAGTTCGGAACCGGGCAATCGCAGTCGCATTGATTGAACACCGGGAGAACTCGTAGAAGTTCACTGCAATGCTGCAACAGGCGCCGCCCATCCTCCAGAAGGCGCCGCATGTGATTGTCGTCGGAAACGAGAAGGGGGGCTCGGGCAAGACGACGCTCGCCATGCACGTCGCCATCGCGCTTATCAACGACGGCCAACGCGTTGGCACGGTCGATCTCGATAGCAATCAAAAAAGCCTCACGCATTACATCGAGAACCGGAAGATCTGGGCAGGCCATCGAGGACTTGAACTTCAAATCCCGATCCACCGCTGTATTCCACGCGCTGAAGGGGCCCGGCTGGAGGACAACGAAGCTGAGGAGCTTGCAGCTTTCGAGTCCGCCATTCGCGGCTTCGAGGACTCGGCTGATTTCCTGGTGATCGATACGCCAGCGAATGACAGCTATTTGATGCGCCTCGCCCATCTGCTGGCCGATACGCTGTTGACGCCGCTCAACGATAGTTTTCTCGATTTTGGGACGCTCGGTGCAATCGATCCGCTGACCCACGAGATAACTGAAACCGGGCACTATGCGGCAATGGTGTGCGAGGCGCGTCGCCGGCGCAGGCTGTTCGACCGCAGCCATACCGATTGGCGGGTTGTCCGCAACCGTTTTTCGCTCGGGCGACTCGTGGACGACAGTCTGGATAAATTGGCGATGCGTCTCGGGTTTCGGCCGCTCGACGGTTGCGCGGAGCGCATTATGTATCGGCAATTATTCCCGTCCGGCCTGACCGCTTGCGATCCGCTCGACGAGGCAACGTTGGGTACACGGCCCGGCCGGTTCCATCGCGCCGCCCAACAGGAACTGCGCGACCTCTACGCCCTTTTGCAGTTGCCGACCAATGATCGTGCGCGCCGACGCGCGAGCGCTCGCGCCGAGTGGTTCGCATCTGCGACCCTGCCGCTCGAGGCCGACGACCTTGTGGCCGATTAGAATCGGGGGATGGGCCCGGAAGCGTCGCGGTGTTCCGTTCGAAGCTTTTTTTCGCGCTACGGCGAGGTTGCAGCGTTTCAGAGCTGGCGCGCCTTGACCTTGCTGCACGCGGCGGTTTCAATTCCCAGCAACAGGCTGTTTGGGGTAGGTAAAGCCCGGCCGCTTCAGACCGAATCGATTGACGATCTGAGCTTTTTGTGAAGCATGATCCCAGAAAAGCGGTTCCCGGTTCTACCGCATCATGCTTTCGGGGAGACGCCAATGACCTTCCGTATCGCCGTCGTGCAGCCGATTTCGCATTCGCCCGGCGAAGCCGAGCGTAATGTTACCGATGCGGCGCAATGGATCGAGCGCGCGGCGGCGGACGGGGCAGATTTCGTCTGCTTCCCGGAGACCTATCCGGGTCCGTGGCGCATGCCGGCGACGTTCGATCCCAGCGCTGCGCTTGCGGAAGCCGCCGCCAAGCATGGCGTGCATGCCGTATTCAGCACGATCGAGCCGATCGATGTTAAGGCGGCGACCGCCCACAACCTGATTGTGATGGCTTATCCGGACGGCCGGGCGCCAGCCCGGTATCGGCGCACCCATCCGAACGGGCCCTGGATCTATACCGGCGGCCGGTCCTGGGAATTTCAATATGTTCCGGGCAATGAATTTCCGGTTTTCGAAACCGCGCACGGCAAGGTCGGCCTCGCGATGTGCAGCGAGGTATACATGCCTGAAGTCTCGCGGGCACTGGCGTTGCGCGGCGCCGAGCTCATTTTCATGCCGGCCGGGATCGACAAGAACCGGCTGTGGAGCACCTGGCGCACCCTGATTTGGGCGCGCGCGATTGAGAACTTGGCGATCGTGGTTACGACGCAGAACCTGTTCGACCATTCGCAGCGCGGACTGGCGATGGTGGCGGCGCCCGAGGAGGTCATGTTCGAGAGCACGGCGGCCGGACTGAGCATTGTCGATGTCAGTCTCGACCGCATCCGGCAGCTGCGTGCCTCGCGCGACGAGGTCGGTTCGTCGGCGGCATGCGGCGCCAAGCAGGGCGTGCTTGGTCCGCAATGGCAGCGCCCTGAGCTATATGACGCGATCTATCCGCGGCCATTGCGCGAGGCGGCCGAGTGATGCCGCTTAAAGCGCGCCGCAAATGGTGACAAACTTCGGAATCGGGACACTCGGCCCGCGCCCGGCGCTCGGCTACACCGCCAGTCGGCTCGACCGCGCCGTCACGAGCCGCGGCGATGACGCCGCGCTCAAGCGATATGGCGAACACCGGCAAGCCGCGAGCTACGTGATCGGGGGCGAACTGGTGGTCCTCAAGGCCGGCGAACCTTGCGATCCGCTGTTCACGCCGCGCGAGGCGCGCGCCCTTGGTTCGGTCCGTGAAATCGTATTCCTTGGGCTTGCCGATACGGCGCCGCGTTTTGGATTCGGCCTCGACCAAGACGCGGTGGAGCAACTGAAGACGCGCAATGATCTCAAGATCTCCGATCTGCGATCGATTGCGGTGCAAGGCATGGTGGCCGCGGATCATCTGCCGCCATTGGCCGAAGCTAAAGCGTTGCTCGGCTGGCATGCGCGTCATCGGTTCTGCCCGAATTGCGGCGCAGCGACTGCGCTGACCCAAGCTGGCTGGCGGCGCGACTGTCCCTCCTGCCGGGCCGAGCATTTTCCGCGCACCGATCCTGTCGTCATCATGCTGGCGATTTCCGGCGAACGTTGCGTACTCGGGCGTTCGCGCCGCTTCGCGCCGACCATGTGGTCGTGTCTGGCCGGATTCACCGAGCCCGGCGAAAGCATCGAAGAGGCCGTGCGCCGCGAAGTTCTGGAAGAGGTTGGTATTGCTTGCGGGCGGGTACGTTATTTTGCTTCCCAGCCGTGGCCGTTTCCTTCTTCGATTATGATCGGCTGTCACGCCGAGGCGCTGTCCGAGACGATCGTCATTGACCGCGAAGAACTGGAAGACGCGCGCTGGTTCGATCGCGAAGAACTCGCCTTGATGCTCAATCGGCAACACCCGCAAGGGCTGACCGCGCCGCCACCGGTTGCGATCGCTCATCACATCATCCGCAGTTATGTCGAGGACGGCCCCGATGTCGCTAGCTGAGCGCGCACCGCGCATCCTGTGCGCTGGCATCATCGTGCTCGATGAGGTGTTTCGCGTTGACGAATTCCCGCAACCCGACGGCAAAGTTCAGGCCAAGGGATTCTTTGTCGTCAATGGCGGGTGCGCCGCGAACGCCGCGGTGGCAATCGCTCGGCTGGGCGGTCGCGCTGCGCTGGCTGGTCCGATGGGTGGACCGGCCGGCGAAGACGAAAATGGCGACCGCGTGCTTAAGGCTTTGGCGCGCGAGAACGTCGACTGCATGGCTTGTCAGCGCATCGATGGACTCGGCACGGCGCTCTCGGCGATCTTCATGAATACGCGCGGCGACCGCACCATCGTCACCTATCGCGACGAGCGTATCGCGGCTTCGGCGCCGGACGATCCGGAGCGCGTCGTGAGTGCCGCCGATGCGGTGCTTGCCGACAACCGCTACCCGGAATTCGTCCGGCCGATCTGCGAAGCGGCGCGCCGCCGCAATCTACCGGTCGTGCTCGACGGCGATCGCCCGACGGTCGAAGACGATCCGTTGTTTCGCGTCGCCTCGCATGTCGTCTTTTCCTGGGAATGTCTGCGCGAGACCACCAGCGTTACCGATCTCGGTGAGGGACTAAAGCGCATTGCCGGCAAGACGGACGCGTTCCTCGCAGTCAGCAACGGACCGGACGACATCGTTTATCTCGAGGACGGCAGAGTGCGCCGCCTGCCGGTGTTCAAAATCGCCGCGGTCGATACGCTCGGGGCAGGGGATGCCTTTCACGGCGGATTCGTGATGGCGCTCGCGGAAGGCCGAAACGAGGTCGACGCCATGCGCTTTGGCGCAGCGGTCGCCGGGATAAAATGCACCCGCATCGGCGGCTCGGCCGGGGCGCCCACGCGGGCCGAAGTCGAGGCCTTTTTGGAGCAAAATGCACCGACATTGACTGCACGGCCCAGCGCGGCCGCCCCGCAACGGGTCGATTAAATCCAAGACCCGCCGGCTTGCGCTAGAATATTTTTCTCTCTAGAAATCATAGAGGCGGTCCGTATGGAAAAACCGGCTGATGGATGCGATTGATAGGAAAATACTTGCTGTCTTGCAGGAAAACGCGTCTCTTTCGGTCGCCGAGATCGGCGCGCGGGTCGGATTGTCCTCGACGCCCTGTTGGAAGCGGATTCAGCGCCTCGAGGCCGACGGCGTCATTCTCAAGCGTGTGGCTCTGGTCGATCAGCAGCGCGTCGGGCTTCCCATCAGCGTCTTCGTTTCAATCGAGACCGGCGACCACTCCCAGGATTGGCTCGACCGCTTCGCCAAGACGGTCACTGCAATGCCGGAAGTGATGGAGTTCTATCGTATGGCGGGCGACGTCGATTACATGCTGCGCGTCGTTGTCGCCGACATTGCCGGCTACGACTCCTTTTATAAGCGCTTGATCGCCGCCATCCCCCTGAAGAACGTCACCTCGCGCTTCGCGATGGAAAAAATCAAGGCGACGACGACGCTGTCCATTCCCGAAAACAAATAGCAGCATTTTCATTGCCGGCAGTCTGAGGAGGCGTAGCCGCGTCGTCTGTCTACGCGGCCGCGTTTGCGCGAGCGCCATTCGCAACGGGCACAGTCGGCAACACCGCGTTAACTACAGCGAACGAACGCGATTAGTGCTGGGTTTTGCTTAACCGGCCCGAAATGTCTCACCGATATTTTGCAATTCAATCGAAAGGGTTCGTAAACCCTTTGCTCGACGCAAGCAGCCAGTGGGAATTTAAGGAGCCAAATCCCGATGCAAGCCCTTATCGCGCGTTTTGCGAAAGACGAGTCAGGCGCGACCGCCATCGAATATGGCCTCGTCGCCGCCGGCATATCGGTTGCCATCATCGCCGTGATTCAGGGCCTCGGTAACAACCTTAAGACGGCGTTTAGCAGCCTTTCCAGCACGCTCAAGTAAAGCGGCGTCTTTACCGACCGCTGGCAGAGGGCTCCGGCTGCGCTGCGGAGCCTTTTCATTTTTCGACGGTGATGCGCCATGCTGAGCGAAGCGATCGGATTGACACTGTTCCCCGCGACAATGGCGTTTGCCGCCGCGAGCGATCTTTTGACCATGACCATTGCCAACCGCATCTCGCTCATTCTGGTCGCGGGATTTGCAATGGTCGCGCTGCTCTGCGGGTTGAATGGCAGTGCCCTGCTTTCGCATCTCGCTGCGGGGGCCGCGGTTCTTGCGGTGGCATTCCTTTGCTTCGCTTGCCGCTGGATCGGCGGCGGCGACGCCAAGCTTGCGGCAGCTACGGCGCTCTGGCTCGGCTTCGGCAATCTGTTCGATTATTTGATCTACGCGTCGATCTTGGGTGGCGCGCTGACATTGCTCATCCTGCTGTTTCGCACCATACCTTTGCCGGCTATTTTGGCGGGCGCGGAATGGGCCGATCGCTTGCACCGGCACGACGCCGGAATTCCCTACGGTATTGCGCTCGCCGCAGCGGCGCTGATCGTCTACCCGCAGAGCGAGTGGATGGTGCGGCTCGCCGGATAACCGCTATGCCGGGGCGCCCGCCTATTCACACCGAGGCGTGGGCAATCCCTTCACGGACGACCAGCGCATCGGCCGCGGCCTGATAAAAATTCGCTTCTTCCGGCAACACGATGGCGGCGGAGCGCACCGCGTGTGTTGCCGGATCGAGTCCATCGGGCGCCCCGCCCTGAGCTACCGCAAGGGCCGCCTTGCGCAATCGCGCGCGCGCCATGATGACGGCGTTGTCGGTTGAAACCAGATTTTCTTTGCTGCGATCCTGAATGGGTCCGCAGCTCTCCTGAATGGCGGCGTCCTGCATCGCGATGCCTTTGACGCCGCTATAGGACTTGTGGTGCTTCTGCGCCACGCGATCAATCTTGTAATCGTTGTCCTTGTTGACGACCGGCCGGAACGAACCCGGCAAAAGCTGCACGTGAATGCCGCCGCCAGCGCGCATCGTGGCGAGCTCATGTGCCGAAAGCGGCCGCGTCGGATGATGGGTGAAGCACCACACCATGCAGTTCTCGTCGTCGATCGGCACGAAGGCGTGGCCGTTGAGCGCATTGTCGCCGTAAGGCGGAATCATGGTGTGGAACGGCATCACCCATTGCGTGATCCGCCAGTAGAGCTGGCGCGCGGCCGCCGGCCGCCGCACGCCGATCACCATACCGCCGCGGGTCTCGAGCACTTCGAAACGCGCACCGGTTTCGCGGGTGAATTCAGCGCCCTGGCTGACATGCAGCGGATCGCTACGCAAATCATGCCGGTGCAGAAACGACACATGCACCGAATCGATGCCGCCTTCCAGCGCCTGCAGCCAATTGCATTCCTGCGTCCGCTTCGACACGAAGCGATGCGTCGCGGGCACCGTAGTCCATTCAAAAATTGGCAACGGCGGTTTCTGATGCGGCGGTCCCATATAGACCCAGATTACGTCGCCGCGTTCGATGCAGTCATGGGCAGCAAGCTTGATCTTGTTGCAGAAGCCGCTTTCGAGCGGTTCCGACGGCACTTCGATGCATTGGCCGGTTACGTCGTATTTCCAGCCATGATACGGACAGCGCAGGCCGTTCTCCTCGTTGCGGCCGAACCACAGCGACACGCCGCGGTGCGCACAGAACTCATCCATGACGCCAACGCGTCCTAGGCTGTCGCGAAAGGCGATCAGCCGCTCGCCAAGAAGCTTCACCCGCACCGGTGGGCAATCAGGGGCCGCAATTTCTGACGACAACAGCGCCGGGATCCAATAGCGCCGCACGAGATTTCCCACCGGCGTGCCGGGGCCGGTCTGCGTGAGAAAGCTATTTTGTTCGCGCGTCGTCATGCCTCTGTCACGGCGCTTCTCTCTCGCGCCGACATTAGCGGTTTTCGCGGAAAAACGGCAGGGGTTGATCAGCTCAGCGGTTTTAGCTCAGCACTCGCACCGGCTTGTCATCGAGAAAGCCGTGGATGTTCTCGACCGCGTCGGCGAAGTAGCGCCGGTAGTTCTGCTCGGAAACATAGCCGAGATGCGGCGTAATCACGACATTGTCCATCGTGCGAAACGGGTGATCGAGCGGCAGCGGCTCGACATCGAATACATCGAGACCGGCGCCGGCGATCTTACGCTGCCGCAGCGCGGCGATGACGGCGCCTTCATCGATGATCGGCCCGCGTGAGGTGTTGATGAGAAAAGCCGTGGGCTTCATCAGCGCAAGTTCGGCGGCACCGATCAGTCCGCGTGTGCGGCCCGAGAGCACGACATGAACGGTGATGAAGTCGGACTGGCGGAACAAGTCGTCTTTGGTCGCGTAGTCGACACCTGCCTCGCGGCACTTCTCGGCGGCCAAATTCTGGCTCCAGGCCACCACCTTCATGCCGAAGGCTTTGGCGACGTTGGCGGTGCGCGTGCCGAGCTTGCCCAATCCCAAGATACCGAGCGTCGTACCCTCAAGGTCGAGCCCGATCGTCGTCTGCCACGATGCGCCGGCATGCAGCCGCGCATTCTCGTAACCGATACGGCGGGTCAGTTCGAGCATCAGCCCGATGGCGACGCCGGAAGTGGGATTACCAAACGTGCCGGTGCCGCATACAGTGACGCCGCGCGCTTTGGCGGCCTCGGTATCGATCGAGGCGTTGCGCATGCCGGTGGTGATCAGGAGTTTAAGGTCGGGCAGGGCGTCGAGGACCGTTTTCGGGAATGCTGTCCGCTCGCGCATGGCGACGATGACTTCAAAGCCTTGCAGCGCTGCGATGACTTTGTCTGATCCGCCAAAATGCTCCTGAAACACTTTGATTTCGACGCGGTCTTTGACCTTGCCCCAATCGGCGAGCTTGAGCGCCACATTCTGGTAGTCATCAAGGATCGCGCAACGAATTGCCATGTTTCCAGCCCCATTTCGCAGACCTGTTTCGTAGCCGTCTCATAACGCCTGACCGAAGACAAGCGGATAGAAACGGCGCGCCGTCCGGGGGCGCGAGAATCCCGGACTCCACAATGACAGGCTTGGAGCAATAGCTTGTTTCGGATTTGGCGTTTGCGCCAATCCCGATGGCTGAGGGAACAGCTTCAGGCGCGATACGCGTGGGCGCGATTGTCCCGCACACTCGACCCGCCAGTTGCATTCGCTTTCCCAGTCAAGCTGCCGTACTTGGCGTGCCACTTCGGACCGGGTCCCCGCATGTAGTATAGATCGGGCCGATAGGCGCCTTCGCCGCCGAGGCACGTTCGCCACAGCCGGCGCAAGGTCTTGGAAAAATCATGTCGCATGCAACGCTCCGAACGCTTGTGACGCTGAACGGCCAAACCAAGGCCGCCCTCAAACACATGTATTATTTTCAAACGGACGTTTGAGACAAAGTTTGGGCAAGAATCATTAAAAATCGGTAGGCTTTTGGGGGCCCAGTGGGGCCAAATCGCCAGCCAAAGTTTCCGGTGGGTTACCGGCCGGCCGGCGCAACGCCGCTTCGCCCCGACACCAAAGGGCTTGCCGCCTTGCCGCCGCGCGCGAGCCTCGCTACATCGGGGGCGGATTTCCCCTTAATCGCGCCGTGATGATCGCGCCGGCGCCGCGCGCTTGAGAGAAAAAGCGCGGCCAGCGAGAACGCAAAGGCGCCTAACCGAAACTGACCATGGCCCGTCAATTCATCTACCACATGCAAGACTTGTCCAAGGTTTATCCGGGCAATCGCAAGGTCTTGGAGAACATCAATCTGTCGTTCTATCC
>DASXJB010000008.1:0-2690 GCA_036497645.1 Xanthobacteraceae bacterium
CGTTCCTGATGCCGGTCGAAGACGTGTTCTCGATCTCCGGCCGCGGCACCGTGTGCACCGGCCGCTTCGAACGCGGCGTCATCAAGGTCGGTGAGGAAGTCGAGATCGTCGGCATCCGCCCGACGCAGAAGACGGTAGTCACCGGCGTGGAGATGTTTCGCAAGCTGCTCGATCAGGGCGAAGCCGGCGACAACGTTGGCTGTCTGCTGCGCGGCACCAAGCGCGAGGAGGTGGAGCGCGGCCAGGTGCTGTGAAAGCCCGGCTCGGTAAAGCCGCACACCAAGTTCAAGGCCGAGGCTTACATTCTCACCAAGGAGGATGGCGGACGTCACACCCCGTTCTTCACCAATTACCGACCGCAGTTCTATTTCCGCACCACCGACGTGACCGGCGTGGTGACGTTGCCCGAAGGCACTGAGATGGTGATGCCGGGCGACAATATCGCCATGGAGGTTACGCTGATCGTGCCGATCGCCATGGAGGAGAAGCTGCGCTTCGCTATCCGCGAGGGCGGCAAAACCGTTGGCGCCGGAGTGGTGGCGAACATCATCGAGTGAGGATTAGCGTGTCGTCATGGCCGGGCTTCGTCCCGGCCATCTCGATCAAATAGGCACCGCGGTGCGGGTTAATTGGAGATGGCCGGAACAGTCCGGCCGCGACGGGGCGGAGAGACGAACTCATGAACGGCCAGAATATCCGCATTCGGCTAAAAGCGTTCGACCATCGCATCCTCGATGCGTCGACGCGCGAGATCGTCAACACCGCCAAGCGTACCGGTGCGCAGGTCCGCGGGCCGATTCCGCTGCCGACTAAGATCGAAAAGTTCACCGTCAACCGCTCGCCGCACATCGACAAGAAGAGCCGCGAGCAATTCGAAATGCGCACCCACAAGCGTCTGCTCGATATCGTCGATCCGACGCCGCAAACGGTCGATGCTTTGATGAAGCTCGATCTTGCCGCCGGCGTCGACGTCGAAATCAAGCTGTAAGGGGCCTCGGAGAAGGACAATGCGTTCCGGCGTGCTCGCACAGAAAATCGGCATGATGCGCCTGTTTACCGACAGCGGTGAACACGTGCCGGTAACGGTATTGCGCCTTGGCAATTGCCAGGTTGTCGGTCATCGCACCAAAGAGAAGAACGGCTACATCGCGCTCCAGCTCGGCGCCGGCCTGCGCAAGGTGCAGAGCACGACCAGAGCCGACCGTGGTCATTTCGCCGTCGCCAAGGTCGAGCCCAAGCGCAAGCTTGCCGAATTCCGCGTTGACGAAGATGCTTTGATTCCGATCGGCGCCGAAATCACCGCCGACCACTTCGTCGTCGGGCAATATGTCGACGTGACCGGCACCTCCACCGGCAAAGGCTGGGCCGGCCCGATGAAGCGCTGGAATTTCGCCGGTCTGCGCGCCAGCCACGGCGTTTCCATCTCGCACCGTTCGCATGGTTCGACCGGCGGCCGCCAGGATCCGGGCAAAACCTTCAAGAACAAGAAGATGGCGGGCCATCTCGGCGTCGATCGGGTGACGACGCTTAATCTGAAAGTGAGACAAACCGACGTCGAGCGCGGCCTCATCCTGGTCGAGGGCGCGGTGCCCGGCGTCAAAGGCGGCTGGATCACGGTGCGCGATGCCGTGAAGAAGCGGCTGCCGGATGGCGTGCCGAAACCCGGCAAATTCAAGCTCGCTGAAGGTGCACCCGCTGGCAAAGCGGATGAGGGCGCGTCGGCGACGAGCGAAGCCGCCGCCAAACCGGAAGCCAGATCGGAAAGCCACGCGCCACAAGCCGCATCGCAACCGGCCGCCGCGCAAGCGCCTGCCAACGAGGCACCCGCCAAGGAAACCGCCAAGCCGGCGCCAAAGGGCGAGGCGGCAAAACCTGCTGCCGGCAAGAAGCCGAAGAAGGGCGAGTGATATGGAGTTGGAGGTCACCACGCTCGACGGCAAGAAAGCGGGCTCGGTCACGCTGTCGGATGCCATCTTCGGGCTCGAGCCGCGCACCGACATCATTCACCGCTGCGTCGTCTGGCAATTGGCCAAACGCCAGCGCGGCACCCATGAAGTGAAGAACCGGGCCGACATCATGCGCACCGGTAAGAAAATGTACCGGCAGAAGGGCACCGGTTCGGCGCGCCACGGTTCGGCGCGGGTCAATCTATTCCGCGGCGGCGGCCGTTCGTTCGGTCCGCATACCCGCAGCCACGCCATCGGCCTGCCGAAAAAGGTTCGCGCGCTTGCGCTCAAGCATGCGCTATCGGCCAAAGCCAAGGACGGCGGTATCGTGGTAATCGATACGCTGACGGTCAAAGAAGCCAAGACCAAAGCCTTGCGCGGCCATTTCGACAAGCTCGGCGTGTCGAACGCGTTGTTCATCGATGGCGCCGAACTCGGTGCCGACGTGCGCAAGGCGGCACGCAACATTCCGAATATCGACGTGCTGCCGGTTGCCGGCATCAATGTCTACGACATCATGCGGCGGCATAAGCTCGTGCTCACCCGCGCCGCCGTCGATGCGTTGGAGGCGCGGTTCAAATGACCACCACCGATCCGCGCCACTACGACATTATTATCGCGCCGCTCATCACCGAGAAGGCGACCAACGCCTCCGAGTTCAACAAGGTTGTGTTCAAGGTCGCCATGACGGCGACCAAGCCGCAGATCAAGGAAGCCGTCGAGAAGTTGTTCGACGTGAAGGTC
>DASXJB010000009.1:0-2568 GCA_036497645.1 Xanthobacteraceae bacterium
ATGATTCTGGTCGGCTCCAACGCGGCATGGTGCCATCCGGTTCTGTTTCAGCGCATGATCGCCAACAAAGAGCGGCGCAGCGCGCGCATTGTCGTGATCGATCCGCGCCGGACCGATACGGCTGAGGAGGCCGACCTGTTCTTAGGTGTAAGGCCCGGCACCGACGCCGCGCTGTTCTCCGGATTGCTGGTCCACCTTGCCGCTACCGACGCGCTCGACCGCGACTACATCGACCATCACACGGTCGGCTTTGACGAGGCCTTGACGCGCGCCCGAAGCATTGCCGGCAGCGCCGCCGCGACCGCATTGGCGACGGGGCTTTCGGAGGCGGAGGTGGCGGCATTTTTTCAGCTGTTTGCGGCAACCCCGCGCGCCGTCACGCTCTATTCGCAGGGCGTCAACCAGTCGGCACAAGGCACCGACAAGGTTAACGCCATCCTCAATTGTCACCTCGCCACCGGGCGGATCGGCAAGAAGGGGGCTTCGCCCTTTTCGCTCACCGGGCAGCCGAATGCGATGGGCGGCCGCGAGGTCGGTGGGCTCGCCAATCAACTCGCCGCGCACATGGGCTTCACGCCAGCGGGCATCGACCGAGTGCGGAGATTCTGGAAAGCGCCGCGGATTGCGACCCACGAGGGGCTGAAGGCCGTGCAGATGTTCGAGGCGATCGGGCGCGGCGAGATCAAGGCGCTGTGGGTGATGGGCACCAACCCCGCCGTGTCGTTGCCCGACGCCGATTCAGCGCGCGCGGCGCTGAACAAGCTCGAACTGTTCGTGGTTTCCGAGAACGTACTTGGCAACGACACCGTCGATGCGGGCGTGCATGTGCTGCTGCCGGCGCAGGCGTGGGGTGAAAAATCGGGCACGGTGACCAATTCGGAGCGGCGCATTTCGCGGCAACGCGCATTCCTCAACCCCCCGGGCGAAACCCGCCCCGATTGGTGGATCATCAGCGAAGTCGCGAGGCGCCTCGGCTTTGCCGCCGCGTTCGATTTCCATTCACCGGCACAAATATTTCGCGAGCACGCGGCGCTGTCAGCGTTCGAGAATAATGGCAGCCGCGATTTCGATATCGGCGGGTTGCAAACTCTCTCCGACGACGCGTTCGATTCTCTGGCGCCGGTGCAGTGGCCGCATCGGCTCAGCGAAGCCGAGCCGCAGCAGCGTTTTTTCGCGGAAGGCGGATTTTTCGGCAACGACGGAAAGGCACGTTTTGTCGCGCCCGAAGTGCCGGCGCTGCGTACCGAAACCAATGCGGCAAGGCCGCTTCGGCTCAACACCGGCCGCATCCGCGACCAATGGCACACCATGACCCGCACTGGCGCGAGCCCGCGGCTCGGTCAACATCACCCGGAGCCGTTCGTCGAGGTGCATCCGGACGATGCGGCAAGACACGGCCTGGTCGATGGCGATTTTGCCCGCATTACCACCGATTACGGCCAGTGCACGCTCAAGGTCGTGGTCACGCCGCGCCAGCAGCGCGGGATGCTGTTTGCGCCCATTCACTGGAGCGAGGCGACGGCATCCGCAGCGCGCGTCGGCGCGCTGGTGGCGCCGCTGACCGATCCGTTTTCCGGACAGCCGGAGAACAAGGCTACGCCGGCGTCGATTGCGCCGTACGACTATGTTTTTCGCGGCTTCGCGCTATCCCGCACGAGGCTACGATTACCCGACCACGCCTGGTGGGCGCGCGTCGCCATTACCGGCGGCATTGGTTATCTCATTGCCGACAAGGCAGACCTTGCAGGGTGGTCGGCGTGGCTGCGGTCGGCCGTCAAGTCGCAGCTTGCCGAATACAGCGACTTCGGTGGCGGCGTTTACCGCGCAGCGTCGTTTGCCGCGGGGCGGATCGAGGTCTGTCTTTTCCTCGGTCCCGCGGGAGATGCGGGAGACTGGAACGTTGTGACGGAAATGTTTGCGGCAGGCGTGCTGGGCGAGGATCAGCGAAAAACGTTGCTGTCGGGCAAATCGATGGACGGGATTGCGAATGCAGGGCCCGTCGTCTGCGCCTGCTTCGGTGTCGGCCGCGACGCGATCTGCGATGCCGTTGCATCCGGCGCCGGCTCCGCCGCCGAGATCGGGACGCGGCTCAAAGCCGGCACCAATTGCGGCTCGTGCATTCCCGAGCTGAAGCGGCTGATCGCGCAAACCGGCGGCGCCGGTTCCGGACAAAGAAGTTTGGCGGCGGCAAACTGAACGCCTACAAAAAATCTTTGACGGAGCGTGAGCTACGAACGACGCGTCATGAGTGAGCAGCTTTGCTTATCGTCATGCCCGGCCTTGTGCCGGGCATCCACGTCTTTGTCGGCACCAGCAAGAAAGACGTGGATGGCCGGGTCAAGCCCGGCCATGACGAACCTCATAAGAGGGTCGAGCTCACCAAGAGCGCTGGTTCATCGAAGAATGACCGGTAAAACTTGCTATTGCACGCGATGGCGGGAACAAATGCTGTCGTGGCGTGTCACTGTTCTTGCGAGGCAATCATGAAATTTCAGCAGTTTGGCAACACCGGCCGGGACGTATCCGTGATCGGGCAGGGCACCTGGTACATCGACCAGGGCAATCGCA
>DASXJB010000010.1:0-9751 GCA_036497645.1 Xanthobacteraceae bacterium
ATTTCGCGCGGATCGGCCCCGGCGAGCTTGCCGGTGCCGGCGATAAAACCGGTGAAGGCGGAATTGACGCAGATCGTGGAAAAGAAGCCGGAATATTTCTTGGCGTGACGCAGGCGATGAATGCCGTCGCGCATCACGTAACCCATCGTGCCAGCGTAAAGATAAGGCCACACCGCCTCGGTGCCGTGTTTCGCTTCGGCGCGCGTGAACGCTTCGGCGACGATGTCGAGCGCGTCGTCCCAGGACACCGGCGCGAATCGGCCGCTGCCTTTGCCGCCGACACGCCGCAGCGGCTCCCTCAGCCGGTCGGGATGATGCACGCGCTCGGCATAGCGCGCGACCTTGGCGCAGATCACACCCGCGGTATAGGCGTTATCGGGGGCGCCGCGCACGCGGCCAATCGTATGGTCGTCGAAAATCTCGACTTCCAGCGCACAGGTCGAGGGGCAGTCATGCGGGCAGGCCGAAGCGCCGATTTTTTTTATTTCTTTCGGGCGGACAAGCTGATTCATAGGCGGAAAGTTCTCGGGCGGATGGTTCGCGTGCAGCGCGCTATCGGAACAGTTGAAACCGGCATGGTTTCAACGATACCACACGGCTCAATAGAAGTGCGACCGGAGGATCGATCATGCAAGCCGCCGTTTTGGGCGAAAAAGGCGTCGAAGTCCGCGACCTGCCGAAGCCGACACCGAAGCCGAACGAGGTCCTGATCCGGGTACGGGCCTCGAGCCTCAACCGAGCCGATCTTCTGGTCGCCTTGGGCCATCAGCACGGCAGTGTCGGCGGCGTCGGCGCCCGGCTCGGCCTGGAGTGTTCCGGCGAAGTCGAGGCGGTCGGCAGCGAGGTGCCAGGCATCAGGCCCGGCGACCGCGTGATGGCCTCGGCGCCCGGCGGCTTTGCCGAATATGTGGTCACCGATGCCGGGCGGGTGCATCGCATCCCGGGAAACAATATGAGCTACGAGCAGGCGGCCTGCTTTCCGGTCGCCTTGCAGACCATGCACAATGCCGTGGTCACCGCCGGACGATTAAAGCGCGGCGAGACCATGCTGATGCAGGGCGCCAGCGCCGGTGTCGGGCTCATGGGCATGCAGATCGGCAAGCTCATGGGTGCCTCGCTTGTGATCGGCACCTCGACCAATCCCGAGCGCCGGGCCCGGCTAGCCGAATTCGGCTGCGATCTTGCACTCGATTCAAGCGATCAGACCTGGCCGGACCAAGTGAAGAAAGCCACTGGCGGCAAGGGCGTCGATCTCATCGTCGATCTCGTCTCGGCGCCGGTCGCCAATCAGAATCTGGAAGCCGCCAGCATTCTCGGCCGCATCGTCAATGTCGGCCGGCTCGGCGGTATGAAAGGCGAGTTCGATTTCGACAAACATGCGCTCAAACGCATCGACTATATCGGCGTGACCTTTCGCACCCGCAGCGCCGAAGAGGTGCGCGAGATCAATCGCGCGATGCGCGCCGATCTATGGCCGGCGATCGAGGCCGGCAAGCTGTCACTGCCGATCTACAAGACCTTCCGGCTCGCCGACATCGCCGAAGCGCTGGCGCTGATGCGCGCCAACCGCCATTTCGGCAAGGTCGTCATCAGCGTGTCGTAAATCGCCAGCCTACTGACGGTGAGGCTATCCACGGAATTCGGCTTGCCCTTCGCATGGGCATCCGGCATAGGATTTACATGACTGATTCGGCGAAGGGCCACCCGCCGATTCTGGCCGCTGGGGGCATCGTCTTACGCGGAAAGTCGCGACCCCGCATCGCCATTGTGCGATTGCGCCGGGAAAAGGCCTGGGTTTTGCCCAAAGGCAAGCTGATGCCGCGGGAGCACCCGCGCGACGCCGCCAAGCGCGAGGTGCTGGAAGAGACCGGTTATCGCGTCTCGGTTCACGAATTTCTCGGCTCGATGTCCTACGCCGCGGAAGGCAAGATCAAGATCGTGCAGTTCTGGCTCATGCGTGCGATCGGCTCACCGGCGCGCGAGCTAATGGACGACGTCAAGGCGGTGAAATGGCTGCCGCTGCGGCAGGCGATCGCGATGCTCAACCGGCCGCATGAAAAAGTGTTCCTCACCCATGCCGGGCCGATCGCGCTCGACTACGCCAAAAAATCGCGGCGCACGCATGCGCGCAGTGTGGTTGGCAACGGCGCGCGGTCCCGGAAAGCCGCTCCGCCCTCGGTCGAACACGTGATCGCGCTCGATTACGAAAAGACGCGGCCCAACGCCTTCGCCAAGGCACTGGCGAACTGGCGGGCTCGCGCCGTGCAGTCCTCGGCGCGAAAGGCGAGCTGACGGCGCCACTCGCCGCGGCCGGAACTCTCAATTTTCCTCGGCCAGTTCCGCGTCGGCATTTCGTGCCGGCGTGATGTCGTCTTCCGGCATGATCTCATGGAACACGCTGTAGTCGATTACCATCTTGCCTTGTTCCGAAAAGCTGGTGATGTCGCGGTAGCGGTGTTTCCAGCGAATATCCTGATGGTTATAGAGCTTGCGCGCATAAAGATATTGCGCCGAATTGTCGTCGACGCCGCTGACGTTGAGAGTCAAAGCCGCGTCGGCCGCAGCAAGATCGGCCGGGGTCATCCGATATAGCGGGCTGGTCTCGTCGATAACGTGGAAAATGGACCACGTCAGCATGAACATCGGATGCTCGCGGCGATCAAGCAACAGCTCGTGGTAGCGGCGGTATTCGACACCTTCGAGTGTGGTTTCCAGGAGCAATAGCCATAATCGCGCCGTCGCCTGCGATATCGTATTGTTGCGCTCGTTGGCGATCCGGATCATCAGCGTCGGCTGGCCCTGATGAATGGTCACCACCGGATTTTTGGCGAAGATGAAGCGCGCGCGCGGCCGCGAAAAACGAGCAAAAATCAGCCCGGTCATCACGGCGAGGAACGACATGCCAGTGAAGATTTCGATCGTGGCGATGAAATGCCCGTAATGGGTCTGCGGGTGCATGTCGCCATAGCCGACCGTGGCCAGCGTCTCGACCGAGAAGTAAAAAAATCCGAGCGGTTCGTTGCCGGCGACATTGGCGATCGGTTCGTTGCCGAGCCAATAGAGAAAGGCGAACACCGTGTTGAGAAAAACGAAAATCGCCGCCGCCGTGCCGAAGAAAGTCGGCCAGTAAACCGTCATCGAGCGGTGATAGAGATCGGTCCAGAAGCCGTCGGCGAGTCCGCGCGTCTCGATTTCGCGGCCGCTTATGCCAATGAGGTGCCTTCCGCCTTTGCGCTTGAAATCGATTTGTTTTGGAGATCTCGCCAAATCCGATAAATCCTAGGCGGTCGCCGCGACCTTGGTCTTGAGACGGTTGAACACCTTGCGCGCATTACCTTCGAAGATTTTTTTTCGCGCAGCGTCGTCGAGCCGCGGCGATTTGTCGATATAACGCTTGGTGTCGTCGAAATAGTGGCCCGACCTCGGGTCGACGCCTTTCACCGCACCGACCATTTCCGACGCGAACAGGATATTCTCGGCCGGCACGACTTCGGCGAGCAGATTGATTCCGGGCTGATGATAAACGCAAGTATCGAAATAGATGTTGTTCTTGATGATCTCATCAAGCTCCGGCCGGCCGTTATTCAGTGCGATGCCGCGGAAGCGACCCCAGTGAAACGGCACGGCGCCGCCGCCGTGCGGGATGATCAATTTGAGCGCCGGAAAATCCTTAAACAAGTCGGACAGGATCAGCTGCATGAACGCCATGGTATCGGCATTGAGATAATACGAGCCGGTCGTGTGCATGGCCGGATTGCAGCAGCCCGAAACGTGAATCATGGCCGGCACGTCGAGCTCGACCATTTTTTCGTAAAACGGATACCACCATTTGTCGGTCAATGGCGGCGCGTTGAAATAACCGCCGGATGGGTCGGGATTGAGATTGCAGCCGATGAATCCCATTTTCACGCAGCGCTCCAGCTCACCGATCGCGTTCTTCGGCGGCACGCCGGGGGATTGCGGTAGTTGACAGACACCGATGAAGTTCTGAGGAAATAGCGAGACCACGCGCGCGATCAGGTCGTTACAGATCTGCGACCATTCCAGGCTGACGCTCTCGTCGCCAACGTGATGGCCCATGCCCGAGGCGCGCGGCGAGAAGATCGTCAGATCGGTGCCGCGCTCGCGCTGCAATTTAAGCTGATTTTGCTCGATGCTTTCGCGAATCTCGTCATCCGACATTTTCAGCGAAACGCGCGACGGCATGGCCGTCTTGCCACCCGAGGTCGCGGCCGCAGTCTGTTCCTTGCGGAAACGATGCAGATCCTTGGGCTCGGTGGTGTAGTGGCCGTGGCAGTCGATGATCATGAGAGCGCGCCATACCGGAGGTTGGGAAGCGACCCTGAGATGCTACGGTCCAGCGCGCGATTGTCAAACCGGATGACAGAGGTCAGAGATCAGAGATCAGAGATCAGAGATCAGAGCATCCGATATATGACATCCGATAGCTGTCATCTGACATCCGACTGCACTAGGATGCGACCGCTCATCGAGGGAGGAGAGGAATGGCTGAACTTCCGCGGCTCAACAGCGTCATTGGCGCGCTGGAAAAGGGCCGGCACGCTTTGACCACTTTCACGCCGGCCGATGTCGAGGCGGCCGTCGCGCTCGCCACCGCGAAATACGACGCCGTGGTCTACGAGATGGAACACAATGCCTACGACATCCGCGCCTTCCGCGATTGCCTGCAATACATGCTCAATCGGCGCCAGATCGCGCAAGCGGGATCGCTGGCACCAGCCGTTGCTCCGTTTGCGCGGATTCCTCCGAACGGCGGCGAAAAGGCGCAATTTCACGCCAAGCAGGTGCTCGACCTCGGCGCCTATGGGATCATCTGGCCGCATGTCAGCAATGTCGAACAGGCCTATAACGCGGTCGCCGCATGCCGCTATCCGCGCTTGAAGAAAAAGCCGCTTTACGAACCGGCCGGCATTCGCGGCGATGGCCCGACGCAAGCGGTGCGCTATTGGGGCCTCACCCAGCAGGAATATTACGAACGCGCCGACGTTTGGCCGCTCAATCCCAAAGGCGAAATTTTTGTAATTTTGATGATCGAGGACACCGAGGGCATCAACAATCTGAAAGACATTCTCAAAAACGTGCCGGGGATCGGCGCGATCCTCATCGGCGAGGGCGATCTCTCCCAGGAGCTGGGCTATCCGCGGCAATACGAGCACAAGGTCGTGCTCGACGCCATGGCGCAGATCGTCAATACCTGCAAAGAGGCCAATGTCGTCGTCGGCCATCCGCACGTGGAAGCGCACAATGCCGAGCGGATCGTCAAGGAAGGCTACCGCTTCCTGATGTGTGCGCCGGTGCGCAGCTACGGCCATCTCGACAAGGCGCGCGCGCTGACGGGGCGGGGGTAGGCGATTGACGCGACAGCGCGTCATGGCCGGACTTGTTCCGGCCATCTCGTCCATAAGCACTGTGCCTGAACGATCGGGATCCCGGGACAAGCCCGGGCATGACGGTGGTGTATTGAGTCAGATCACCGCGCCGCGGCGGCGGTCAATCCGCCGCCAAATGTTCGAAGCTCGTGTCCTTTAGATACTGGTCGAGCCCCCAGCGCTTGACCTGGTCCAGCACCTCGTCGAATTCCGAACGCGGAATCGCCTGGTAAACGAAACGCTCGCCACGGCCGAACTTGGTGAAGTCCCAGGGATGGACGTTTTCGAATTCCGGCGGCACTGCGAGTTTCCACAGCGGCAGATATTTTGCGAGATCGGCGTCGAGCGCTTGTTCGGCGCGATTGAGCGCGCGCAGATAACCGGTCACGATCTCGGACGGCGAGGCCTCCGGCACCCACCACAGCGTATGGAAAGTATCCTCGATGATCTTGCGCAAGCCGAGCTGTTCGGCCATGGCGATTTGCGGCGGCAACAGGCTCGCGGCCTCGACCTCGCCGTCGAGCAGCGCGCGCAGGCGCGCGCCGAAACCGCCGGTATTCACGGTCTTGATGTTCGCAAGCGGCAGGAATTTTTCCAGCCGATACGGCACGTTAAAGTGACTTCCGGCGCGCATGCCGACCGAGATCGGAACGTCCTTGAGATCCGCCGGCGCGCGAATGCGCGAATCCGGCCGGACGAAGATCGCCCATGGCGACACGCCATAGGCACCGGCGACGAAGCGTCCCATGCCGGCGCTGGCATTGCAGATGCTGCCCCAGACGCAGGCGCCCTGGATCACTTCGGATTTGTCTAGCGTGTAAGGACGGTCCTGCGGGCGTTGCAGATATTCGAGACCCTTCCAGCTCGATTGCGTGCCGCGGAACGTTTTCCAATCGAACTCGACATCGAGGTCCTCGGCGGCGAAGTAACCCTCCTGCATGGCGACGAAATCATTAAGCCCCATGCCTTTGGGCGCGATCCTGACGCGCAATTGAGCCATTTTGTCCTCCTTTTTTTACTCGTCATTGCGAGCGAAGCAAAGCAATCCAGACAACCAGTAGGGAGAACTGGATTGCTTCGTCGCATCGCTCCTCGCAATGACGAGGCACAACTAAATCATCCCACTCTAAAGACTAGCGTCGGCGCCCTCTCCCAGCAACGCCGCTGCAAAAGCGCTGGCGATCGCCTCCTTGCTTTTGCCGGGCCGCGCGGCATCGCCGATCACGACGACGCGCTGCCCCGGCCGCGCCAGATGGCGGAACCGCGCTGCACTGCCGTGGCGCGCCTTGTAGTAGAACCAGTTGCGGACTGACGGCGATGTAAATAGCCGCGCAATGCCCGGCGCGCGCGCGATGCCAGTGTCAAGAAGCCAGTTGGCGAACGGCCGCAGCCCGAAGCGATATTCGGCGCCGGTGGCGATAACGACGGTATCGAATCCCGCCAGCAATGCCGACGCGGCAACCGCATCGGTCGCCAGACGAAATTGCACGCCCTTGACGCGGCAGGCTGCGGCCAGATCTGCAATGTAGCGGTTGAAGCTGCGCGCCTCGGTTTCGACTTCTTGAAATAGCGGCGCCTTGGCGGCGAATTTGAATGCGCCGCCGGGCTGCGCCTCTTTTTCGAACACGGTGACGTAGTTACCTTCCGCCACCAGCGACGCATAGGTCAGCCCGGCAGGGCCGGCGCCGACCACCGCGATGCGCTCGTCACGCCGCATTTGCGGCGCCGCGAACAAGATCTCGCGGCCGGCGGCGCCGTTGACCACGCAGCCGATGCGGGCGCCGCCGCGCATCTCGTTGATGCAGGTATTGCAAGAAAGACAGCGCCGGATCGGCTCGCCGCGGCGCACCTTCTCCACCCATTGCGGCTCGGCAACCAGAGTGCGGCCGAGCGCGATGAAATCGGCTTTGCCTTGGCCGACTGCCCGTTCGGCAATCGTCGGATCGCCGAGGCGGCCGACCGCGATGACCGGAACGCTCACGCGCTTTTTCACATCGGCTGCGTAATCGAGAAAAGTGGCGTCGGATAAATTCATCGGTGGCAGCACGACCTGCGCCGAGGGCCGCGAGCGATAATGGCCGGCGGTCACGTGAAGCGCGTCGGCGCCTGCCGCCGCGGCCCAGATCGCGATCTGGCGGCCTTCGCTGAAGGGCAAGCCGCCGGGGAAGAAATCCTCGACCGACAACCGGTACACAACCGCGATATCCGGCACCGCGTTTTTCACCGCGCGCAGTACTTCAAGACCGAAGCGCGCGCGGTTCTCCAGCGCGCCGCCATATTCGTCGTTGCGGCGGTTTTCGAACGGCGCGTGGAATTGCGAGATCAGATAGCCATGGGCGGCATGGATCTCGACGCAGTCGAAGCCGGCCGTGCGCGCTCGGTGCGCGGCCGCGACGTGGGCCGTAATCGTTTCCTCGATCCGTGCCTTGGTCATCTCCTGCGGGACGATGGTCTCGAAGGTGGTTTCGTAGACCGGGTGCGGAATGGCCGACGGCGCAATCGGTGTCTCGCCGCAGATGTCGATGCGCGTATGGCCGCCGGCATGACCGAGCTGAATCGAGGCCTTGGCGCCGCCGCGATGAATGGCATCGACCAGGCGCTTGAGACCGGGAATGAAGCGGTCGTCGTAAATTCCGATTTCGCGCCTCCGATGGCGTCCGGCTTTTTCCGGCGAGGCCATCTCGACCGTGATCAGCCCGGTGCCGCCTTGCACGCGCGCGAGGTAATAGGCGATGCAATCCTCGGTGACGAAACCCTCGTCGTCCGCCGTGCGCGTGGTCATCGGCGGCATGACGATGCGATTTTTGATTTCGACCGGGCCTATCCGCGCCGGGGTGAGAAGGATGTTCATTTGTAGTTCGTGCGCTGGAATGCTTGTTCCGATGCTGTGTGTTTTGCCTCCCCCCTTGAGGGGGCGGTCGATCCGCGCAGCGGATCGGGAGGGGGGTCCTTTTTGTTTCGCTTTGACTACGCTACCCCCCTACAACACCGGAATCTCGCCGCCATCGAGATCGATGGTGGCGCCGTGCAGCCAGCTGGCGCGCGAGGAGACGGCGAACACCACGAGGCTGCCCACGTCTTCGACTGTGCCGACGCGAATGGGATTATTGAATTCGCGCAACAGCTGTTCGCGGATTTTTTGCTCCGGCGCCCCGGTGCGATCGATCTCGGCTTTGATCCGCTGCCGCGTCCGGTCGGTCTCGACGATGCTCGGATGGATGCAGTTCACGCGCACGCCGTCGGTCTTACCGCGATCGGCGAGGCATTTGCTGAAGGCGGCAACGGCGGCATTGACCGAGCTGCCGATGGTGAACTCGGCGGTCGGCTTGCGCCCGCCGGTGCCGCCGATCGAGATGAGCGCACCGCGCCGCTCCTTGAGCAGCGGCCAGGCCGCGCGCGCGAGCCGGACATGGGCAAAAAATTTCAGCGCGTAGCCATCTTCCCAGTCGGCGTCGGTCAAGCTCAGAAAATCGCCGCGCTTGGTGGCGCCGGCATTGTTGACGAGAATGTCGAGCATGCCGAATTCACGGCTGAGCTGTTCGATCAGTTTCGCCGGCGCGTCGTTCTCGCGCAAATCGATCACCGCGATCCCGGCGCGGCTGCCGCATTTGCCGATCGCGGCGGCGGTGTCGTCAAGTGCGGCGCGGTCGCGCCCGACGAGCATCACATCGCAGCCTTCGGCGGCCAGCGCCAGCGCGATGCCGCGTCCGATGCCGCGGCTCGATCCGGTCACCACCGCGGTTTTACCCTTCAGCCCCAGTTCCATAATGCATCACCTCTTTCACTCAATCTTCAATCCTAGCTTTTGCACCAACGCTGCCCACTTGCCCTCTTCGCGCGCAATATTGGCGGCATATTCCTCCGGCGTGCTCGGGGTGGGATCGGTGCCATCGTCGATCAAACGTTTTTTCATCTCATCGGACGCGAGAATTACACGCAGCTCTTTGTTGAGCCGCTCGACGATCGGGCGCGGCGTGCCGGCCGGCGCGGCGAGGCCGTAATACTGCACCGCCTCGAATCCCGGCAGGCCCGATTCCGCGGCGGTGGGCACGTTTGGCACGGCGGCCGAGCGCTTGGTCGCGGTGACCGCGAGCCCGCGCAGCTGGCCGGCGGCGATATTGCTGATCGAAGCCGGAATGGTGTTGAAGCCGAGCGGGACGTGATTGCCGAGGAGATCGTTGGTCACCGGCCCGGTGCCCTTATAGGTCACGACAGCGATATCGGTGCCGGCCAGCAAATTGAACAGTCGCGCTGCGAAGTAGTTGATGGTCGGCGCCGGCGGCGTACCGGCGGAAAGCTTGCCAGGCTCCTTCTTTGCCAAGGCGATCACGTCGGCGAGCGATTTTGCCGGCAGCGATGGA
>DASXJB010000011.1:0-11390 GCA_036497645.1 Xanthobacteraceae bacterium
GCATTTCAGCGCCGGGCTCGATTTGACCGAACTGGTCGATCGCGCAACCGTCGCCGGCATCGCGCATTCGCGGTCCTGGCATCGCGCCTTCGATCGCATCGAGTTCGGCAGCGTGCCGGTGATCGCGGTTTTGCACGGCGCCGTGGTCGGCGGCGGGCTTGAACTCGCTGCGGCGGTCCATGTCCGCGTCGCCGAGCGCAACGCCTTCTACGCGCTGCCCGAAGGTAGCCGCGGCATCTATATCGGCGGCGGCGGCTCGGTGCGTCTGCCGCCCTTGATCGGCACCGCGCGGATAATGGACATGATGCTGACCGCGCGCACGCTGTCGGCCGAAGAAGGCCAGACGATCGGGCTGTCGCAATATCTGGTCGACGACGGCAAGGGTTTCGCCAAGGGGCTGGAGCTCGCCCATCGCATCGCCGGCAATGCGCCGTTCACCAATTTCGCGGTGATGCATCTCCTCCCGCGCATCGCGCGCAGCGATCCGGCCGCCGGCTATGTCACCGAAGCGCTGGCGGCGGCCATCGCGCAGGGCGACGAGGAAGCCAAGGCGCGGCTCAAGGCGTTTCTGGAAAAACGCGCGCCGAAAGTGGCGCGTACATGATCGGCGCCCGGCAAAGCCGTGCGCCGATGCGCGCGGTGAAGCTTGGCCCGGCCGACGTCGTCGTGGAACGGCGTGATGACAGCGCCATCGTGATGCGCTCGCCGCATGCGCTGCCGTCCTATCCGCGCATGCTCACCGAACGGCTCATGCATTGGGCCAAAGTCGCGCCGGATCGAATCTTCTTGGCGCAGCGCGATGCCGCCGGCGCGTGGCGCACCATGAACTACGCAAAGACGCTGAGTGCCGTGCGCGCGCTCGCGGCCGCGCTGCTCGAGCGCGGGCTCGACGCCGAGCGGCCGGTGGCCATTCTCTCGGGCAACGATATCGAACATGCGCTCCTTGCGCTTGCCGCCATGCATGTCGGCATTCCCTATGCGCCGATCTCGGTGCCGTATTCGCTGTTGTCGCAAGATTTCGGCAAGCTCAAAACCATCATCGAAATTCTTTCGCCGGGCCTGGCCTTTGCCAATAACGGCACAGCTTTCGCACGCGCCATCACCGCGGCGCTGCCGCGTGACGTCGAAGTGGCGGTCACGGCCAATCCGCCCGCTGAGCGCGCGACAACGTCGTTCGCCGAACTTCTACAAACGCCGGCCACGGGCGCAGTCGAAGCCGCGCATGCGCGCGTGAAGCCTGACCAAGCGGCCAAGATTCTCTTCACCTCCGGCTCGACCGGGCGGCCGAAGGGGGTTGAGAACACCCATCGCATGCTGTGCGCCAACCAGGCGATGATCCGCGCCGCGATGCCGTTCGTCGGCGAGGAGCCGCCGGTCCTAGTCGACTGGTTGCCGTGGAATCATACTTTCGGCAGCAATCACAATTTCGGTCTCGTGCTCGACAATGGCGGCTCGCTCTATATCGACGAAGGCAAGCCGCTGCCCGGCCTGATCGAGGCCACGGTGCGAAACTTGCGCGAGATTGCGCCGACCATCTATTTCAATGTGCCGAAGGGCTTTGAAATGTTGTTGCCCACTCTCGCCGCCGACGGCGCGTTGCGCGAAACCTTTTTCAGCCGCCTGAAGGTCCTGTTCTACGCCGGCGCCGGGCTCGCGCAGCACGTGCTCGACGGTTTTGCGGACCTCGCCGTAAAGACGACCGGCGAGCACATCCTGTTCATGTCGAGCCTCGGCTCGACCGAAACCGCGCCGGCGGCTTTGTCCTGCAACTGGCAGTCCGAACGCGCCGGCAATATCGGCCTGCCGCTGCCGGGCGTCACGCTCAAGCTCGTCCCGCGCGAGGGCAAGCTCGAGGCGCGGCTCAAGGGCGACAACATCATGCCGGGCTATTGGCACGCGCCGGCGCTGACCGCTGAAGCCTTCGATGAAGAAGGCTTCTACAAGATCGGCGACGCGCTCAAATTCGCCGATCCGGCCGATCCGGCCAAAGGCATGCTGTTCGACGGCCGGCTCGCCGAGGATTTCAAGCTCGCCACCGGAACCTGGGTGAGCGTCGGGCCGCTGCGCGCTGCCTTCATCTCCTATTGCGCGCCGCTTGTTCGCGACGTGGTGCTGGCGGGCGCCGAGCGCGACGAGGTCACGGCATTGATTTTTCCCGACATCGACGCCTGCCGCGGCATCGCGCCCGATCTTGCGACCGACGCACCGGTGCCGCATTTGCTCGGCGACCCTCGCGTGCGGGCGGCGTTCGCCCGCAAACTCGGCGGCTTCGCCGCGGCCAGCACCGGCACTTCGGGCCGAATTATGCGCGCCGTTCTGCTTGCCGAACCGGCTTCGCTCGACATCGGCGAAATGACCGACAAGGGCTCGATCAACCAGCGCGCCGTGCTGGCGCATCGCGCCGCAACGGTCGAGGCGCTTTATGCCGATCCGCCGCCGTCGCATATCATCGTCGCCAAGCAAACAGCCGAGGTGAGTTAGGGTCTAATCATGGACATTCGCGGACAGGCAGCGATCGTCACCGGCGGCGGATCGGGACTTGGCGCGGCGACCGCGCGCATGCTCGCGGCTGCCGGCGGCAAAGTGGCGGTCCTCGACATCGACGACAAGGCGGCCGCCGAAGTCGCGATCGACATCAGCGGCATTGCCATCCATTGCGACGTGATCGACAGCGCCGCCACTGAAAAGGCGCTGGCAAAAGCCGCGGCCGATCACGGGCCTGCCCGCATCGTCGTCAATTGCGCCGGCGTCGGGCCAGCCAAGCGCATCGTCGGCCGCGACGGACCGATGCCGCTTGCCGATTTCGCGCGCGTCATTGAGATCAACCTGATCGGCACGTTCAATGTGATGCGGCTTGCCGCCGCCGCCATGCAGGGCCTCGAGCCGGGCCAGGACGGCGAGCGCGGCATCATCGTCTGCACCGCCTCGGTCGCGGCCTATGAAGGTCAAATCGGGCAAGCCGCCTATGCGGCTTCGAAGGGCGGCGTGGTGAGCCTCATTCTACCGGCAGCGCGCGAGTTCGCGCAGTTCGGCATCCGCGTCAACGGCGTCGCGCCGGGCATTTTCACCACGCCGATGCTGCATGCATTGCCCGAAGCCGCGCAGCAGAGCCTTGCTTCCTCGGTGCCGTTTCCGAAACTGCTGGGCCAGCCGCCGCAATTCGCCGCGCTGGTGCGCCACATGATCGAGAACCGCTATCTCAACGGCGAAGTCGTGCGGCTGGACGGCGCCTTGCGGATGGGTCCCAGATGACAGGCATCAGGGATCAGATATCAGAGATCAGTGGCCGGTATTTTGGCGTCAGATGATGTTTGATACCGGATTTCCTGATACCTGATACCGTTACCTGATCCCTGATATCTGACATCTGATACCTGGCCCATGTTCACCAGCACCCGCAAAACCCGCGTCGAATGGGGTGACTGCGACCCGGCCGGGATCATCTTCTTCGCCCGCTATTTCGACATGTTCGACGTCTCCACCACGGTGCTGATCGAGCGCGCACTCGGCATGAAGAAGATCGAATATCTCAAGGCTTACAATTTTTCCGGCCATCCGCTAGTCGAGACCCGGGCGCGATTTTTGCTGCCGACGCGGTTCGGCGACGAGGTCACGATCGAGACCGCGATGGTCGGCTGCGGCCGCTCAAGCTTCAAGATCGAGCACCGCCTGACGCACGACGGCGCGCTCGCAGTCGAAGGCTTCGAAACCCGCGTCTGGGTCGTCCGCGATCCCGACGATCCCAGGCGCATAAAGTCGCAACCCATCCCGCCGCAAATCGTCGCGCGACTGACACATGCCAGCCTTGTCACTTCGCGGTGAGTGACGCGGCAAAAACACGATGCTAGAAGCCTAGCCGCCAAAAGGGAGAGAATTGCCCATGATGCGCGTTGACGCGTACACCCACTTTTTTCCGCAAAAATTCTTCGACAAGCTCAACGAGGTCGCCGGTAACTCCAAGGACATGGGCAAGCGCGTGCGCTCGCTGCCGGCTTTGTATGACCTCGACGTGCGCAAGAAGATCGTCGACGGTCACAAGGACTATCAGCAGATCCTGTCCTATCCGCAGCCGCCGGTTGAAAAGTTCGCCAAGACGCCGAAGGATATCGACGAGTTCTGCCGCATCATCAATGACGGTTTCGCCGAACTCATCGCCAAGGAGAAGGACCGCTTCCCCGGCTGGGTGGCGCAGGTCTCGCTGGACGCCGCCGACGCCGGCGTCGGCGAGGCAGAGCGTGCGCTCAAAAACGGCGCGCTCGGCGTACAGATCTATACCAATGTCGCCGGCAAGCCGCTCGATCGGCCGCAATATGCGCCGTTCTGGAAAAAAATGAACGAGCTCGGCGCGCCGATCTGGCTGCACCCGGCACGCGGCGCCGAAGTGCCGGATTACATCGACGAAAAAAAGTCGCTCTACGAAATCTGGTGGACCTTCGGCTGGTCCTACGAGACCGCCTGCGCCATGATGCGGCTGGTCTATTCCAAGATCATGGACAATCATCCCAATCTGAAAATCATCACGCATCACTTCGCCGGCATCGTGCCGATGTTGGAGGGCCGCATCGGCCCGGGCAATGACGTGATGGGATCGCGCACCACCGACGAGGATTACGTCTCGCTGCGCAAAAGCCTGAAAAAACGCGTGCTCGATTATTTCAAGCAAGATTTCTGGGCCGACACTGCGGCGTTTACCGCCGTGCCGGCGACCAAGGCCGGCATGGAATTCTTCCCCGTAGACAAGATCGTGTTCGCCTCCGACTGCCCGTTCGATCCCGAAGGCGGCACCATGTATCCGCGCGAGACCTTGAACATTCTGGATTCGTTAAAGCTCGACAAAGCGACCGCGGAGAAAGTGTTCTATAAAAACCTCGAGGCCGTCACCGGCAAGAAGCTGGTGAAATAGGCGCTTTCCCTTCCTGCAATAAACCGTGGATGCCCGGCGCAAAGCCGGGCGACGCGCGCCAAGATTTGCTAGCGTCGCCCAATATGGACGCTGCACGCACCATCACGGCTGAAGCTTCGGAGGCGGCCGCCAAGGACGCGACCACCAAGGACGCGACCACCAAGGACGCGACCACCAAGGACGCGACCGCCAAACCCGGCGACGACACGTCGCGCGTGACGCCGATGATGGAGCAGTACATCGAGATCAAGGCCGCCAATCCGGATTGCCTGTTGTTCTACCGGATGGGCGACTTCTACGAGCTGTTCTTCGACGATGCCGAGGTCGCCTCGCGCGCGCTCGGCATCGTGCTGACCAAGCGCGGCAAGCATCTCGGGGCCGACATTCCGATGTGCGGCGTGCCGGTCGAGCGCGCCGACGAATATCTGCACCGACTGATCGCGCTCGGCCATCGCGTCGCGGTTTGCGAACAGCTCGAAGATCCGGCGGCCGCGCGAAAGCGCGGCGGCAAAAGCGTGGTGCGGCGCGATGTGGTGCGTCTGGTCACACCCGGAACGCTGACCGAGGATTCACTCCTTGACGCCAAGCGCAACAATTATCTCGCCGCGCTCGCCAGAAGCCGCGCCTCGGCCAGCGAAGATCGTTTCGCGCTGGCATGGATCGACATATCCACCGGCGAATTTCGCGTCGCCGAATGTGACCGCGCCGCACTCGCCGCCGCCGTTGCCCGGATCGAGCCGGGCGAAATCATCATCGCCGATGCGCTTTATGCCGATGCCGAGCTTGCGCCAACGCTGCGCGGCCTCCCCGCTTTGACGCCGCTCACCCGCGATGTGTTCGATGGCGCGACCGCGGAGCGCCGGCTTGCCGCTTTCTTCGGCGTCGCCACCACCGCCGCTTTCGGCACGTTTTCACGCGTCGAATTGGCCGCGGCGGCGGCCGCAGTCACCTATGTCGAGCGCACGCAAATCGGCAAGCGGCCGCCGATTTCGCCGCCGGTGCGGGAAGCCGCCGGCGCGACGCTCGTGCTCGATTCCGCGACCCGCGGCAATCTCGAACTCATTCGTACGCTCGCCGGCGAGCGCCGCGGCTCGCTTCTTGCCGCCGTTGATCGCACGGTCACCGCGGCCGGCTCGCGGCTATTGGCGCAGCGGCTCGCGGCGCCGCTCACCGACGCCGCCGAGATCGGTCATCGGCTCGACGCCGTCGCGGTCTTCGCCACAGACGCGGCGGCGCGCAGCGACTTGCGCGCGCGCTTAAAAAGCGAGCCGGATCTGGCGCGCGCTCTGTCGCGCATTGTCATCGGCCGCGGCGGCCCGCGCGATCTCGCCGCCATCCGCGACGGCATTTTCGCGGCGGCGGAAATCGCCGCTCGGCTCGCAGCCTTGCCGGAACTGCCGCGCGACATCGCGCAAGTCGCGCAGGTGCTGCGCCGGACCGATGCCGCGCTCGCCGAGGAACTCGGCAAGGTGCTCGCTGACGAACTGCCGGCGTTGCGCCGCGACGGCGGCTTTGTGCGCGCCGGCTATGCGGGCGCGCTCGACGAGGCGCGGGCCTTGCGCGACGAATCTCGCCGCGTGATCGCGGCGCTGCAAGTGCGCTATGCCGAAGCGACCGGCATCCGCGCGCTCAAGATCCGGCACAATAATGTGCTTGGCTATTTCGTTGACGTTCCGGCGCAGCACGGCGAGAAATTGATGAGCGCGCCGTTCAACGCGGGTTTCATCCATCGCCAGACCACCGCCGGCCAGGTCCGTTTCACCACCACCGAGCTCGGCGAGTTGGAGGCGAAAATCGCCACGGCCGCGGAGCGCGCGCTGGCGCTCGAGCTTGAAATCTTCGAGCGCATGGCGAGCGCGGTGGCGGCGGCCAGCGTAACGATCAAGAATGCCGCCGAGGCGATCGCCGCGCTGGATGTCACCTGCGCGCTGGCCGCGCTCGCCGTCGAGCGCGATTATGTGCGGCCGCACGTCGACGACAGTCTTGCATTTGCAATCGAGGGCGGGCGCCATCCCGTCGTCGAACAGATGCTGGCGACGGGCGGCGGGCCGTTCGTCGCCAATGATTGCGACCTTTCCCCACCGGCTGATGCGGCGGCCGGCCGCATCTGGATCGTCACCGGGCCCAATATGGCGGGGAAGTCGACCTTCCTGCGCCAGAACGCGCTCATCGCCATTCTCGCCCAGATCGGCAGCTTCGTGCCGGCGCGCGCGGCGCATATCGGCGTCATCGACCGGCTGTTCTCGCGTGTCGGCGCCGCCGACGATCTCGCCCGCGGCCATTCGACCTTCATGGTAGAAATGGTCGAGACCGCCGCCATCCTCAACCAGGCCGGCGAACGCGCGCTTGTGATCCTCGACGAGATCGGCCGCGGCACCGCGACCTTCGACGGGCTGTCGATCGCCTGGGCCACGATCGAGCATCTGCATGAAGCGAACCGCTGCCGCGCTTTGTTCGCCACGCATTTTCACGAAATGACCGCGCTCGCCGCCAAGTTGCCGCGGCTGCACAACGCCACGATGCGGGTAAAGGAATGGCAGGGCGATGTGGTGTTCCTGCACGAAGTCATCGCCGGCGCCGCCGACCGCTCCTACGGCATTCAGGTGGCGAAGCTCGCGGGGCTGCCGGCAAGCGTCATTGAGCGCGCCAAAGTGGTGCTGGCGCAGATCGAAGCCGAAGACCGCGTCTCGCCGGCCCGCCGGCTGATCGACGATCTGCCACTATTCGCCAGCGCGCGGCCCGCAGCGCCGCCGGCGCAACAAGATTCCGCGCTGATCGCTTTGGTGGATGCGCTCGCCGCGCTTCATCCCGACGACATGTCGCCGCGCGACGCGCTGGAAGCGCTTTATGCGCTGAAGACGCAGCTAGCGAAGGCGAAGTCGTAGCCTGGGTTGAGCGCAGCGAAACCCAGGGAACAGTGCTTTCGCAAATCCCGCTCCGGCTTTCGCGTTGCTCAAGCCAGGCTACGTTTCTGAAATCGCGCGAGCGTCGCAGTACGCTAGCTCCGCAAACCTGCGCCTTGCGCGACGGCCGTCCACCGCGCGGTTTCGCGGCGGATATGGTCGGCAAACTCGTCCGGGCCGCCGGTGAGCGTTTCGAACCCCTGCTTGCGCAGTGCTTCCTGCGCTTTCGGCGTCCGCAGCGCCTTCGGTGCGGTCTCGGCAAGCTTTTCAATGATCGGCCGCGGCGTGCCGGCCGGCGCGAACAGCCCGAACCAAAGACTGGTGTCGAAATCCGCAATGCCTTGTTCCTCGAGCGTCGGCACGTCAGGGAGCGCTTGGGAGCGCTTGTGGGTTGCGGTCGCGAGCGGCCTGAGCTTGCCGGCCGCAATCTGGCCGACCACGGTTGAGGCCGGCGAGAATGTCACTAGCGCGCGGCCGGCAATCACGTCGGTCACGGTCTGCGGACTGCCCTGATAGGGCACCTGTGTCCATTTGATGCCCGCGCGTTGCGCGAACAGTTCGCTCGCCAGATGCGGCAAGCTGCCGATGACGGTGGCGTGGAGCACCTGGCCGGACTTTGACTTGGCGATGGCGATGAGATCGGCAACGCTATGCACGTCGCTGTCGGGATTGACGACCAGAACGACGGGGACCGAGGCCAAGAGCGCGATCGGGGCTAGGTCCCTCTCCAGATCGAGGGAGGGATTCGGATTGATGATTTGGTTGACGATGATGGACAGCGTTGCAAGGAACAGCGTGTAGCCATCCTTGCTGGCATGGGCGACATATTCGGCGGCGATACTGGATCCCGCGCCCGGCTTGTTCTCGACTACGATCTGTTGGCCGATAATCGGTCCCAGGCTGTCGGCGAGCACGCGCCCGGTGACGTCGGCGGCCGCTCCCGGCGTGAACCCAACAATGATGTGAATTGGACGCGACGGATAAACGTCGCCCGCCAAGGCAAAGTGCGGTCGAAGCAGTGCGGCAAGGCCGAACAGCGACACCGTCCGACGGTCGATTTGCGGCATTACCCCCTCCCGGTGAGCTTATTGGCCGCCTGTGTCGACCTATTCATCGCATCTTTTACACGACGCGACTAGCCACAGGCTTCTTGTAGTTGAAGGACTTGCCCAACAAGCCTGACGAGCTTCTTAAGCTAAGCACGCGCTCTAATCTCTCCTAAAAATCCGCGCCATCCGCTTGCTTCGCACCGCCATCAGCATGCCGCTCCAGGCGACCGAGATGCAGAGTCCGATGACGAGCGCCCGCCACGAGCCGAGCGGTTCGGCCAGATAGTGCACGGCCATAAAGGCCAGCGTCAGCCCGATGAGCGCAACTTGCGCATGCGCCATCACGCTTGCCGTCGCCTTGCCGCCGACTCGCGGATGCAAAATGACAATCGAGCTGCAAAACACGATCGGGAACAGCGCGAACATTCCCGAGGCGAACGAGCCGATGCTGTGGCTCGCCGTGGTCACGACGACGACCACCGCCGCGGCGGCGAGCGCGCGCAGCGGAATGTCGTAACTCGTGCGCAGGAATTTCTTCGGCGGTGCTAAACTGCGGTAGCGCCAGCTCATCGGAATCGTCACCGCATAGACGGCGGCGTTAAGCGCAAGCGCGGACAATGGCGTCCAGCTCACTTGCCGCAGCAAGGCCGCGCACGCAAACCAGGCAAGCAAGGACACGCCGAGGCTGAGCACAAGGCCGTTGCGCTGAGCCAGCACGGCATAGACCGCGGCGAAAATCGCGACCGCGGCGCCTATCGCCATGCTGCCGACCGCACTTCCGGCGATGAAGGCGGATGGATGTTCAATGGCGAGGATGACATAAGCGGCGCCGGCAGCAGTCGGCAATGCGGCAATCAACGCGCCGATGAACGGACCCGAGCGCTCGACCACGACCGAAATGAAGACGACGACGGCCGCCGTCATCGCCATCTTGAAGGCGAGTTCGAGCCAGAATGAAAGGTCGGGGGACATGCGAAAGCATTATCTCGTCATTCCGGCCGAGCGCAGCGAGTGCCGGAATCCATAACCACTGTTGGAGAAATGCTTATGCAGACCGTGACTATGGATTCCGGGCTCGCGCCTGGCGGCGCGCCCCGGAATGACTGTTAAATCACTTGCGCTGCAGCCTGATCTCCACCGGCGGGCCGCTGCGGATGGTCTGATAAACCACGCAATAACGTTCGGTCAGTTTGAGTAGCTGATCGAGCTTGTCGGCTGCCGCATCGGTGTCGAGGTCGAAGCGAAGCCGGATCTGCGCAAAGCCGACCGGCGCGTCCTTGGCGACCCCGAGCGTGCCGCGAAAATCGAGATCGCCTTCCGCCGATACCGTTCCGGAGCGAAGCGGAATGTCGAGCGCGGTGGCGACGGCCTTGAGCGTGACGCCGGCGCAGGCGACCAAAGCTTCGAGCAGCATGTCGCCTGAACATAATTCCAGGCCGGAGCCGCCGGTCGCCGGATGCAGCCCCGCCACCGCGAGCGAGCGCCCGGTCTCGACCTTGCAGGCGATATTGGCGTCGTCGAGCGCGCCTTTGGCTTTCAGCGTGATCAGGCCGGCTTTGGGATCAGTCTTGTAGCGTTCCTTGATCGGCGCCTGCAGCGCGCGCAATGCGGCGGAGTCCATTGGAGATTTTCCTTTCGTTATCAGCGATCAGGTGTCGGGTATCAGGGATCAGGGATTTAGGTATCGGCGATCAGGGATCAAAGACTCTGATGCCTGATACCTGACCTCCGATACCTGATCACTGATGCCTGACATCTGAGCCCTGATTCCCGTCACCACCACATCGCCGCGCCGGCTTCCGCCTTTTGCTCATCCTCCGCGCTTACCGGCGCGCGATTGAGCGAGCGGTCGAGCGCGGCGAGCACGCGGCGCTTGACGAAATCGAACGCCGCCGACTGGCGATCGCGCGGCCGCGGCAGATCGACCCCGATCTCATCGAAAATGCGGCCGGGCCGCGCACCCATCACCATGATGCGATCGGCGAGCACGATCGCTTCATCGACGTCATGGGTCACCACAATCAAAGTCGGCTTGGCGTCGGCCCACAGATCGAGCAGATGATCCTGCAAATCGGTGCGGGTGAAGGCATCGAGCGCCGAAAACGGCTCGTCGAGTAAGAGCACTTCCGGCCGCGGCACCAGCGCCCGCGCGATGGCGACGCGTTGCGCCTGGCCGCCCGACAATTCGCGCGGCCATACCGACGCCTTGTCGGCAAGGCCGACGCGCCGCAGCGCCACGGCCACACGTTCGGCGCGCTCGGCCTTCGGCCTGTCGTTAAGGCCGAACCCGACATTGTCCGCGACTTTCAGCCAGGGCAGGAGCCGCGGCTCCTGAAAGATGATGCCGATCTTCTCATGCGGCGCGCCGATCCGCTCGCCGTCCAGGATCACCGTGCCTTCGCTCGCCGGATCAAGCCCGGCGATGGCGCGCAACAGCGTCGACTTTCCGCAGCCCGAGCCGCCGATCACGGCGACGATTTCGCCGAGATCGACTTCAAGCGACACGCCGCCCAGCGCATGCACGCCGCTGGGATA
>DASXJB010000012.1:0-18743 GCA_036497645.1 Xanthobacteraceae bacterium
CCCCTTGAAATTCCCGCCGAGATCGCTTAGCGATTTGGACTCGACGAGAATCGCCGGGCGGAGTTTTCACAGCATGGCCGTTGAACGCCTGTCGATCGAAAGCCGGGATGCGTGGCTCGCGCTGCGCCGGCAAAGCGTCAATGCGTCTGAGGTCGCGATCGTTTGCGGCGAGGGCGCTTATGGCTCGCTCGCCGAATTGTACGCCGAGAAAAAAGGCCTGCGGCCGCCGCTCGTTGATTCGGGCGTGTTGCGCCGAGGCCGCTGGAATGAGGCCGCAGTATTTGAAGCGTTAGCCGACGAGCGACCGGAATGGCAGATCGTTCGGGCCAAGGTTTATTTGCGCGACCGCGAGCTGCGGCTCGGCTGCACGCCGGACGGCTTTGCCCTGGCGCCCGATCGCGATGGCAGGGGCGTCATTCAAGCAAAGACGGTCAGCCGTTCGGTATTCCGCCGGCGTTGGCTCGACGATCCCGACAGCCCGATCGGCACCGGCGAGGCCTCGCCGCCGAGTTACTACGTGTTGCAAGTCATCACCGAAATGATGCTGAGCGGCTGCAGCTGGGGCGTGCTCGCCGTGCTGATAATGTCGGAATTCGATTCGACGCTGCGGCTGTTCGACATCGAACGAAATCCCGAGGCGGAGGGCAGGATCGAAGGCCGGGTCGCTGATTTTTGGTGCCGCTGGTTTGATCCCGGTATCATGCCGCCGTTCGATCCGCAGCGCGACGAACTCCTGATCAAATCGCTTTATCCGCAAGATGACGGCACCGAGATCGATCTCACGCGCGACAACCGCGCCGCCCAAGTCGCCGACGATTTGGTCGAAACCATGAAGGCGCGCAAGCGTCTGGCCGAGACCGAGGACAGGCTCAAGGCCGAACTGCAGGCCAAACTTGGCGAGCACACTTTCGCACGGCTCGCCGGCGGCACCCGCCTGTCGTGGAAAACTCAACACCGCCGCGCCTATTCGGTGGCGGCCAATAGCTACCGCGTTCTGAAAATAATGCAGCCAGCGAGCGAAAGGATTGACAATGACTGATGATCTCAAACAAGCCGACGAGCAGCGCCAGGCGCTTATGGAAATGGCCAACGCCGGCGCGCAGCCCAATCAACCGACGCCCGGCGGCCATGCGTTGGTGCGCCCGACGCAAGGCATTGCCGAGCGCGTGATCGGCGCCCAGCCGGTCGCCGTTTACCGCGACGAGGCCAAGATCCTGCAGAAACTTTCGGCGCTCGCCGCCGCCGCGGGATCCGATTGGTTTTATAGATTTCCAGTTCGGACAAAGGACGGCGGCCAGGATTGGATCGAGGGCCCGTCAATCAAGCTGGCCAACGACGTCGCCCGCATCTTCGGCAACAATTCGAACGAGGTGCGCGAGATCGACGTCGGCGATGCCTGGATTTTTTATGCGCGGTTCACCGACATCGAGACCGGATTCAGCATGGAACGCGCCTATCGGCAGCGCAAGAGCCAGACTTCGATGAAAACCAAAGATGCCGATCGCCAGCTCGACATCGCCTATCAGATCGGACAATCGAAGGCGATCCGCAATTGCATCGTCAACGCGCTGCAGATCTATGCCGACTACGCTTACGACCAGGCGCGCAACTCGCTGGTCGAAAAAATCGGCAAGGATCTCGAGGCCTGGCGCGTCCGCGCCATCGAGGGCCTGGCGCGCATGCCGGTCGAGCTCAGCCGCGCCGAGCGCGTGATCGGCCGCGCCAGAAAGGATTGGCTGGCGCCCGACATCGCCCGCCTGGTCGCGATGATGCGGGCCGTCGCCGACGGCATGGCGACAGTCGAGGACACGTTCCCGGCTGTTGAAAAGGCGGCGGAGGTCTCGACAAAGCCGGCGGATCCGACTAGCGCCGGCGCCGGCGAATCAGCGACGAAAGCAGAAACGAAAACGGAACAGCCGGCGGCGGCACCGACCGCCTTCGCGCCGACCGCGCCGAAAAACTTTGCGCAATATAAGGAATATCTGCACGCCACGTGCGACGCGACCGAGGATCCCGAGGCGCTGCGCGCCTGGTTCAGCAGTGACGCCCAGCGCCGGCTGCGCAACGCCATCGGCTTGATCGCCGAGGAAACCGCCGACGCCAAAAAAATCGTCGATGCGCGCATCAAGGAACTGAAATGATGCAAGAAAAAACACCGCACTGGTGGGATGGTTTCTATTGGGGTTTGGTCGTTATGGCCGTGGCGGCCTTGTTCGTAGCCATCGCTGCAACACACTGAGGGGAATGCAATGACGCAAGACGAGGAACGCGAGGTAATGGCGCAAGCTGCGGCGGCTCACAACCGCATCAGCCGCGAAATGGATGGCTTGAAAAATGCGCTCAACGAGGCCACCGCGAACATTGCCGCCAAAGAACGGCTGATCGAGGAATTGAAGGCGGCGAGCAGCACCATGCTTCACAAGATCGAAACCACATTCAAGGACGAGCACGACCGCATGCGGCTCGCTTTGATCGATGAACAGAACTCGCACGCGAGCACTCGCCATGAAGCCGATCAACTGCGCCAAGACTTGGCCGATCTATCCGCATTGTTCGGCACCATCCGCCAGTCAGTCGAGCAGTTCGAGCTCAAGGCGCCGATCAAGCGCCGCGGCAATGGCGGTCCTCGCAAGCGCCTGCCTACTGTCACTGTCAATCCCGGTGACGAATTCGGCAGCGGCGGATCAAGTGAGCCGGGGCTGCCTGACAAAGACGCAAGCGCGGGCGATTTATCAGACGTCCCATCTTTTTTGGCACGGCACGAATAAATGCTGGAACGATCAGCGAGCTCGGAGCGGGGAGGTAGTGGGAACCCACGAACCCGTGGCGGCGGCCGCTGCTCGCCCGACGCGGGCGGCGGCCAGCTCGCCGCTCGAGCGCGCATATGCCAGCTCGCGGCCGGCCGAGATCGCGTTCCCGGCGTTGGTGCGCGGCGATATGCCGGCGGCGCCATCGATTAACTGGCAGCGCATCAATTGGCTGTCACCGCGGCCGATGCACCAGTGGCCGCTGGTGCTGGATTTCGACACGCCGGACACGTTCACGCAATGGCGCAAGAGAATCGAATGAGTAAGGGCGTGCTCAAAATGCGGGACGGCTTCGATTGGAAGCGCGTCGCCTGGGGAGCGCCGGACAGTCCGCAGCGGGCGCTGTGCTCCTATTGCCACGGCGGGATCGGCGAGGATGACGTGCCGCTGATGATGTGGGGCGATGACGGCTCGATGATGCAATTGTGCGAGCCCTGCATACAGCAATGGGTCGAGGGCGTGGTGATCAAATAAAATGGGTCGGCGGCGAACTATAAGGAACAAACAAATGACTGAACGATTAGGCGACGCTCCGATCGAGCCGGAATACGTCGAGCAGATGACCAGGGTGGCACGAGCAATAGACGGAATGTTCAACGGCGGCGCGAAGGGCAAGGATCGTAAAGTCGGCTTCGTGCTGCTGGTGTTTCCCTTCGACAATCACGAGGGTCGCGCCAACTATATGTCCAACGGCGCCGATCGCCGGGACATCGTCACGCTGTTCAAAGAACAGATAAAGCGTTTCGAAGGTCAGCCCGACATGACCGGCCGCGGATGACCGACGCCCTTGTCATTTCCAATTACGGGATCGGCGACGATTCGTTCTGTAGCGACGTCGGCAGCTGGAACGTGACGCGGGCGGCGCGCGATTGCGCCGCCGGCAAGCATAAGACCTACAATTTCAGCGTGGCCGAAACGCTGGCCCACAATGCGGCGATCGAGGTTGATGCTGCCAAGGTCGCCGCGATGGTCGCCGACAAGGATCAGCTGGCAAAGTCGCCGCCGCCGATCTTTGTCATGGAGGACGGCAAGATCTGGCTGATCGATGGCCATCACCGCTTGCGCGCCCTGGCACAGCTCGGCGAGCCGGAATTCGTCGCCTATGTCATCGAGGAATGCGACGCCAAACCCTATCGCATGTATTTTAACGGCGAGCGGGTATCGCCCTGGATGAAAAAACGGAATGCGCTTTCTAGTCGTTGACGCCGAGCACCGCACCGTCCGCCTGGTCGAGGCGGACGACCCGCAGCATGTTTATGAGCTCGCCGGGCTCGATGCCTTGCACGTCGATCACGCCATCGTTGCGCGCAGCAACGAGCTCGGCCTCGGCATCGGCATTGCGGTGTTTGAGCACGGCCTGTTCGCGCCGCCGGCGGCGACGTTTTATTTCTCGATCGGCCGACAAATGTATGCCGGCAACGCCGTGCTGTACGCTTTCGACGCGGCCGGCGAAACGATCAGCATGCCGCGGTCACCGCCGCCGGTGATGTTCTATCGCTCATATCGCGAGGTCGAGGCGGCAATCGCCCGCGACGAGATCGACCGCCCGCAAACCATGATGAACGGCGCCGCGATTTGGGCCTGGCCGGAGAGCCCGCAATAAAAAGGGCCGCCGAGGTATTTAAGCCCTTCTAATATCAGAGCTTTCTATTAACTTTAAATTATCAGAGTAATTCCTTTTTCCTCATTTAATTCCCTGCTATTGATCTGGCACTGTCAGGACATGAAAGGAAAAAACATGCTGACTCATTGGGAAAACGACCTCTTACGCCTGTTCGCGCGGATCCGATTCGATGGTGTGGGCACCATCGGCCATCGGGAACTGCTCCAGTTTTACGGGGCGGCCCGCTACACCGTGAGCCTGTGGCGCGATTTTCATACGCGCTGGAAAGAAGCTGCCATTGATGCCGGCCATGAGGCCAATATCAACGTGCCGCTTTTGGTCGGGGATACCGGCGGCTCCAAGTGGAGTTTTATCTGGGCGAATGGCATCGTCGCCACCAAAGATTCGCGCTTCAAGAGTGTCGACGATTTGGCCACCAAGCGTGCTGCCGTCGATAGCACTGCCCCATCGATGCACGCCTGATTTCAACAGGCAAATAAAAAAGGCCTCGCCGGTTTCCCCGGCGGGGCCGCAATAAAAAAGGGCGGCTCGTGCCGCCCTCAAGTCGGGGAGTGAATTCGCTTTTAGCGTCGCTTCGGCCCCGCCTCGCCGGTGCCTGGCACGTAAAGATAATACCAACCCGATTTAGCGGCGCTCCAATTCCAGCCCTCGTGCGGCGGTGTCGGCTGCGATGGCGGTTCAGGCGGGATCGGAGTCACATTGCCTGGCGGCCACGCGATCGGATGCTCGGGATGCGGCGGCGGATCGAATGGCCCGCCCCAAATCACCAGCGGCGGTTGCGGCGTGATGTCGGGCGGCGGCTCAACGATCGGACCACCGCCGACCTCGAGACCGGCAATCGCGGCATTGCCGATAAACGTGCCAGGCATTGGCGCATCGCCGGCAGCTCGGCCCTTCGGATAGAACACGCCAGAAAAAATTACGGGAACAGTCGCCATTTCAGTCTCCTTCTTTGCTGAGTTTAGATGACTACACGATCTCGGACAGTATGTCCTCGATGTCCAAAAACAATGCATCGGCCTCTGAGGTTAGCTCGACCTCTTTGCGGTTAATCGGTCCCCAATGCTGGCGCAGATTGCGCAAGCCGATCGCCGCGGTCTCGACCGCGAACTGCGGGCAATGCTTGGCCTGTTCCTGATATTCGAAGCCTGGGCCGCTGCCGTAGGACTGCCAATCTTCCTCGCTGCAGCTGACATCGCTGGCAAAGACCGCCAGCGCGCACAGCGGCGTCGCAACGGAATACTGATCAAATAAGGTTTGCATCAGCGGCGAGCACGCGCGCGCGTTCCATGACATTTGAAACAGGCCGGCCTCCGCGGTGTCGGCCGCGACATTTTCGGCTGACATATCGCGGCCCTCGCAATGCTGGCCGCTCGATTCGCGCATGCCAAGCCCCATCAGCAGCACGAACAGATGGCGCAGCGTATCGACGCCGGCGCGGCTGTTGTCCATGCCGAGCTCGGTGAACTCGTCGGCGTACCAGGCCAGCGCATCGAGATCGGGATCTCCGACCGGCTTGGACATTTCAACCGCGGTTGGATCGCCCATGCGCAGCTTGCGCAACACCGTCGCATAGCCGAGCGCCATGCCCGCCGTGTAGCCGAGCGGCGCCTGGCCGCGATCGAGCCAGTCATAGCGCGCCAGATCTGATTCCTGGGCGCTGGCGACGATCTGCTCGACGGTCGCAAGATCCAATAGCGGCGGCAGCTGCGGCACGCTGGCCACCGGCACCCGGTCTGACAGCGCCTCGGCAATGGCACGGCAGATCGCGGAAAAATTGCGCTCGTAAGCCGCGCAATCGGCCGTGCTGTCAACGAATAGACATTCGATTAGAAGCGCCGGCGCGGCCGTGTTGTTGAGGAAAAACAGATCGCCGCGATATTTGGCGCCGCGATCGACGAGCTAGCCGGCGGCGGCGATCGCCGCGCTGACTTTGGCCGCCAGATCTTCCTGGCTGACGTAAAGCACCTCGGCGCCGCGCGGCTTGTCGGTCGGCTCATAGGCATTGAAATGCACGCTGACATCGAGATCGCGCGCCATGCTGTTGTGAAAGTCGACAATGCGCTGCAGATTTTCCTGCTGCGCGGTCGAAACATTGTCGTGATAAGTGTCGACCTCGACCTCGACGCTTTCCAGAAAATCAGCAACGCGCTCGACGACACGGCGCGCCTCGTCAACCTCGTCGATGATGCCCGAGGCGCCGCGGATATTGGCGCCGTGGCCGCTCGAGATCAGGATTTTCATTTAGCGGTGCCTTCGGTTTCGATTAACTGCTGCACTTGCTCAACCGATTCCTGCACACAGAACGGCCCCGAAGTCGTTTGCACCAGAGTCTTGCCGCCAATGTTGAGGCAGCCAGAACCTTCCAATGCTGCGCGCAACGCGGTGACGTGCGAGACATCGAGCCAGACTTTGCCGCCATGCGGTTGCGTCAGCTCGATCAGCGCCGCGAATGTAATCGCTTGCCGCAGCACGCCCATTTCAATCGAACATCATCAGCATCGAGTGCGGGCGGATCACCGGCACGGCGAGCGAAATAATAAATGCGGCGAAAGTCGCGGTGCCGCTGAGCGTAAAGCTAAAAGTCTGCGCTGTCGCGCCAGCGGGAATGATATAGCCACCGCCATCCTGCGTGCGAGTCCCGGCGGAGGTGTTCGTCGTGAATGGCGGTGTCGTCCAGCCAGCGCCGACAAGCGTGAGAGTTCTGTTGCTGCCGCTGCTATACGCCGCAAAGCCGAAATGCGCCTGTCCGGCGGCAGACGGCGTGCCACCGACAACGCTGCCGCTGGTGACTGCCGTGTTGTTGATGGCGTGCGTGGTGACGGCGGTATCAACCAACGCGCCGGAGACGCCGGTCGCATAGCCTGCCGCCAAGATGGCCCGGACGCCAACGGTACTTTTGGTGTAAGTAATGCTCCCGGCCGAAAGCGCATTGGTGATATTAAGCGCGACAAAAACGCCGCCGAAAGAAGCTGCGGAAGCGCCAGTATAGGCACTACTATCGACCAACTGGTAAGTGTTGCCAGCGGAATCGCTAACGGTGCCGAGTGCCGTATCTTCGGTCGAAATTCCAACAACGATGCTCGCACCCGCCGCAACCGTGACACCAGTTAGAATAGCGGTCGCACCCGTCGAATTGCCAACAGCGCCAAGATCGGCAACGGCGACCGCCAGCGGCGAAACGACATCGTTCATGCGCTGTAGCCTTTGACGTAGGCAACAACCAACCACAAAGCCGCCGCGGAATTATAAATCACGCCGATGCGATCGACCTTGCCGCTCACGGTTGCGGTCAGCGCGGTGATGTCACTGCCGAAACCAAAACCGCCGGCGCCCGACGCCATCGTCAAAGTTTGATTCGCGCCGGAAGCGGTGAATTCGATGATGACTTTTTGCCCATCAATCGGATTAGTCGGCGCCGTCATCGTCATGGCGCCGGTTGCCGTAACCCGCGCGATTTTGGTCAGGCCCGATTGCGCGTTGAACGTCGCCGACGCGGCGTAAGTGATGACGACCGGCGCCGGGTAAACTGCAGCCGCAATTGTGGTCGCAACGAATGCGGTCGTCGGTATTAGAGTCGAATTGTCGCCCGTCGTTGGCGTCGGCGCTCGTGGTGTGCCGGTGAGCGTCGGCGACGCGAGCGGCGCGCGCGAGGTGTCGGTCGGGTGAACGTGATCGGCGCGCGAGAGATTGGCCGAGCTGCCGCCGCCGGCGGTGCCGTCCATCGTCGGATTAGCGGTCGAGGCAACCACCAAAATGTGATTGTCGGATCCGATGATCGCGGCATTGTTCGCGTCGGTCGAAACTACGCTCGGGCCTGGCGGGCCTTGTGGCCCGGTCGAGCCGGTCGTTCCCGCCGGACCTTGCGGCCCCGCTGCGCCGGTTGTGCCAGCCGGCCCCGCCGGCCCGGTCGGCCCGGCCGGGCCAGGAATGGTCGAGGCAGCGCCAACGGGTCCGGCGGGCCCGGCCGGCCCGGTGATGTTGCCGGCGTCGGTCCAACTCGAGCCGGTCCAAACCCATAGATGCCCGGTGTCGGTTGTGATCCAGCCTTTGCCGGCGTCCGCAGGCCCCAGGCCGCTCGGCAGGCTGCCCGAGGTGGGGACACTGCCCTGCACTTGAACGCTCGAGCCAGGCGGTCCCGCTGGCCCCTGTGGCCCCACTACGCCCTGCGGTCCAGCCGGCCCCGGTGCGCCGGCCGCGCCATTGGCGCCCGCTGCGCCGGATGGTCCCGCTGGTCCGATCGGCCCGATCGGCCCGGCCGAGCCAGTGGGCCCTGCCGGCCCAGGCGGCCCGGTGACGTTGCCCGCATCGGTCCAGCTCGAGCCGCCCCAAATCCATAAATGGCCGGTGTCGGTCGTGATCCAGCCCTTACCGGCGTCGGCCGTGGTGAGGCCGGTCGGCAAGCTGGTGTGCGTGGGCACCGTGCCCTGAACTTGAACGCTGGCCCCGGCGGGCCCGATCGGCCCCGCTGGCCCGGCCGGTCCAGGCGGTCCCTGGTTGCCGGGCACGCCCTGCGCGCCGGCCGCACCAGGCGCGCCGCCCATGCCCTGGCTTCCTGGCGGCCCAGCTGGTCCGCGCGGGCCCTGCGGCGGAACAGAAACAACGGTCAAACAGGCTGTCATCGCGTCGGCCCTATGTTGTGAGTGAGCGTCCCGTTCCAGACTTCTTCGCGCAGGCCATCGGGCCGCAGCAGCACCAGGCTCTGCGCGTAAACGTCGGGCGGCATGCCGACCATCTGCGCGCGCAAAATGGCGATGTTGAAAGTCTCGATCGTGCCGGTCACTGTCGGAGCGTTGAACGTGATGCCGCCGAGACCGCCTGGCAAACTATCGAGCGAAATAAACACCTCGGCATCGGTGACGTTTTTGCGCACCATCAGCATCAGATTGTAGCCGGTGAAATCGAAATTCACGCCGCCGACATTCCATTGGAACGCCCAGGCAAAATCCTCGTCGGACGCCGTTTCAAGATCGACGACTGCCGTGCACGATGTCATGACGAGACTTTGTAAACGTCGTCGTTGAATCGCGGTGGCCAGCCGCGCGTTACCTTGTCGGGGAATTCGTCATCAACGGCGGCCTGATTAGTGATCGTGCCGGCTTGGATGCCGTCGATCGTTGCCTTGTAGGCTTGCAGCCGCGCGACGTGATGACGGCTAATGGCGGCGGCAAGCGCGATGATCTGGCTCGCATTGAGATCGGAATAATTTTTGGTGGTGAACTGCGGCCACGCCACACGCAACTTTGAATCCGATCGCGCCCTTTGTTCCAAGATCGTTAGTGCTGAAACCCACGTTTCATCGACCTCAACTGGGCCGACGCCCGGCACATCGATCATGACGAACGGGTTATCGTTCAGCCGCGCCCACGCATGGGCAAGCAACTCAGCGCGCGATGACGGCACCGGCGCAAAGACGTTGCCGTCGTACAGATAACCGGGCGCGGCGTAATCGTTTTCGATAACGTCGTCGTAGCCCTCGCCGAGGCCAATCTCGCGCGCCTTGTCGGCGCTCTCGGCCTCGATGACGCTGACGACCGTGCCGTCCTTAATCAGTGCAATGCGCGCCATGTGACCTCCGTTAGAATTCTAGAACCAAGCACACGCCAGATCTGCCTGCTGCTGACGGCAAGCCGGTCCCGGCGGGATGAGTACCAGCGCCGCCCGCACCGAAGGCTTGCGCGTTAGGCGGCTGAACACCGTTGATCATGCCGGCACTACCACCGCCCCAAAACGATGCACCACCCGCGCCGGATATAGCCCCGACCGAGAAACCATCGCCACCAGCAATGAGCAAGAGTCCAGCCGAAGCGGTGCCGCCTCTACCACCTTGAACTTGCGTGATCGTTCCGCCAAGTCCGCCGCCCGCTATTCCATAAGTGCCGAACGACGACGGACTGCCGGGATTGCCGTTGAGAGTATTGTTTGACGGTTGCGGCGCACCACCGGCGCCTATCGTCACAACTACTGACGGCACGCCGCTGAGCGGAACGAGAGCGATAGCAGTCGCGCCAGCACCACCACCCGGCGATGGCGCACAGTTCACCGCGCCACCAGCGCCGCCGCCAGTGACAAACACCAATGCTTTTTGTGCTCCGGTCGTCGGCGTGTAAGTCGCGCTGATCATAAATACTTGCACGTTGACCAGGCCGGGCACGACGACCGGCGGCGGTCCACCTCCGCCAGTGCTTACGCCGGCAAAATTCATCAGTTCGAAATGGTCGGTATTCCAAACGAGCTCGGCGATGCTGCCGGCTGGAATGTCGCCGGCCGCAGGATCGGCGCCGCCGTAGCGCTTGACCGGATGCCGGCCCGGCCCGGCGTCAAACGAGCTGATGCCGGTGTTGGTGTTGGCGACCCGCAAGCGAAACGGCATGCCGTTGGTGTAGGCGATCAGCGGCGGATTGAATGCCGCGGTGTAATTGTTGGCCAGCGTGCCCTGATCGACGCAATAGTTGATCAGCTGGCCGCGAACCGAACGCAGCAATTGCTGCAGATCGGAATCGCTCGGCGTTTGCCCGCCGGCGGCGATCAGCGCCACCAGCTCGCGCATCGGAAATTCAAACGCCGCTGCCGGCGGAATCGAGCCCTGAATGCCGGCGGCCGGATTGCCGTTGATGTACGGCGCATTTGGATCGGTTATGCCGTAAGGTTGCTCATATTTCATTTTGCTGCTCGCGTTTTAGGGCGTGCCCGCCATCGGATCGTTGCCCGAGGTTGATCCTGAAAAATCAAAGATCACTTGAGTCTGCGCCGGCTGCCAACGATTGAACAAACATTCGAGATCTTCTGGAATGCCGATGTGCAGGTGATGATCGACGCCGGCCTGGCCTTGCGAAGCGCGAAACCACACGAGCGCAACTTGGCCCATGTGGATCGTCCAATAGAACCGCATTTCCGGCGGGCCGATGTACCAGCGATAATTCCCGAACGGCTGGCCGCTATCGTCGAGGCTGCGCGTGTCGCCGACTTGGCTGATGCCGGCCATGAACGGCGCATATTCGGAAATCGTGATGCTGTAGCCGAGCCAATTCGCCACCCATTCAAACCAGGCCCGGCTTTGTCCACCGAGCATGGTCATTTTTAAGATCAACATCGCCCGCCGCTGAGCGATCGTTGTGGTGTCGGGGAAACAAGGATCCGGCAGGCCCCAGGCTCGTTCCCAGTCCGATAAGAGCTCGAGCGTTATGCGCGGATCGCTTTCGGTCTCTAATAGATCAGCGGCGCGACCATCGACAAAACCCCAATAGTCCGACAGCCCGTTGCAGGCTTGCACCAGCACGCTCGCGGCGTGGCGCGGCCAGGCCTGGCCCTGCGGCAACAGATTAAGCAGCGCTTGCGCATAATCATCGCCGCTGCGCCGCACGTGCACGTCGGCCGGCAACGGCACGAGAAAGGGATCCGCCACGATTTAACCTCGCGTTGGTGGCGGCAACCTTTTCACCGCGGACGTTGTCACCGACGTCGTGAAATAAATATCGTTGAGCACGGCCATGTGGCCGGCGTCCGGCATCAAATCGTCCTCGTCGTTGAGCAGATCAAATGAAACGACGCCCGGCGCCGCCATGATTGCCGCGGATTTCCAGGCGGCAAAAATTGTCTGGCCTGGCGCCGCATAGACAAAAAGCATGTTCTCGATCGAGGTCTGAATGCCGGCGCGGATCGACGGCGTATCCGGCACCAGATTGGCGATGTTGAAATCGATCGGCTGTTGAATTGGCGCCACGACGAAAAAATCTTTGACCGCGACCGGCCGCACCGTGTCGATGTAATTGGCGACCGTCGTGCAGTCCGCCGGCAGCGGAAAACCGTCGTTGTCAACTCTGAGATCGTCCATCATGAATCTGACCGAGACGGTGCCGATTCCCATTTCGAGCGGCGAGCACCAGGCGCGCGTCACGCCAGGCACGGCGAGCGCCCATTGCACAAAATCCTGGGCGGCGCCGCCCATCGGCGGCCGACGAATCCGATTAAGAACGCGGGCGCGCAGTTCGTCGTCGGTCTCGATGTCGGTGCCGCCGTCCATCGTGATCACGGTGACGGCCTGGTCGACGCCGGGAATCGCCGACGTGAATGACATCGTGGCGATGTCGGGATCGAGATTGCCGATCGTGCCCGGCGTCACGGCGCGAACCGGCAACGAGGTCGGGCCGTTGCCGATCTCGGCCTGCTCGGTTGTCTCATAGGTCGCACCGCCTGGCCCCAGGCCTAATTCCGAGAACGCCGGCACCACGGTGCCCTGCACGCCGGTCGCCTCGACCGTGCCGCTGGCCAGCGTTGCCTGCTTGCGGCCGACCGTGCCGTCGGCATTGACGAGCCAGATATTGCCGTGCCGATCGAGCCATATCGTTTCCGCGGTGTCCGGCAACAGCTGCAGTGCCAGCCAGTCGACATATTGCAGCGTCAGATGACAGAGCGCGCCTTGCGTGTCCGATAAGACGCGCAGCACGCTGTTCGGCACCGCGGCTTCGGATCCCGGCAGCGAGCCGCGCACGGCATCGCGCACCAGCGCGCGAACTTCACTTAGGGCGGGCGTTGACCACGGCAAGGCTGTTACCTCATAAATGAATCAAACAAACAAATCATTTCCATCCCGGTATCCAGCGCAACCACATTGCCGCGATGATGCCTGCGCACAGTATGAGCCAAATCCTGGCGCCCCAAGGTGACAGCATTTTTAGGTGCTCTGTGAGCTGGCATATTGCAACTCGTCCCAAAGGATCGAATAGACGAGCTGTATGGTCGGGCGCGGGCCTTTGAAGATTCGAATCGTTGCATCGACGCGCTGCCTGTCAGTGCGCACCGCGTCGACATCGATGCGCGAGGCAATGCCGAGATCGATGAACGGCTGCAGCGCCATGTGAATATAATTTTGCACGTGCGCGACGGTCGCGCCGTAGCGCGCTTGCACCGGCACAATCGCCGAGCGGCGCATCAGCCAAAGTTTGCAGCCGATCGGCCAGGCGTTCCATATCGTGTCGGCATCGAGATCGCCCCACCAACCGCAGCGATCGGTTGAATCGGGATCCGGCAATTGATCAGACAGATCGGCTAGGCTGTTCGTGCCGAGCGCCACGATCACGCCGGCGGCCAATGCTTGCGTGTCGTCGAGCGTGCCGTCGTCGCGCAGCACCCAATCGATGCCGACAGAATAAAACGGCGGCGTGAACGATTCGCGCAGCCTGATGTCGGGGACCGGCGACGGCCGCGTCATACTTGCGCCAGCGTGTTTTTAGCCGGCCCGAAAATCGTCACGACAATTTTCTGGTTCTTCGTGTGATCGGCGCCGAGGTAAACATTGCCGTTGGTCGTCTCGCGATAGCATTGCATGTCGTCCAAATAATCCTTGACCGATTTGCCGCTGCAGGCGGTCTCGTCTTTGGTGCAATGCACGTAACGATAGGAGCTCTGCGCGTCCTGATAGATCGGGTCTTGGCCCTTCGAACTCGAGCCGCCCGAACTCGAGCTCTGTTGCGAGTCCTGATCGAGCAGCTGCATGCGCACGGTCTTGTCGCGCGGCCCGGTCAGAAACGCGCCGAGCTGTGTCAGTTGAAATTGCAGCTTGTCGATCGCCTGGCGGAACATGGCGACGTCGCCGGGTTTCATGTTGCGCAAGCGATGCCGGCGGTCGTCCATCACGCTTGCGACCGGGAAACTGCGATTGGATCCCATGAACGAGATCACCGCTTCGGCGCTGTCGATCATCGAGCCATCGCCGCCCTTGGTCGCCGGCGCCACGACCGAGGTGAAGCCGTAATTTTGCGGGCTCTCGATAGCCTGGCGCGTTTCGTTGTGCATGAAATTGCCGCTCATTTCCTGCATCAGCTTGGAGTCGTCGATCGTGTCGACGGCCGAGCGCGTGCCGCCGCCGGTATAAGCGCGGAACGACGAGTTTGCCGGTGTTGCGCGGTGCATGCGGGAATCTCCTTTTTACCCTATGGCGGCCGTTCCCGGCGCTTGCGGCGCGCTAGGATTGCCGGGGTTGAATTCGCCGCCATCATTGAGCAGCCACGGCGCGACAAGCTCGAGCGTCGTTTGCGTGCCGGTGCGATCGTTCTGCTCGAATGTCACGGTGCGGATTTTCAGGTCCATGTCGAGCATCGCCATCGGCGATTTGATGTGCACCATGTCGCCGGCCTTCCACAAATCTTTGCCGCCGCGCAGCCAGCCGTACACTGTGACCACCGCGGTGATGATCGTGCCCTCGTTCCACTTGTACTCATTTTGCGCACGATCGCAGGTCTCGGGTTTCGAGCACGGTTGCTCTGCTGGCGTGGTCAGATTGCAAAAAAGGGGCGCGGTGCCGGGCACCTTGCAATTGATCTCGTTGGTCGTTGATCCATGACTGTCATCGTTGCCGGCGGTTTGCGAGACGACGTTATATTCCTGAAAAGTGTAGTTGTGGCTGATCAGACATTTGCAGCTCTTGATGTTGAAGCCCTCAATCAGCTGACTTGAGACCGGAAACGTGTGTTTGCCGATCAGCAAAAAATTGCCTATCGCGTCGGCACCGAGCACGATGCCGCGCGGCCGCGCGATCCGCTCAAGAAACGCCCAAGTGAGTTCGCCTTTCTCGTTCTGCAGCCTTTGAAACGGCAGCGGATTGAGCGTGCCGATCGTTTTCACGCTACCGGAATATTTGGAAAGCACCTCGCGCGCGACTTGCTCGAAAGTCTTGCCGTCGAAATTGCCGGTCTTGGTATCGACGCTCGACTTGTAGCCCCAAAACGTATTGCTCTTGCCGACCAGCTGCACGGAATGATTGTTGGCGTCATAAGACGTCTCGCGGTCGCTGATCATCCCGGTGAGTGCGGGCTGGCCGCCGAGCTCGATCGTGCACGTATCGCCCGGCTTGAATTGCAGCCTGGTCCAGTATTTCGGCATCGGATCGCGTTCGGCCGCGGTAAAGCGAAAGAAAGCGTAGGCATCGTGCCAGCGGTGCTCGATCCAGACGGTCTCCCAGTCAGTGAACCGCTGGCCGTTGACGATCAGCGTGCAGATCTCGCTAGATGGGTAGGCGGCTGGCATCAGAACGACAGTGCCCGGCCGAGCGGCGGACAGAATGCCGGATGCACGATTCTATTCTCGCCGACAATCTGATCGGCACGGCCGGCGTCGGCGTAAAGCCGATATGCAATCACCAGCGACGGCAGCGGCGCGGCGAATTGATAGTTGACCATCCACGGCAGCGGCCGCGCCGTCGTGACCAGATGATTGACCGTCGCCGCCTGCAGCTGCACCAGCTCCCAAAACGTCGCCTGATCCATCGTGTCGGCGGCGATTTCCTCGAGCAGATTGAACGGCTCGAGCAACGCCAGCTTGATCTGGTCGACGTCATAGCGCGACACAAAATTCATCGCGGCGATAATCGCGCACTCCTGCGCCAGGCACAGCGTCATCGCCGAATTTTTTATCAGCGTGCCGCCGAGCGTGTACGGCGTTTCGGCGCCGGTCTCGCGCCGCACTTCCTCGAGCTGGTACACCGTGGCGCCGGCCTGGCGGCAGAGGTCAAAGCATTGATCGAGCGGCGGCCCGATCGCGTCAGTGCTCAACAGCACCGCGGCATTGGCCACGAGATCGCCGATCGCTGTGCGCGCGCTCGAACCCGCTTGACCGGCCTGCGGGATCACGCTCGCTAGATTCTTGGCCAGGCGCCCGATGATGCCCGTCGCCTCGCGCACGTCCGGCTTATCCATTGTGAAACCTTATTGGCCGAGCCGCACGCCGCCAGGCGTCGTGTTGGTGCCCTGGGAGATCACCGTCACGGCGCGCGCGCGCATCGACTGCGATTGCGCAGACAGGGCGCTTTGCGTGTCGGGCGTATTTTTCTGCGACTGCACGCCGAGCTCAACAAACGTCATGTCAAACGTGCAGAAGCCGCCGAAGCGCGCTTCCTCGGTCAAACGAAAGCGGGGACAAACCACAATCATCGGCGCCAGCGTCGGCAGCTGCAACGTGGCCGCCTGGCCGGTCTCGAGCGCGTTCAAAAGGTTGTCGCGGCTGATTCTATAATCCCGCATGTAGAGCGGATTGCCGCTATCGAACGGATAGGCGATGCAATAGCCGCGCACCGTGAACTCGATGGCTCGCCGGCCCATCAGCTCGGCATAGGGCAGATCCTTTTTCGGAAACTCGTGCACGACAACACGCTGGCCGTTTTCGCGGCTCGAGGAGTCGACGTGAAACCCCTGGCCGGCAAACGTCGCCGGCAGGAGCTCGTCGCGCCAGCGCGTATTCGGAATGTCGACGATCGTTGACATCACGGCGTCGAATAGTCAGACGCAACAGGCCCGGTACGCGCGGGCTGCATCTGCGTTTGTCGGTTCAATTCGATTTTTGAGAACGCGCCGCCGCCCTCGAGCGTGACGTCGGTGCCTTTCGGCGCATTGATATTCGCCGTGAGCTTCCCGGTGGCTTCGACTTTGTGCGTCTGCACCGCATGCGAATCCATCGCGGTGCGATCCGCTGCGGCACCGCCGGCGGCGCCGCGCTCGAACGCCTCCCGCCACGCTGTCGTGCCGCGGCCGCGCAACCAATCCCCGTAAACCTCATGCCCCATCATGACGCCGCCGTGTGCCCGTTCCCACGCAAAGTTGGGATCGCCGGGGCCGCCCTGGTCGGTGTGGCCTTTGATGACATCAGAACCGGCGAGCGCCTGGTCGATGTATCGATTCATCTGCGCATTAAGTTTTGGATTTCTTCGCAACGCCGCAATGTGGCCGCCGAGCTCGCCGCGATTGATCGGGCCATAAAAACCGCTGTGCAGCATTTGCGAAAGGGTTTTGTGAGCAAACGCCGCGCGGTTCATCAGACTTTCGACCGCGGCCGGGCCGGCCGTGGGATCCTCAGAATGCAACATGGCCGCGACTTGCGTGCGCACGTTTGGATCCTGCAGCTCTTTGGCAAAGCCGGCGCGCTGCTGCGCGATCCATGCGTTGCCGCCTTTGCCGCCTGGCGCAGCGCCGCCGCCGCCACCAGCGCCGCGGGTGAACGGGTCGAAGGCGTCGCCGCCGAGCGTGCCGTGGGGCGAGGTTTCGCCGGCACCCGCGCCGGTGCCTGGGCCAACGTGGGATCCGTAGGGCGGGACGCTGATCTGGCCGGCACCGCCGAGCCCTCCGCCGCCTGGTGCGCCGGGCATGCCGCCGCCACCGCCGAGCGCTCCGAAGCCGCCGCCAAATCCGCCAGGCGCGCCGCCGACGGCGCCGGCCGGGTGCAGCATTTCAAAAAGATTGTCGTTCAGCATTTTCAGCTGACGATTCGTCTCCGCGAGCTGCCCGCCAGGCGAGTCCTGGCCGCCGCTGAACTGACCGCGGCGATTGTCCTCGATGTTTGTTGAAGGTCGCCAGTATTCCCAAAACGGTTTTTTACCGTCACCGCCGTCACCGCCGCCGCCGGCGAAAAATTGCGGTGCCGCGCCTCCGAGCGACGGCCCGACGCCCCCGCCCATCGGACTGCGATATTGCTCCAACACTTTCGGATCGATGTCGAGCGGATGCGCTGGCGCGGCCGGGTCGTTTTGCAGTTCGAAATAACGCCGCGAGCGCGCCCTGTTGACCGGATCGAGCGGATTGATCCGATCCCAAAAGTTTTCCGGCGACGGAATTTCTTTGTTGGTTTTCTCGGCAGCGTTTTGCGCCTTGTCCATAGCGTCGGCATATATCTTTCCGTACTCAGCGATCGATTTCACGGTTGCCAGCAGCCCGACGATCGCCGAATCCTTCCACAGATCGGTAATGTGCTCCCAGGTCTGCGCGAGAGCCTCACTTTGTTTTTCGAAGTCTTGAGCGTGTTTTCGCCTGGCTTCGAACGCGGCTCTTTCCTCCGGCGACATTGGCCTGATTTTTTCCTGCAAAGCGATGATGGCCTCGCTTTGGTGCTGAATCTGCAGCCATTCTTTTTCGCGCTGCCGTGCGATTTGCTCGCCGTATTGCAAATTGGCGCGATAAACGCCTTCGCCGCCCTGGCGAATGACCTCGATTTTTTCCTCAATGGTTTTTGCGCGGTCCAGCCGGTCGAGATAGAGCTCCGTATTGCGGATTGCTTCGTCGCTGTGCGCGTGCTGGAACAATTGGAAGCGAATCTCGCTGCCGGGTCGCGCCAGGTCCGCCTGCAATTTTTGAATGTCTCCAATGACAGTCCGCGCGTCGCCGGCGGTTTTGCCGACGCGCTCAAATGCCTGCTCGATGTTGCGCAGCGAGCCCGATGCCACCCCGAGCGACTGTGCGGCATTGCCGATGTCGGTCATGTGGTCGGAATATTCTTTGAGGCTTTTCAGCTGGGCGGCGATGGCGAAACCGATGCCGGCGATGGCGATG
>DASXJB010000013.1:0-1893 GCA_036497645.1 Xanthobacteraceae bacterium
GTATCAGCTCAACCTCTACGGCCAATCCGATGACGCCTATGAGCTGGTGACGACGCTGGCGACGCTGGCCAAGCTGCTGCGCAATCAGCGCCATGCCATCACGACGAAATATCCGCGTTCGAAACTGGCCGACGACGGCACCAAGTTCGGACCCGGCCAGGCCATCGTGACGCCCGGCATCATCAAGGCCGAGCTCGTCAACGAATATCAGATGGATATGTGGAACGGCCTGGTTGAAAACTTGCGCGAATTCAAGGCCAACCTAATCGTGGAACGTGACCCCAATGACCCGAATCGGGTCAACGTGCTCTATCCGCCCGATCTGATCAACCAGCTGCGCGTGTTCGCAGTGCTGGCGCAGTTTCGGCTGCAATACGACCGCGGCATCGACCTCGCCGTCATCGGCCAGGCACCGCCGCCCTTCAACGCAGCGAGCGGCGCGCCGCCTCAATAAGCTGCGCCAGCTGATCGCAATCCTCACGCAAACTATAGGAGACCAATATGGCTCAGCGTTTCGCAGGAATAGCATTCCTGACCGTCGACGGAACTCAACTATCCTTGCGCGGAAATTTCACCGTTAGTCCTAGCCCGGTCGAGCGCACCATGATCGCCGGCCAGGACGGCGTGCACGGCTATCAAGAGCTGCCGCGCGTGCCGTTCATCGAGGGCGATTTGTCGGCAATCCCCGGCCTGCTGCTCGATGATCTGATCGCGCAAACCGATGTCACGGTGATTGCCCAGCTCGCCAACGGCATGCAATACACGCTCACCGGCGGCACGTGCAAAGGCGGCTTCGAGGAAAATACCCGCGACGGCCAGCTGCGCGTGCGCTGGGAAGGCCTGGCCTGCCAGGAAATCTCGATCGCGTGAGGTGAGCCGTGAACGTCAAGCCATTGCGTGAGGGTTTCGTCGAGGCACCGGCGCCCGAGCCGGTGCCGCCGGCGGTGCCGCCCCAGGCGCCGCTGTCATCGCAAAAAGAGTTTCATCAGGAACCGCCCGAACCGGAGCTCACCGAGATCGACAAGCTGCGGGCGGTGATTGCGGCGTCGGCTAATCCCTGGCCGATCACGGTGCCGCTGCTTTACAAGCCGATCCAGAACGACAAAGGCGACGAAATAAAATCGCTGACGTTTCACGAGCCGACGGCGGCCGACATCAACCGCGTCGGCAATCCGATCCGGCTCAATTGGGAAAACGAGCCGATCATCGAGGAACGCAAAATGACGGCGATGATGGGAGCACTATCGCGCGTGCAGCCGGTGAAATTGACGGCGCTCGATCCGCGCGATTGGAATAACTGTGCTTGGATCCTCAAGCCCTTTTTTTTGCCCGATCTGAGGGCGTTCGTTTAGGCGACGAGGTCATTCTCGACTGCTACCGCCTGGCCGAGCACTATCACCAACCGCCTGAGCATTTTCTCAACATGACGCTGAGCGTCCTGCAGACGCATCGGCACTACACCGCCGAGCTCATTCGCCAGCGCCAGGCGGCGCAGCGGCGGCCCGACGAGGATTAAATGGCCGACACCGAAGAACTGCGACTCGTTGTCTCGCTGACCGATAACGCATCGGCGCAGCTGTCGGCGATTCACGGCCAGATCCAGCAAGCTTTCGGGCCGAGCTCGCACGCTCAACTCGAGCAGTTTCAGAGAAAGAGCGACGAGACTTATCGCAAGCTGAAAGACCTTGCCGAGGCGACAACCGGAGTCAGCAAGGCATTCGATTTTTTCACCCGCGGCTTTGGCGCCGCCGGCATCGCCATCGCCGGCATCGGTTTCGCCATCGCCGCCCAGCTGAAAAGCCTCAAAGAATATTCCGACCACATGACCGACATCGGCAATGCCGCACAGTCGCTCGGGGTGGCATCGGGCTCGCTGCGCAACATCGAGCAGGC
>DASXJB010000014.1:0-18881 GCA_036497645.1 Xanthobacteraceae bacterium
GATGTGAGGACCACGCGGTAGCGTCATCCTGAGGTGCCCGCGCCATAGCAGGCGCAGCCTGCGTACACTTGGCTGCGATGCGCGGGCCTCGAAGGATGCTGCACCGCTTGGGCCGTCGCCCTTCGAGGCTCGCTTCGCTCGGACCTCAGGGTGACGGACCAACTCTCAGCAAATCTACGCCGCCGAGGCCTGCGCCACTGGTGCCAATCGCGTCACCAGATGCGCAAAGCGATCGACGAAATCCGCCAAGAATTTATTGGTGCTCTCGTCGGCGATATTTCCATGCTCGTCGATCAGATTCGGCTTGAAGGTGACGTAGGCTTCGCCGCCGAGCAGAATCATGCCGAGGCCGGTCATCACCGAACGCAGATGCTGCTGCGCCAAGGCGCTGCCGATCGCGCCGGGCGACGTGCCGGTGATGAAAGCAGGCTTGCCGGTCCAGGAGTTCTTACCCCAGGGCCGCGCGCCCCAATCGATCGCGTTCTTGAGCGCGGCGGGGATGGAGCGGTCATGTTCCGGGGTGACGATCAGCACGCCGTCGGCGCGCGCCAGTTCGTTCTTAAAACGCACCACCTCGGGCGGCAGATTGCCTTCATTGTCCTGGTTGTACATCGGCAAATCGTCGATGCGAGCAAAGCTCGCGTCGAACTTGCCGGCGCCAAGGCGGATAAGCGCCCGGGCCAGTTTGCGGTTGATGGAATCGCGGCGATTGCTGCCGACGATCACGGCGATACGCGGCAAATGAGCGTTACTGAGCATGGTTGAAATCCCCTGGTGACAATGCGTAACTAGGGCTAGATAGGTGACCCCAACGGCACCCGCCAAGAAGGCACATCGATGAAACCTAGACACAAGCATTTGCCTGCCGATTGCCGCGCAGTGAGCGATGTGCTCGCGCGCGTCGGCGACAAGTGGTCGGTCCTGGCGGTGACACGGCTCGGCAGCGGGCCTTTGCGCTTTAACGAATTGCGCCGTTCGATCGGCGGCATTTCGCAACGCATGCTGACGCTCACGCTGCGCGGCCTCGAGCGCGACGGTTTGATCACCCGCACGGTCTTCCCCACCGTTCCGCCGCGGGTCGAATATGCCTTGACCGCCCTCGGACGCGATTTATTGCAGCCGGTCTCCGCGCTCGGCGATTGGGCCTTGCGCAACCAGGCCAAGATCGCCCGCGCCCGCGACCAGTTCGACAGCGAGGCGAAAAAAGCCGTTACGCCGGCGCGGCGCGAGGCCCGCCACAGCGGGCTTGTCGCGGCGGCGAGCAGAAATTAGAAGCTGCAGCGGATAGCGCCGGCCCATTCGTCCATTTGTCTTGGCTCATATCTTGGCCGCAGCAAGGTGAGGAAAAAATGCGTGTTTATTACGATCGCGACGCCGACCTGAACCTGATCAAAGGCAAGAAGGTCGCCATCATCGGCTACGGCAGCCAGGGCCATGCGCACGCGCTCAACTTACGCGATTCCGGCGTCAAGGACGTCACCGTGGCACTGCGCAAGACCTCGCAAGGGGTCAAGAAGGCGCAAGGCGAGAAGCTTCCGGTCATGGACGTCGCGGAAGCCGCGAAATGGGCCGACGTCACGATGATGCTCACGCCCGACGAATTGCAGGCCGACATCTATACCAATCACCTGCACGGCAACATGAAGCAGGGCGCGGCGCTGATGTTCGCCCACGGGCTCAATATCCATTTCAACCTGATCGAGCCGCGCAGCGACCTCGACGTGATGATGATCGCACCCAAGGGCCCGGGCCATACCGTTCGTTCGGAATATCAGCGCGGCGCCGGCGTGCCGTGCCTGCTCGCTATTCACCGCGACATCTCCGGCAATGCCCACGATCTGTGCCTGTCTTATGGCGCCGCGATCGGCGGCGGCCGCGCCGGCATCATCGAGACGAGCTTCCGCGAAGAATGCGAGACCGATCTGTTCGGCGAGCAGTCGGTGCTGTGCGGCGGTCTGGTCGAGCTGATGAAGGCCGGCTACGAGACCCTGGTGGAAGCCGGCTATGCGCCGGAAATGGCGTATTTCGAATGCGTGCACGAGGTGAAGCTGATCGTCGACCTCATCTATGAGGGCGGCATCGCCACCATGAACTACTCGGTGTCGAATACCGCCGAGTACGGCGAATATGTCTCCGGCCCTCGCGTGGTCGACGACAAGACGCGCGCCGAGATGAAACGCATTCTCGGCGACATCCAATCGGGAAAATTCGTCAAGGAATGGATGCTGGAGAACAAGGTCAATCAGACCTCGTTCAAGGCGATGCGCGCCAAGTGCTCCGCCCACCCGATCGAGCAGGTCGGCGCCAAGCTCCGCGAGATGATGCCGTGGATCAAGGACCGCGCGCTAGTGGACAAGAGCAGAAACTGATCCACGGCATCTTGAGCAACACGGGCTCGCAAACCGCGCGCTGGTCGATCGCTCGCGCGACCGATCGCGCTGAAATGTACGAAACTCAATCTAGGTGCATCAAAATCCTTCTAAGTGCATCAAAATCCTTGAAATGACGGAATAATTACAGTTTTATGACAGCGCGCCGTGCGCCGGGGCGAAGTTGTCTTTGGAGTAGGTCATTCCGGGCACGGGCGCGCGGTCATGCGTGCCCTCATTTCGCACTTGCGCCACACCGTTACTGGTTTGCCGGCCCGGCACGGATCACACCGGCTGGCCTTGATCGCTCTCCCGCACGTCCTCGCATTGGCGGTCATGGTGGCGACCGAGTCCAGTAGTGCCGCGATGGCGGCATTTTTGCTGACGTGGGGAATCTTCAATTTCGTCGCCATCGCACTGACGCGGCGACCGCTGTTTGCCGGCCTCGTCTCGCTCGTGCTGATGACGCTGCTCGTGCTGCTGTCGCAGCTTAAATACAGCGTTCTGATGATGACGGCGAATTTCGTCGATCTGATGATCGTCGATACCGACACCGTCAGTTTTCTGTTCACGATTTTCCCGGGTCTCAAAACAATCGTGGCGCTGAGCGTCGCGGTGCTGGTGCCTCTCCTCATATGCGCCTGGCGCTTTGATCGGTTCCGCATGCGCCGGCGTATTGCGGCATTTTCGGCAATGGGTTGTGTCGCCGGACTTGTCGCGCTCGAAACGCATTTTCCGCTTGCGCCGTTCGAGGCGTTTTACGGCGGCAATCTGGTATCCTCGTTCGCGCGGTCCGGGGTCGACGCCATTGCCGAACTGATGACGCATGGGCTGATGCGGTCCGATGCCGTCGCCGCGGAACGCTTGCAGCCGTTCCCGGACAAGTGCCGGCCGACGGCGCCGCCGCCGCACATCATCCTCATCCACGACGAATCGAGCTTCGACATCCGCATGGCCCCCGGCATCAAGGTGCCGCGCGGCTATGGCGCGCATTTCAAGTCGTTCGACGGCAAGCAACGCAATTTCTTGGTCGAAGGCAACGGCGGGCCGAGTTGGTACACCGAGTACAACGTGCTCGCGGGGCTGTCGGCGCGCTCGTTCGGCCGCTTCGCCTATTTCGTGACGCGCATCGCCGCCGGCCGCGTCAACCGCGGCCTGCCGGCGGCGCTGCAACGCTGCGGCTATCGTACTATCTCGCTTTACCCGGCGCTCGGCGCCTTCATGAGCGCGCGGAATTTCCAGGCCACGACGGGCATGCAGCGCTTCTACGATCAACACGACCTCGGCGCCCGGGATTTGGAGCCGGATAGCTTCTTCTTCAACGCCGCCGCGGACATGATCGCCGAACATCGCGCTCACGGGCCGATGTTTTTATTCGTCTATCTCGCCGCAAATCATTTTCCGTGGGACCATCGCTATCGGCCCGATCTGATGACGGAGTGGCAGGATCTCGGCAATGTGCCGCCGGTCGATGAATATCTGCGCCGTCAGGCGATGAGCGTGAAGGACTACGCTGATTTTCAGGCGCGGCTGAAGCGGGACTTCCCCAACGATGCTTTTCTTATCGTTCGGTTCGGCGATCATCAGCCGGACTTTCCCCCGTCCCTGATCGATCCCACACTTGACGATAGCGGAATCGCGCAGCGGCTCATGGCGTACGATCCGCGTTACTTCACGACCTATTACGCCATCGATGCGATCAATTTCATGCCGGTCGACATGTCGTCTGCCCTCGATACGCTGGAAGGGCCTTATCTGCCGCTGGTGGTGCAGGAAGCGGCAGGATTGCCGCTCGATCCGTCATTTGTCGAACAGAAGAACATTCTCATCCGCTGTAACGGACTGTTCTTCGGCTGCGGCAACGGTGCCGAAGCCAGCCATTTTAATCGCATGCTGATCGACGCCGGCCTGATTAAAAATCTCTGAGCGGATACCGGCGCACCGGCATGGGACTTATCGTGGCTTGACGGGGTTGTTCTCCAGCGCGATCACAAGCGCCCATGGGCGACATTAACATCGGCAGTAAATTCATGATTCGCAGTGGTATCTACGCAATCGCCGCGACGACGATTGCACTAAGTTTCGCGGCGCCGTCCGACGCGGCGGAACTTTTCTCGATTAAGTCCTCGACCTTTGCCGACGGCAAAATCATGCCGAAGAAGGTCGCCAACAGCACCGCCAATGCGCCAAGCAATCCGAACTGCGTCGGCGAGAACGTCTCGCCGCAATTCTCCTGGAGCAACGTGCCGGACGGCACCAAAAGTTTCGCTTTCCTTATGATCGATCCTGAGGGCCGCGCCCCGGGCGGCGTCAATCATTGGGTCGCTTACGGCATTCCCGCATCAGTGACCGGCTTTGCCGAAGGCGAAGTGAGCAAGCCGGGCGACAAATATGTCGGCGGCAAGAGTACCCAAGGCGTCGGATTCTATTCTGGGCCGTGCACTCCGCCCAATGCGACCGCGCACCATTATACATTCGTCCTTATTGCCACCGATTTCGATCCGAAGGAGCTAACGCCCGGGTTGACGCGTGACGAGCTGACCGCCAAGTTTGGCCCAGCGCCAGCGCATTTGAAGGGGACAACCGGAATGATCGGTCTATTTGTCAACCCTTGGCATGAGTAAGAGAATCTATTGGCGATGAAGTTCGCCAAGATCGTCAAGCATTGCCGGATCGACAAGCCGGGAAAGTTTAAGCTTGCCGACTTCGATCCGGCGGAATGCTTTGGCCTCTCGACCGACATTGAGCAGGTGCGCGCGATCCTCGCCGACGGCGTCGCGCGCCTCGAAGACATGCAGGAGCGTTTGTACGCCCACGGCCGCTGGGCGGTGCTGATCGTGCTCCAGGGCATGGATGCCGCCGGCAAGGACGGCGTCATCAAGCACGTGATGGCGGGCATCAATCCGCAGGGCTGCCTGGTGCATTCTTTCAAAGTGCCGAGCGCCGAAGAGCTCGGCCACAATTTTCTCTGGCGGATCGACAAATATTTGCCGGAGCGCGGCCGCATCGGCATCCTCAACCGCTCGCATTACGAGGAAGTGCTGGCAGTGCGGGTGCACCCCGACCTCCTCGAACGGCAGAAGCTGCCGCCAAGCGTGACCAAAAAAAACATCTGGAAGCATCGCTTCCAGGATATTTGCGCCTTCGAACGGCATCTCACCCGCAACGGCACGCTGGTGCTGAAATTCCATTTGCGCATTTCCAGGAAGGAACAGCGCAAGCGCTTTTTGGCGCGGCTGGAAATGCCATCCAAGCGCTGGAAGTTCTCGGCCAGCGACATCGCCGAGCGCGCGTACTGGGACGATTACATGGCGGCCTATGAGGAGATGATCCGCGAAACCTCGACGGATTACGCGCCCTGGTACGTCATACCGTGCGACCACAAGCATATCGCCTGGGTGATCGTCTCCGCCGCGATCATCGAGGCGATCGAAGCGCTCAAGCCCGATTTCCCGAAGATCGCCGGCGAAGCGCTCAAGGAGTTGAAGAAGGCCGAACGGGCGTTGCGCGCCGAACGCGACTAATGACGGCGCTTGCGCCATCAGATCGCAGCCGTGACATTGTGCGCAGCGAAAAACGGTCCCGACGATGACGACGGAAAGCACCGAGGATCGCATTCGTTACGACGTCTCCGGCGGCATTGCCTGCATCAGGCTGGCGCGCGCGCCGGTGAATGCGCTCGACCTTGCGATGGTGCGCGGCGTCATCGCCGCGCTTAAGCGCGCGGCCGCGGACGACGCCGTGCGAACGGTCGTAATCGCGAGCGCGGTGGCAAAGCGTTTCTGCGCCGGTTTGGACATCGCCGCCCTCGCCGGACGATCGCCGAACGAGATCCGAATGCTCGTGCATGAGCTCTATGTCGGACTGTTCGAGGCGCAATATCACCTCGGCAAGGCTTCGATCGCGGCGGTCAATGGCGCCGCTCGCGGCGGCGGCATGACACTCGCTGTCTCATGCGACATCGTTCTTGCCGCCGAAAGCGCCACCTTCGGTTATCCGGAGATCGACCTTGGCGTGCTGCCGGCCATCCATTTTGTGCACCTGCCGCGCATTACCGGCCGCCACCGCGCCTTCGAGCTGCTCTTCACCGGACGTGCGTTCGAAGTCGAACGGGCAGCGGCGCTGGGCCTCGTCAATCGCGTCGTGCCGGACGCGGAACTCGAAACCGAGGCGCTCAAGCTCGCCGGCGAGTTGGCGGCAAAGCCGCAAGCCGCCATGCGCGCGGGGCGCGCCGCTTTCATGCGCCAGATTGATCGCGATTATCGGCGCGGCATCGCGCAAGCGGTCGAAGACTTTTACGAGATCATCGCAACCGAGACCGCGCAAGCGAGACTGCGCGCCTTTGCGGAAAAAGGTCGCGCAAAGTAGTTCGCTCTAAATTCCCGGCTAGGGCGATGAACCCCTGCAGTTCCGCACTAAGGCTTGCGCCGCAGTCATATGTTCCGCTAAATAGTAGCGTCCACCAAGAGATTAACGCGGAATTCACCTCGATCCGCGAGCCTTGGGACAGTTTGAAAGCGCGACTTTTGTGGGCGCGATAAGGGCAATGGCGATGATGATCCGCTGCGATTTCCGCGCGATCAACGGCGAGGCTAAGGCTTGCGCCGGCGCCGCCCTTATTCTCGGCGGGCTCCTGCTCCTTATTGCCCCCTGAGGGCCGGCTGGGCCATTGCGCCTGGGCACTCAGGGGATCGCCGCCACCGAACCCGAAAGAATACAAGCGCGCCCAGGAACTCCCCGAGCCCCGATGACGGATCCGGGACCGGCGCCAGAGATAAGGACCTCGTCATGAACAGCGGCAGCACCAGGCCAGCCAAGGCGGCAGCCAAAGCGACTGCGCCCAAAAGAGAAGAGAACCGCGTCTTCATCTTCGACACCACCTTGCGCGACGGCGAGCAATGTCCCGGCGCCACCATGACGCACGAGGAAAAGCTCGAAGTCGCCGAACTGCTCGACACGATGGGCGTCGATGTGATCGAGGCCGGATTTCCGATCGCCTCCGATGGCGATTTCGCCGCGGTCAACGAGATCGCCAAGCGCACCAAGAAAGCGGTGATTTGCGGACTCGCCCGCGCCAGTTTTAAGGACATCGATTGCTGCGCCGAGGCGATCAAGCCCGCCGAGCGGCGGCGCATTCACACCTTCCTGTCGACCTCGCCGGTGCACATGAAATACAAGCTCCAAAAGGAGCCGCACGAAGTCTACGAAATGGTGATCGCGCAGGTCACCCGCGCGCGAAATTTCACCGATGACGTCGAATGGTCGAGCGAAGACGGCACGCGCACCGAATTCGATTTCCTGTGCCGTTGCGTGGAAGCCGCGATCAAGGCCGGCGCCACCACCATCAATATCCCGGACACCGTCGGCTACACGGTGCCCGAGGAATATTTTTCCTTAATGAAACGGCTGCGCGAACGGGTGCCGAATTCGGACGCGGCGCGCTTTTCGGTGCATTGCCACAACGACCTCGGCATGGCGGTGGCCAATTCGCTCGCCGGCGTGCACGCCGGCGCACGGCAGATCGAGTGCACCGTCAACGGCATCGGCGAGCGCGCCGGCAATGCCGCGCTCGAGGAAGTCGTGATGGCGATGCGGGTGCGCAACGACGTGCTGCCCTATTGGACCGGCATCGACGCCACCATGTTAACGCGGGCGTCGAAGCTCGTCTCCGCGGTCACTTCGTTCCCGGTGCAGTACAACAAAGCGATCGTCGGCAGGAATGCGTTCGCACATGAGAGCGGCATCCACCAGGACGGCATGCTCAAGCACACGCAGACCTACGAAATCATGATGCCCGAGGATGTCGGCGTGAAGCAGACCTCGCTGGTCATGGGCAAGCATTCCGGCCGCCACGCCTTCGTCCACAAGCTGGAGGAGCTCGGCTATCGGCTTGCCGGCAACCAGCTCGAGGATGCTTTCGTGCGCTTCAAGGCACTCGCCGACCGCAAGAAGCACGTTTACGACGAGGATATCGAGGCGCTGGTCGACGAAGAGATCGCGACCGCGCAGGATCACATCAAGCTGATATCGCTGACCGTGATCGCCGGCACCCGTGGTCCGCAGCGCGCCACCATGCGGCTCGACATTGATGGCAAGTCGGTGATCGACGAACGCGAAGGCAATGGCCCGGTCGACGCCACATTCAATTGCATCAAGGCGATGGTGCCGCATGATGCGGTGCTGGAGCTTTATCAGGTGCATGCGGTGACCGAAGGCACCGACGCGCAGGCTGAAGTCTCGGTTCGCCTCTCCGAGCACGGCCGTTCGGTGACCGCCAAGGGCGCCGATCCTGACACGCTGGTCGCTTCGGCCAAGGCCTATCTTGCCGCACTCAACAAGCTGATGGTGCGCCGCGAGCGCGGCAAGCTCGAGCCGATCTCGGTCGGCGAGCGTCGCATCCATTCACAGGAGGTGGGGTGAGCGGACGATTTCGCTGGACGGTACGCAGCTTAAAAGAAAAAGCCGCCTTGCCCTCCCGGCGAGGCGGCGTTTGCTTTTGGCCGTTCGTCAGCGCGCGTTACCACGGTGTGGTGTGACAATCCGAACAGCTCACGTTGGAAAAGGTTGGTCCGCTCGCGCGCCCAGTGCACACGGCCGGCGGTTCCAAATCGCCGGGACGAACCGTCTCGCCGGGCAACCAGTCACGATAATCGACAAGCATGACACCGCCGCCTTCCGGCATCGCTTCGGTGAACATCAACGGCCGCCCCTCCGTGGAATACCAGTTCCACATGATGCGCTGGCCTTGGGCTTTGATCGGACAAGAGAGAAGCTGACTGTCGCCATTCGGACTGAGCGCGGCACTATGTTCAATAACGCCTTGGCACTCACACGATGCAGTCGTCATTCAGTCGGGTTTAAGACTTGAGCCCGTAGATTGTTGCACGCAGGGTCGGCACGTGCCGGTCATAGACAAATTCTCCCACGTCGATTTGTCCCTGCAGGAACGGCATCATAAGTGCGACGGCGCGCCAGCGCGCCGGCAATTCGGGCGCACTCGACGGACTGCATGCATCAAATAGCGGAAGCGTTGCTGTCCAATCGGAAGCCGCCGGCGCATGCCACAGCGTCGTTAGAGCGAACGCCATGGCGGCGACCCAATTTCGATGGTTTTCCCGGCGCGTACCCATACCGGCGCTATGATGCCTCTGGACTTCGCTAAGAGGCAATCCAGTCTTTATGTCGACGTCGCCTAGAGGTATTTGGCCTATTGGCACTTGGCGGGCATGGCGCCTTGTGGGAGTTGCGTCCGAAACGAGATGCAAAGCGGACGTCGGTCGGCAGCGGCTAATTCACAGTATTCACAAGAATCAGCTTACCGCTCGCGATTTTTGTAGAGCGTATTGCCGAGCCCGGTGCCGATCGTGAATGCGGCCCAGACATTGACGTCGCGCATGAACGACGCTTCGCTCAAGCCCTGCACCACGGCGTCATTGTGCATCAGGATCGTGGTCTCGTGTTCGCCGATTTCGGGGATCGCGTCATGAAGCACAGCAGGCAGATTGAATGCGCTGCTCTCCCAATTGCCCGGCAAATTCTGTCCGCCGGCTTCGATCGAACCGTCGGCGTCGATGCGTCCCGGACAGCCGATGCCGATGAAAGGCGCGAGTTCAAGCTTGTCTTTGCTGGCGGCCCTGGTCAGCCGTTTGAGCATGCCGATCAGACTGTGAACGGCCTCGTCGCGGCTCGGCTTTTCGTCGCCATGCCGCCACAGTTCGAACTGGCCGATTTCGGCTTTCGACAGATCATCGGCATCCTTTAGGTTCAAGCACACGACGCCGGCGCGGATATTGGTGCCGCCGATGTCAACGGCGAGAATCGCATCGTGGGCCTTGAACATCCAGGTCGGCGCCAGGTGCGCGGCGCCAATCAGCCCGGCCTCGTCCGGATCGTGGCGGATAATTCGAATCCCGGTTTTGATCTTTTCGTTCTTCAACAGCACCGAGGCGCGGCCGATCGCGAGCTCGCCGACGCGGCTCCCGGAAAATCCGCCGCCGAACACGATGCGCTCGGCGTTCTTCCAAGACTTCAGCTTGAGAAAACGCCGGAGTACAACGGCAAGTTCTTGCGCGAACGATTCGATCGCTCCTTGCACGATGCCGGCGGATTCAGCGTCGCCCTTCGCAAGCAAATCATCGAGCTTCTTTTTGGCGATTTTGTTGGACTGCTCGTTGCCGAATGGATCCTGTCCGATGCGGCGCAGCGGCTTGCGCCATTGGTCGATGAAATGGCGAAATGCGCCTTTGCTGGCGCGGTCGCCGACATAACCCTTCTCGTCCTTGAGCTCGACATTGTAGCTCATGACTTCGACGCCCGGCAGCCGCGGGGCGCCGTGTGACAATGTCATGATTGCGGGTGCTGGTTCTCTCGACACTGCAATTAAACAACGGAGCCGGGAAAAGGTTCGCCTAAGCAAATGACTTTACGTTGAATCGGCATTTCGTTTTAGCTTGTTGTTGGAGCATGATCTTTTCGGAAAACCGGTTTCCACTTTTCCGGATCATGCTCTAATACGGTTGCAGCGGCGTTGCCGCAGCCACGTTTTTTGAAAGTGAGCGCTCGGCCCCGCCGAACGCGGCGCCCACCGCCTTGTTGATCAGGGCGCCGATGCCCCAGCCGGCAACAACGTCGCTCGGATAGTGCGCCAGCAGCACGACGCGGGTGGCGGCAAGCGCGCCGAGGGCGCTCCACAGGGTTGGGCGCCAGCGCCGCGGCACCAGCCGCTGTGCCGAAGCCGCGATCGCGCTCAAGTGCATGGCGTGGCCGGACGGAAACGAATCCCAGGCATTGCCGAGCCGCGGCACGCGCGTATCATGGTGCCGCGCCAGGGCCCGATTGGGCCGCTCGCGGCGGACCAGATATTTGCACAGATCAGGCACTACGCCCGCGACCAACACGCTGCACAGCATTTGATCGGCCTCGCGGCGCAGCGGTTGCGATGGGCTAAAACGCGTTGCCGCCCAAAACACGCCCGCGGCGCCGAGTAGAATTTTTTCGTCCGCGAGCCAGGTGACGACGCGCAGCGGGCGCTCAACCGCCGGACTGGCGACGCGCATACAGGCGCGCGAAATTGCCACATCGGCGGCAAACGGTCGTAGTTTGATCGGAGCCGACCACGACATGATGTTGATCCTGGATTGCGGCGCACAAGGCCTTGGCCGATTAATGCCTTTGCCTAACAAAGATACGCTGTTACGGGTTCCCGCAGTGCCCATCCGAGCGGCCCGCAGTTTAAGGCGTTCACCGCAATCGCAGCCTCGGAAGCTAGTGACTGAAATTTGATGCCGCGCCGGGAAGTTGTGAGATGCGGTCTTCGGGGCGCGCGGTAGAACCGGCAGCCTTAAACTCGAGGAGGGACTTACACCATGCCGCTTCTGAATCGGCCTTGAATCAGAGTACGCCGTCGATGAATGACGTCATTCTTCATTCGGTCATCACGTGTCCGCATTGCGGCTTCGCGCAACGCGAAGACATGCCGATCGATGCCTGCCGATTTTTTTATGATTGCCGGAAATGCGGAGCGCGGCTGCGCCCCAAGGACGGCGACTGCTGCGTGTTCTGCTCGTTCGGCTAGGTCCCCTGCCCGCCGAAGCAGGCGGGCCAGTCCCTTCACCGATGAGTGCAACAGCCTCCGCTCATTTCATCAAGGCAACAAGAACGGCCTGCCGAGCTCGCGAAGCAAGCGAAGGCTGGTGGGCGCACAAGGACTCGAACCTTGGACCCGCTGATTAAGAGTCGGATGGTGAAGCATTGCGTATTAGCGCAAATCCACTCAAGTCGGCCACTTAGGCGCAAGAATTCTTCCAATCACTCAATTCATTAGTATGACTTGTCCAGACAAGTCGGTTCATTTCTAAATATCTCAATGCAGGCGCATAAAATTTCTTACCGCATTGATTATTGATACCCGTCATCTCCGCCCATGTTTGCGATGTCCGCTATTTCCCCTAACCGCCCATGTTTGCGATGTCCGCTATTCCCCTAAAAGCGGACATCGTTCAGCACGGTGGCAATGTCCGCTTTGTGCCAAAAGCGGATTCATGCGGTGCAACAAAAATACTCTTATTCGATCACCTCGTCGGCGCCTGCGAGCAAAGACGGCGGGATGGTCAGGCGGAGTGCCTTCGCGGTCTTCAGATTGACGACCAGCTCGAATTTAGTTGGCGCTTGCACCGGCAGGTCCGCCGGTTTCTCCCCCTTGAGGATGCGATCGACATAATCCGCCGTTTTGCGCATTGTGTCTTCGTAGTCGTAACCGTAGCAGACGAGTCCCCCGGCTTTCACGGACGCGGCTGTTGCGAAATGCGAAGGGACACGATGCTGCAAAGTCAGCGCGATGATCAAGCCCTCGTTGGCCCAGGTGAGGGCATGCGGGTTGACGATGATGCCGCCGTTTTCCTTAGTCGCGAAGGACGTTATCGCCCGCTCTATTTCGGCCGCATCGTGGACGCCGCCCGACGTGGCCTCGACGCCGAAGCGCGGGGCGGCCGCCTCCGGTGAACGCCAGAACGCCTGATGAAGGGGCGTCTCGGGATTCATGATCATCATCACCCGCGTGATCTGAGGTACGGTCTCTTTCAACACCTCAAGCCACTTGCCCCCGATCGGGCCATCGAATCCGGCGAAACCAGTGATGTTGCCGCCCGGATGAGCGAGGCTCGAGACGAACCCATCGCCAATTGGATCGCCAACCCCAACAAATACGACCGGTGTCGTGCTCGCCATGGACTTGAGCAATGCAACTGCGGGATTGCTGAATGCCATGACCACGTCTGGCGAGAACGCGATCAGCTCCCCAACAACGGGCCGCATCTCGTCCACCGTGCCAGTCCACCAGCGTGTTTCTACGCGGGCGTTGCGGCCGTTGGCCCATCCCAGTTGTTCTAGACGCTGGAGGAACGTTCCAAGATAGGATTTCCCGAGGTCTGTTGTCGCGGTCCCCATGAGAACGGCGATCCGCCGCATTTCACGTGACTGCTGCGCCCACGCTGTAAGCGGCCATGCTGCCGCACCGCCTGTAATCGCGATGAACTCACGCCGTTTCATGGACTGCCCTCACACCGAGGACCAGAGAATAGCACATCATCGTATGGGCTTGAGCGCCGCAGCGGAAACAGGCCGTGACGCCCTGAAATCGCGATGTCCGCTTTGTGCCAGAAGCGGACATCAGCCGCGAGATCACCTCGTCAGTCTCCGGCCGGAGCAAAACGGTCTTGGGTGCGGATGAAGCGTAGGTGGCCGACGATTTCATAGCCGCGGCCATGGTCTGTTGGATGGTTGACGCCATCGATCACCGGCACGTCGGCAAAATCAAACGGGCTAACGCCCTTTAGGCAGGCGACGTTGACTCCATACTGGTTCGGATTGGAGCGGCGCTGATGGTGCGTGTAGATGCCGCACCGCGAGCAGAAGTAGTGCTGTGCCACACCGGTATTGAACCGGTAAACGGTCAGCGCCTCTTCGCCGGCGTCGAACGTGACGCCGCCGACGTCGGCCGACACCGCCACCGCGCCGCGCATCCGGCAATACGAACAGGTGCAGCGGCGAGCGGTGTTGAAACCGTCACTCAATTTCACTCGGAAGCGCACGGTACCGCAGTGACATGCCGCTTCCATTTCCCCTGTTTCATTCGCCGGCATCGTCAAACTCCCAAGCACTGCCGAAAGTTGCAAAATGGCAGGCTATTCGATCACCTCGTCGGCGGCGACAAGCAGCGTGCTCGGCACACTCAAGCCAAGAGTAGTAGCTGTCTTCTTGTTGATCTCAAGCTCGTATTTGATCGGCTGTTGGACGGGCAGATCACCCGGGTTAGCGCCTTTCAGGATACGATCAGTGTAAGATGCGGCGCGCCGGAACAGGTCCAAGCCATCAACCCCATAGGACAACAAACCCCCGGCCATGACGAATTCAGCCTGTGGATAGATCGTTGGGACGCGGTATCGCTCAGCCTGCGCCACGATGCGTTCTCGGTGCGCAACCATGAAAATATTCGGCATGACTAGAACCCCGCCATTCGATCCTTGCGCCATAGCAGCGAAAACCTCATCGATGCCGGCGGGGTCATGAACCGCGCTTACGATCAGCTCGGTACCGGTGTCGCGCGCGGCGGTTTCGATCGACTTTAGATATAGGCCGCCGTTGGCGCCGGCGTTCGCGGATTCCGGGTTGAACAACATCGAAGCCCGCTTGACCGAAGGCGCTATTTCCCTCAACAGCTCAACCCACTTACCTCCCATCGTTTCTTCAATGTTGGCGAAGCCGGTAATGTTTCCACCGGGGTGATCAAAGCTTTTCACAAATCCCGGCCCGATTGGATCCGCAACGCCAACGAACACAATCGGGATCGTACTCGTAAGCTGTTTGAGGACCGCAACCAAGGGAGTGCTATTGGCGATGATGACATCGACCGGCTGGCTGACAAATTGGGATGCGAAGGCGAGCATTAGATCGGTTTTGCCAGCGGCCCAGCGCACCTCAATCTCGACATTGTTTGCGTCTGCCCATCCGAGTTTACCGAGCTGATCCTCCACTGCTGAGAATCTAGATTTCCCTACGGGGTCCGTTTCGGCGTAATTCCGGATGACGCCTATCTTCGGACGGCGATTGCGCTCCTGCGCCTGAGAACCGAGCGGCCATATTGCCGCACTGCCCCCGAGGAAGATGATGAATTCGCGTCGTCTCATGGCACTCCAATCAGCGTGATGAACTGCCGTCGCTTCTCAGCTCCCCCTATGAGACACCACCACTCTATCATATCCATCTGGCTGAATGATCTGTGTTGTGCGGCACAAAAAAATCGATGGTTCAATGTCTGCTTAGGGTCAAAAGCAGACATCACGCATTGAAATCGCGATGTCCGCTTTGCCCCCGAAAACGGACATTGCGGGCTGCGAACAAGATGTCCGCTTTGTGCCAACAGCGGACATCCTTCAAGCAGGATGCTACGCTATCGGGTCGACCGTAGTCTGATTGATCAGCGAAGAGGAGGACCGCATGCCTGCAATTTCTAGATGGTTGCGCGTAGGCGCGGCGTCTGTGGCGCTTACTGCGTCGGCCTACGGTTCGCTCCCTGCGCGTGCGACCGATGTTATCGCTGAATGGTCGACAATTCAGATGCCGCCGCCGCCTGCGTTGAAGCCAATGACGGTCGACCCCAAGAGCACGGCACTTTTGCTGCTCGACTTCATGGTCGAAAATTGCGGCCAGCGTCCCCGCTGCGTCGCTGCAGTGCCGACGGTCAAGGCGTAGCATGATCGAGCGCGCGCCGCCAGCATGCTCGTTGCGTACACGCTGCCCGGCGGCGGCAAAATCATTGATGAGGGCATCGCGCCGCGTGAGGGCGAGGTTGTCGATCAGAAACCGGGCGGACCCGACAAATTCCTGGGCGACGATCTTGACCAGCGACTGAAAGGCCACGGCATCAAGACGGTTATCGTCTGCGGCACTTCGGCCCAAGGCGTCGGTATTGGCACCGGCGCGGCCGCCGCCCAGCGCGGCTACTATGTGATCTATCCGGTGGATTGCTTGCTTTCAGAAAGTGCCTTCCGCGAGGCCTACGCTGCCTGGCACATGGCGGGCGGCGGACCACCCGTGACCACGAAATGGGTTACTGTAACCCGCAGCGATATGATTACGTTCGAGAACGCCAACAGGTAAGTCAGCTGCTCTGCCAGTCGGTTGAACTCGCGTCGCCTCATTCGATCACCTCGTCGGCGCGGCCTAGCAGCGCGAGTGGAATGGTTACGCCGAGCGCTTTGGCGGTCTTGAGATTGACGACCAACTCGACTTTGACGGCCTGTTGAACCGGCAAATCGGCAGGCCTCTCCCCGTTGAGAATACGCCCAGCGTAGATTCCGGTTAGTCGAAAGGCATCCGTTAACTGGGGGCCGTAGCTCATTAGACCCCCGACCAAAGGATACTCACGGAAGGCATGAATGGTGGGCATCGCGGTACGCGTCGCCAGGGCCACGATCTGATCTCGCTGAGTGAGGAACACCGGATCAGAGCTGGCAATCACTGCACCCATTCGTTCTTTGGCGGCGGTCTCAAAAGCAAGCTCTATCTCTCCGGTACTCCCCGCTTTGAGTATTAGAACTTGCAGACCTTGCGTGGCGGCGGCCGCTTGTACGCCGCTCTCGTACGATGCAAATGTTTGGGCCGTCGGATTAAGTAGCACGCCAAACGCTCTGGCTTTGGGAATGACTTCGCGCATGATTTCGATCTGCTTCTCGATCAACCCGATAGATAAATTGGTGATGCCAGTAATGTTTCCTCCGGGTCGATTGAGGCTAACAACGAGGCCGGCCGCGACCGGATCGATGCCGCCTTCGAAAACTATTGGGATGGTTGTCGTTGCAGCCTTAGCGGCGAGCGCCGGCACCGTGGGTGCGGCAACAAGCACGCTAGGATGACGTTGGACGAGGTCGGCTATAAGTGCCGGAACGCGCTCATTGTGATTTTCAGCCCAGCGAAATTCGATGGTAACGTTTTGGCCTTCAATGTAGCCAGTTTCCCTGAGTCCTTGGCGAAAAGCATCGACGAAAGCGCCAAACTGTGCCGGTGATGCTGCGTGAACGAAGCCGATCACCGGCATCCTGGGCTGCTGCCCGCGCACGGCGAGCGGCCATGACGCTGCTGCACCGCCAACGAGCGTAATGAAGTCGCGTCGCCTCATTGCCCCCCTGAAGCTCAGAACGCTGCATCGTAGCGGGTCAACCCGGCAGGTTGGAAGTGGTTAGGTCGGGGTTCGGCAACGTCCGCTTTGGGTCATAAACGGACGTGGCTCGTTCAAATTGCGATGTCCGCTATACCCCCGAACTCCGCGGTAACTGAACCCGCTGGAGCCATCGGTGGAGGTCAAATCGGCTACAACTGGCAGTTCTCCCCCATTTTGGTCGCGGGGATTGAGGCCGACATACAAGCATCTGGCGAAAGAGACAGCATTACTCTTACCAATTCCTTCAATTCCTCTATTCCCCCCGTGACAGCGACGGCGGTCACGAATTACGAGGCGAAAATCGACTGGTTCGGCACCGCGCGTGCCCGCATCGGTTATCTGTTTGGGGATGGGGCGGTGATGACCTATCTCACCGGGGGACTGGCCTACGGCAGGGTGGGGGTTGATGGAACGAGCACGGTGAGCGGGTCTTTCGCGGGTCCTACAAATGCGGCCTCTGTTACCCATACCATCGGTCATTCTCAGGTTAATTACCGGTTGGACGGTGGGCTCCGGTACGGAGGGCAAGCTGTTAATTCCCGGCTGGACCTACAAAATAGAGTATCTTTACGTGGACCTCGGTTCGCTGAACGACAGCGACCCCCCCGCACCAATTACCGGTGCCACGGGCGGACAAACCTTCACACACACGCATTTCATCGACAACATCATTCGCGTCGGGCTGAACTATCAATTCCACTGATCTGATTACGGCTTCCGCAAAAGCTCTGGCAGCTTCGCTATGTTCGCCGCGATCGGCGCGCCTAGATGTTGTGGTTTTTTGGCAACGCCCGCGAACATTTCGAGGTTTGACGTCGCCACAGGATTGACGCATCTCGGCTCTGAGGTTGACTGTGATTGGGCGCTCGCTGGGGGGTTCGCGATGGGCGTTCATAGCTCTCTCACATTATCTGCCCGAAGCAGTTTGGGGCCAGCCCGAACCTTGCGCTGCGATCACTGCCGCGAAGAATTCGGCATCCGCGTTCATCGCTATTGGCACATGCACTTTTGTTCTTCGGCGTGCACGACAGCATACCAGCGGCGTCTAGCTCCTCAAACCAAAGTCAAAATATCCGAGCTCGAAGCTTCGCGAGAAAGCTTGGCAGCGGCCTGAATATTCCGCCGTTCCTGAGTCCGACTGCGGATGCAACAATACCGGCAACTGGCCGATGTTCGCTGCGATCCTTCGCGCCTCATCTTTGCTGAGCAGCTTGGGTGCGGCTGCCTACCTTAAGCCGTATTCCCGCGCGATTGCAGACATGGGGATTTAGGGGCATGTCGAATCAGGCAACTGCGCGGTCGCCAGGCTTTGGCGCAATCGATAGACCAGCCTGCCCATATTGCGGCGAGCGCGCCTCCTTAACGAGACGCAGTCCGCATCCGGATTACGGTCTTCGTTACGAGCAACAACTGTTTATCTGCTCGGCTTGCGATCACACGATTGAACGTATTGTGGACGCTAGCGGCGATCCTCTCAAATAACTGTAAGCCGACGTGAAATCACCACCTCATTGATGCCGCGCCGAGCCACATCCTTCGCTTTTTGCTTCCAGCGAGGTATCGGGCTCGCCTTCTAATTTCCTGCCAAGGGCAAGCAATCGAGGAGGCAACTTTTCTTCTATCGCCTGGTAGAGGTTTCTAAGTTCTCGCCCGAGACTTGTACTGGAACTCTCCGATTACTCGGTTCAGGACATTGCCCAGACCGTCCGCGGCACGCTCGAACCGCTGGCAGCTGATAAAAAGCTCGCGTTCAAGCTCGAGCTTGCCCCCGAACTGCCACCTGGCCGCGGCGACGG
>DASXJB010000015.1:0-25731 GCA_036497645.1 Xanthobacteraceae bacterium
GCGCCAAGGCGCCGTGGGACGTCGACGGCTTCAAACTGCCTGGTGGCCCGGTCTACTCCAAAGCCGGCATCATGGTGTTCACGCCCGCGAACGCGATCTACCGCCGCGAGACCTACGACAATTATCCGGCGGCGCGCGCCATCCTTCAGGTCGTCTACGAAGGTCTGCAGCTGCCGATGGATCAGGCGCTGCGCGTTGAATCGCGCTGGTTTGCGAAAATTCTCCGCTCGCCGGAAGCCGCGGCGATGATCCGTACCCTGTTCGTCTCCATGCAGGAGCTCAATAAAGGCGCGCGGCGGCCGGCCAATGTGCCGGCAAAACAACTGAAGAAGGTCGGCATCATCGGCGCCGGTTTCATGGGCGGCGCGATCGCCTATGTCAGCGCGCTGGCTGGACTAAACGTCGTACTGATCGACCGCGACCCGGAAACCGCCGAAAAGGGCAAAGCGCATTCGCAAAAATTGGTGACCGACCAGATCAATCGCGGCCGCGCCACCACCGCCGATCGCGACGCATTGCTCGCGCGCATCAGCGCAACTGCCGATTTCGTCGCGCTCAAAGACTGCGATCTCGTCATCGAAGCCGTGTTCGAAGACCGCAAGATCAAAGAGGAAGTGATTTCGCGGACGCAGAACGTACTGGGCGAGGAGGCGATCTTCGGCTCCAACACTTCGACGCTGCCGATCACCTCGCTGGCGGCGGCTTTCAAGGATCGCACGCGCTTTATCGGCATCCATTTCTTCTCGCCGGTCGAGCGGATGATGCTCGTTGAAATCATCATGGGCAAGGAAACCGGCGACGCCGCGCTGGCGACAGCGCTCGATTTCGTGCGCGCGATCCGCAAGACTCCGATCGTGGTCAATGATTCCCGCGGCTTCTACGCCTCGCGGGTCGTCGGCACTTATATCCGCGAGGGTCATCTGATGCTGACCGAGGGCGTGCCGCCGGCCTTGATCGAGAATGTCGCGCGCATGGCCGGCATGCCGGTCGGTCCGCTCTCGCTCACCGATGAAGTGGCAGTCGATCTCGCCTGGAAGATTCTCAAGGCGACCGAGGCCGATCTCGGCGCGGCGGCGGTCGATCCCAAGCAAAAGGCGCTGCTGGGGGAGATGGTCGAGAAGCGCTCCCGCTTCGGCCGCAAGAACGGCAAGGGATTTTACGACTATCCGCAAAACGCACCGAAGCGCTTGTGGCCCGGGCTCGCCGATCTGCAGCCGAACCGGCTCAACGCCGATGACATCGACATTGCCATGCTCAAACGCCGCCTCCTTGGCATTCAAGCGCTTGAATCGGCGCGCTGTATCGAGGAAAGGGTCGTGACCGATGTGCGCGAGGCCGATGTCGGTTCGATTCTCGGCTTCGGCTTTGCACCTTTTACCGGCGGAACTATTTCTTACATTGACGGCATGGGTGTGAAGAATTTTGTCCAAATGTGCAACGATCTCGCCAAAGCTTGCGGGGAGCGATTCAAGCCGTCGAAGCTTCTCACCGACATGGCGAAAAAGGGCGAGACGTTTTATGGCCGCTTCGCGCCAGCAAAGCGTAAAGCCGTCGCGTAACTTCATGGTGGCGCATTGCGGAGCCGAATGCGCCGCGTATCAGGCTGCGGCCGATCCCAGGGTCAGGCAGGCTTGTTATCAATATGGCGCGTGATCAAGTCGACCTGACGCCGATCGAGCGGCGCGACGATCTGGTGCATTGGCTCGCGCAAGGCGTCAAACCCAAATCGCAATTCCGGATCGGCACCGAGCACGAGAAGTTCGCTTTCACGCTGCAAGGCCATTGTCCGGTGCCCTACGACGGGCCGCGCGGCATTCGCGCGCTGCTGGAGGGCATGCAGCATCTACTCGGCTGGGAGCCGATCATGGAAGGGCCGAACATTATCGGCCTGTTCGACGTCACCGGCGGCGGCGCCATCTCGCTCGAGCCCGGCGGCCAGTTCGAACTATCCGGCGCGCAGCTTGAAACCGTGCATCAGACCTCGGGCGAGCTGATGGCGCATCTGGCGCAGGTCCGCGAGGTCGCCCGTCCTCTGCGCATCGGTTTTCTCGGCATCGGCATGACGCCGACCTGGACGCGCGCGGAAATGCCGAAAATGCCGAAGGGCCGGTACAAGATCATGACCGCCTATATGCCGAAAGTCGGCACGCTCGGTCTCGACATGATGTACCGGACCTGCACGGTGCAGACCAATCTCGACTTCGCCTCGGAAGCCGACATGGTGAAGAAGCTGCGGGTGTCGATCGCGCTGCAGCCGGTGGCCACCGCATTGTTCGCCAATTCGCCGTTCACCGAGGGCAAGCCCAACGGCTATCTGTCGTTCCGTTCGGAAATCTGGCGCGATACCGACAACGCGCGCGCCGGCACGCTGCCCTGGGCATTCGAAACCGGCATGGGGTTCGAGCGCTGGGTCGACTACGCGCTCGACGTGCCCATGTATTTCATCAAGCGCGGCGACGACTACATCGACGTTGCCGGACAATCGTTCCGCGATTTGCTGGCGGGGAAATTGCGCGCGCTGCCGGAAACCCGCGCCACGATTTCCGACTGGGCCAACCATCTCAGCACGATATTTCCGGAAGTGCGGCTCAAGCGCTATCTGGAAATGCGCGGCGCCGATTCCGGCACGCTGCCGAATTTGCTGGCGCTGCCGACGCTGTGGACGGGCCTGCTTTACGATGACGCTTCCCTCGATGCCGCCTGGGATCTGGTGAAGGGCTGGAACGCCGAGGATCGGCAAAATCTGCGCGACGCGGTGCCGAAACTGGCATTGGCCGCAACGGTTCGCGGCCGCACCGTGCTCGAGATCGCCGTTGAAGTTCTTGCGCTCGCCCGCGCCGGCCTTGAGCGGCGCAACCGGCGCGATCCAAGCGGCAAGGACGAGACGCGCTATCTCGAAGTGCTCGAGGCGAGGCTTGCGCGCAAGACCACACCGGCGCAAGAGTTGCTCGATAAATATCACGGGCCGTGGCGCGGCTTGGTCGATCCGATCTACGACGACGAGGCCTATTGAGGCCTCGCTCAGAAAATCCCGTAGAGCTCGCGCGCCCGCTTGAGCGCCGCATTGCAATCCGCGGAATTGCCTTCACTGTCCGCTTGTTTGGCGCGTGCCAACGCCTCGTCGGCGTCCTTGTTAGCCACGTGCTCGGCCTGCTCCACCGTGCTGGGCGTCGGCTGACGGTGCAGTTGCGCGCCGATCGTTTGCGTTCCGGTCGGACCGGTTTGCGGGCCGGGAACAGTCGCCGCGATTTGCCGTTCGAGCAGAATTATGTCCTCGGCGCACGGACCGCTGCGTGCGGCGTCAGCGCCGGCCAGCAGCAAGGCGCTCGCGGCAAGGCTCATGACCGATCCGGTCCGCAGCGTGCCCGGGCAGCGCATTTGGCGGGGTGAATTGCGCATGGCCATCTCCCTCAAGAGTTCGGTTGACCTTTGCGGGCGTTCATTTTCAGTGCGACGACCGAATTGACGCGTCAATTTCGAGTAACAAAAGAATTATTCGACTTCCACCGCCATCCGGACCAGGATCACTAACACTAGGATCGATAGCATCAGGATCGCGATCGAACGCGAACCACATTCGGGAGGGCAGCGTGCTCGAACATTATCACAACATCAATTCGGTCTGTGCGCAAAAAGTGCGGATTGCCCTTGCCGAAAAGGGTCTCGAGGTTAAGGAACACTTGCTGACACTGCGCGGCGATCAGCACGATCCGGCCTATCGCAAGCTCAATCCCAACGGCGTCGTGCCGACGCTCGTGCATGACGGCAAACCCATCATCGAGTCGTCGCTCATTCTCTATTACCTCGACGATACCTTCCCGGAGCCGCCGCTGATGCCGCGCGAGCCGCTGTTGCGCCATCGCGCGCGGATGTACAACAAACTGATCGACGAATACGTGCACAATTGCTGCATGATCTTGACCTTCGCCACGGCGTTTCGGCCGAATTTTGTGAAAATGCCGCGCGAGGCTTGGCTGGCCGAGGTCAACAAGACGCCGCTCAAGCGTCGCGCCGAATATAAGCGCAGCGTCATGGAGCACGGGCTCGATTCCGAATTTGTCGGCGAGGCGATCGCGCAGCACGAGGAATTGCTGTCATGGATGGGCGCATCACTGCAAAGCGGCCGCTACCTTGCCGGCGGAGCCTTTTCCAATGCCGACTGCGCGGTCATTCCCTATATCCTGCGCCTCGAATTGTTGAAGCTTGGCGGCATGTGGGACCGTTATCCAGCGATCGGCGATTGGTGGGCTCGCATGCGCGAGCGGCCTTCGGTCAAAGCCGCTCTCATCGATCGGATGACGGACATGGACTGGGCGCCGTTCCGCAATCTCGCGCCCGATCCCTGGCCCAAGGTGCAATCGCTCATGAAGGCGGCGTGATGGCTTAAGCGCCATCCTTTCGCGCGCCCGCTCGCTCAAGCGTCCGATCCTCCATGGCATCTCCGATCAATGCTGTTCTCTGCGCGTTGGTTGGAGCGGCATTGTGGACCGCGCTCGGCTATGCCATCGCGCGTCACTTGCTGCCGCGCGTACTGGCGCTCGGCGCGGCGCCAGTCATCGGCTGGGCGGTGTTCAGCGCGGCAAGCTTGCCGATCTTAAGCCTGATCGGGTTTTCGGCGCTCGCAGTGATCGGCCTGGCGGCGCTCGGCCTCGTGCTCGCCGGGATTAGCTTGCGGTGGCCGCCGGTTGCATCGGGCCCGCCGACCGATCTAAATCCGTGGTGGCTCGCGGCGGCCGCGGTTGCGGCAGCAATCCTGGCGCTTCTTCCCGCGCTTGCGCTGCTGCCGAAATATTCGGAAGGAGGCGTGCATCTCGCCGCGCCGATTTTCGATCATTCCAAGATCGCCATCATCGACGCAATGACGCGGCAAGGGCTGCCACCGGTCAATCCGGTGTTCGGCGAGGATCACGGCGCCGGCGCCGCAGGACGCCTTGTCTATTATTACCTCTGGCATTTCAGCGCGGCGGCGCTCGCGCTACCGCTGCATGTGCGCGGCTGGGAAGCCGATATCGGCCTAACCTGGTTCACCGCCTTTGCTTCCCTGACCTTGATGATGGCGCTTGCCGTTTGGCTCAGCCGGCGCGCGGGCGCCGCGCTCCTGGTAATCGCTTTGGCGGCGAGCGCCTCGTTGCGCGAGGTGCTGAGTTTTTTCGCCGGCAATTACGAGCTTGAGCCGTTCCTGCAACGGCCGAGCGGTTTTGCCGGCTGGCTGTTTCAGTCGACCTGGGTTCCGCAGCATCTCATCGCCGCTTCCGGCGTGATCGCGTCCATGCTGCTGCTTGTGCATTACGCGCAACGGCCGAAGCTCAGCTATGTCTTGACGCTGGCGCTGGTCGTGGCCGCAAGCTTCGAAAGCTCGGCTTTCGTCGGTGGCGTGACGTTTACGATTGCCGCTTTGGCATCGGCGCCGCTGTTGCTTCCCGCCATCGAAACCAAACGGCGGTCGACCGCGGTCGCAGGCTTGGCGCTCGCCGGCGCGCTGGCGCTCGGCATCGCCGCGCCGTTCATTCACGATCAGTTTGCGTTTATTGCCGCGCGCGGCAGCGCCGGCGCTATCGGCATTCATCCTTTCGAAGTGCTGGGGGAGATGTTTCCGCAACCCCTGCGCCGCACTCTCGACCTGCCGGCTTATTGGTTGATTCTCCTGCCCCTGGAATTTCCCGCAAGCTTCATCGCTGGCGCCATTGCGCTTGTGGCCATCCTGGGGACTCGCGCGTCCATTCCGGAATCGACGGCGGCGAAGTTGCTCGGCGTGCTCGCGGCGGCGGGGCTGCTGATCTCCTGGCTTCTGGTGAGCCGGCTCGGGGATAACAACGATCTCGCGCTGCGCGCCGTCCTGCCCGCCGCCATGATACTGATGGCGTTCGCGGTGGCGGGAACACTGGCTGCACCGCAACGCCGACTGCGCGCCGCGATCGCGGCCTTTGCTTTCGGCGGGCTCGTGCTCAGCATGCCCGACACCGCCGCGATGATTTACGCCGATTTGCGCGGCAACGCCGCGGCTGATGAAGCCGCGTTCGCGCAAACGCCGCAACTATGGACCGCGGTGCGGCGTTACGCTCCCGCCGGCGCGCGGGTCGCGAATAATCCGCTGTTCTTGCGGGATCTGACGCCATGGCCCGCCAACATGTCGTGGGCGCTCCTTGCCGATCGCAGCTCGTGCTTTGCCGGCCGCGAGCTCGCGATTCCATTCGCAGCGCTTTCGCCCGAGCGCCGCGCTGCGATCAATGGCCAATTCATTCGCGTCTTCGCCGGTCAGGCGATGCCCGCGGACGTCGGTGAATTCGCTGCGAAATATGGCTGCGACGTCGTCGTGATGGTGCCGCAAGACGGCGCCTGGGCCAACGATCCGTTTGCGGCCAGCACCGATTATCGCCTGGTGGAAAGCCGCGAGGACGGCTGGCGGATTTATGTGCGGGCGAATTAACTCGTCATTGCGAGCGAAGCGAAGCAATCCAGCGTCGCTTGAAATATCTGGATTGCTTCGTCGCTGGCGCTCCTCGCAATGACGCGCCGTAATTAAATCCCCGCGTACCAGTTAAAGCCCCGCTCACTCCAATAAGTCTCGCGGAATTCGTTGGAGACTTCGATCGCTCTGATCCATTTGGCGTTCTTGTAGCCGAGCTTGGTCGAGGTGCGCAGCCGCAATGGATAGCCGAACGGATCGCCGATGATCTCGCGGGCATATTTGGTGGCGAGAATCGTCTGCGGATGCAACGCCGTCGGCATGTCGATGCTTTCGGTGTAATCGTCGGCGCATATGAAGTAGACATATTTCGCAGTCAGGTCGGCGCCGACGCGCTGCAGAAAGTCACGCAAGTTTGGGCCGGACCATTGTCCGATATAGTCCCAGCCCTCGACGCACACGTGGCGGATGATGATCTCCTGCTCGGGCAGCGCATAGAGCTGTTGCGCGCGCCACGGCCGCTTGTCGGCGATGCGGCCCGCCAATTCCAGGGTCCAACTCGCGCCGTCGACCGGCTTGACGTCTTCGATCGGATAATAGGCGTTGAAACGCGGCGGCTTCATTACTTGCGAAGGACTGAAGGTCGGCGCGAGATGATTGGCGCGGAAGATCGCGTTCTGGACGCCGTCGTTCCATGACGACACCGCGCGCAGCGCTTTCTGCACCGAATCGATCTCGCTGACATCGCAGCCGGTCAGCATGGTCAGCGCGCCGAGGCTGACCGCGCCGCGCAGGAGTCCGCGCCGGTTGATGTCGTCGACGAGCTTGCGGTTCTCGGTGAGAACGCCCTGATCGATCGGCTTACGTGGCCGAAACAGCGACGGAGTGCGGGGACGAATGGTCATCGTGGTGCTCCGTCAGGGCGAGGGCTCGATCTCCGGAACGATTTTGATCTCGGGAACGGGTTTGATCTCCGGAGTGGTTTCGATTTTCGCAACGGCAGGAGCGGCGCTTGGCGCCTCGTTGAGCGACTTGTCGAGCACCGGGCCGCCGGTAACCATGGCGAGGAGACTGCGCGGCACCAATAAAGCCAGCGTCACGTGAACCACGATGAACGCCACGATCGCGGTCATGCAAAGAAAATGCACCAGCCGGATATTCTGAAAGCTGCCGAATAGACTAGCCAGCTCGGAAAATTGCACCGGCTTCCACAGCGCCAGGCCGGAAATCACGATCAGGACGCCAACCGCCATCACGCCCAGATAAAGCGCCTTCTGCACTGCGTTGTAATGCGTGAGATCATCGTGGCGCAGACGAAACCGCAGCGCCTCGCCCACCGTCACGAAAACCTCGCGCGGTGAAATCGGAAACAGCTTCTGCCAAAAGCGGCCGCTGACGAGGCCGTAGCAGAGGTAGGCGATTCCATTGAGCACAAAAATCCACATGCCGAAGAAATGCCATTGCAGCCCGTACTGCGCCCATTTGCCGATCACGATGGCATCGGGAAACCGCAAGAAGCTGAACAGAATGTCGTCGTTGTAGATCTTCCAGCCGCTGCCGATCATGATGAAAATGGCGACAGCATTGATCCAGTGCATGATGCGTACCGGCAATGGATGCAGGAGGCGCGGCGAAGCGGCTTGCGGTGGCGTAATTCTGGACAATGCGGTCGCTTGTGACATCGGATGCTACCCGCAGCTGCCGGTTCGACACAAAACTGCAAAAAACCCGCGCTTGAGCCGGCAGCCAGCACACTCACAATCGGAGAGCTAACCTCGGCGACTGCTTCGCCACACTATGATCGTGAGCATGGCGTTCGCAAGCCGCACGCCTTCACAAGCGCGCGCGGCATTCTTGATTGATGATCATTGCCGCAAAGATCAGGCGGTCCCCGCCACCGGCCAAACGTGAGCAGGCATACTCAGCATTGAGGGCTGAAGCCTGCGAATGCCTGATCACGACTTTGTGAAGCCGATAACTTTTTCGTGTCGGATGACTTGTAACCGAGTGAGCCTTTAGTGATTGGCGCGTTGCGCGCGATTTTGGCAAGCAAACATCGACGACGTTGCCGGATGAATTGGAGGGGGCCCGCGTGACCCATGCGGATCGATTCAACGGACAATCAGTTTCGGGTCGCGCGGATCCCGTCGGGAGCCGTTTCCGTTACGCATGCGGCGTCGCCTTTATGGCCAAGGCCTCGGCGCCTGGACGCGCCAAAACCAGGCTGGTGCCGCCGCTCACTTTCGACGAAGCGGCCGATCTCAACACCGCGTTTTTGCAGGATGTGGCCGAGAATCTCGTGCTTGCCGACGAGCAGGCCCGTGCCGCCCAAAGTGCGGCGATTGTCGGCTATGCGGCTTATGGTCCGCCGGGCTCGACCGATTTTTTCCGCCGCATCCTGCCGGCCTCGATCGATCTGATCGAAGCCTGGCTGCCGAATTTCGGCGATTGCCTGTTTCACACCATCGGCGCGATCCTGGCGCGCGGGCATCAGTCGGCGGTGGTGCTCAATTCCGACAGCCCCACTCTGCCGACGGCATTGCTGGTCGAGACCGCCGAGGTTCTGGCGCGGCCGGGCGATCGGGCGGTGCTCGGTCCCTCGACCGACGGCGGCTACTACCTGCTCGGTCTCAAGCACGCGCGTGCCCGCATGTTCGAACAGATTAGCTGGAGCACCGAGTGGGTGACGGAACAGACCCTGGCGCGCGCGCGGGAGATCGGTCTTGACGTGCATAGGCTGCCGGCCTGGTACGACGTCGACGATGTCGATGCGCTCAAGCGCCTGGACGCCGAGTTGCAGGGCGCGGATGTGGAAGCGCGGCGGCAGCCCGCGCAGCGGCCGCGGTTCGCCGCGCACACCGCCAAGCTGATGCGGCAATTGGCGCGCAATCGCGATTTCGGCGGCGCCGCGGCGCGCGCTGTCGCGACCGAAAAGATCCACGCGTGAGCTGGCGTGGCTTCGAGATTTTTTAAGAGGATGATTTGATGCAAAGCGCGGCGACGAACGGGGCGGTCAATCCGACCCGGTATTTCGAGAACGTAACCACCGACGATGATATCCCGGGGCAGGATCCGGTTTGCCTTTATCTGGAAACCACCAACCGCTGCAATCTGCTGTGCACTACGTGTCCGCGCACCTACGAGGAGCTTGAGCCCCCGGCCGATATGAGCTGGGAGCTGTTCACCTCGATCGTCGATCAAATTCCGCATTTGCAGCGTGCGGTCCTGCATGGCGTCGGCGAGCCGATGCTGGTGAAGCACCTGCCGCGCATGGTGCGCTATCTGAAGGATCGCCGCGCCTACGTGTTGTTCAACACCAACGGTACGGTGCTCAACGAGAAGAACGGGCGCGCGCTGATCGCCGCCGGTTTGGACGAGCTGCGCGTCTCGTTCGATGCCGCCAATGCGGAATCCTATCGCGCCATTCGCGGCAAGAATTACTTCAACCGCATTCTCAAAAACGTGCGCGCGTTTCGCGAGCTACAAGAGCGTGAGGGCCACGCCAAGCCGCAGGTCTCCGCGTGGCTCACCGGTTTGCGCGAAACGATCGAGGAATTGCCGGATTTCGTCCGTGTCGCCGCCGAGACCGGCGTCAAGGAAGTGCATCTGCAGCGGCTCGTGTTTTTCAAGGAAAACGCCATTGGCATGGCGCGACCGGATCAGGCGCTCTACGAGCAGCTCTCCGCCGCGGAGGCCGTCTATATCGAACGCGCGACCGCGTTGGCGCAAGAACTCGGCATCACCTTTAGCGCGTCGGGTGGCGCTTCGGAGCCGGGCATCAGCCTTAAGCGCAGCGACCAAGGCTCGCCGTGGTCGCTGTGCCGGCGGCCGTGGACGGTGATGTATTTCACCGCCAATGGCCGCGCGCTGCCGTGCTGCATCGCGCCGTTCTCGCAGCGCGGCTACGAGAACTACACGCTCGGCGATGCCACGCAGGAGACACTGCGCGAGATCTGGACTGGGGCCGCCTATCGTGCCTTCCGCGCCGCGCTCAAATCCAACCGGCCGGCCGAAGCCTGCGCCAATTGCGGCTTGCGTTGGAGTTTATAGCGAGAGTCATTGATCGTGCAGACGCGATTTTCCGCTCATTCCCGCGCAAGCGGAAATTCAGAAGACACTGCTCGTGAGGCTCCCGCGCTGGGTCCCGGCTTTCGCGGGGACGAACGGACGAGATACACGTCAGCCGCCGAGCAATCCGTCGCCGTCATCATCCCGACGTTTAACGAAGCGGAATCGATCGGCGCGGTGGTCGCCACGCTGCCTCGCGACATCGTCGATCGCGTCATCGTCGCCGATGGCGGCAGCAGCGACGGCACGCGCGAGCGCGCACATAAGGCGGGCGCGGAGGTGATCGCGGTCGGCCGCGGCTATGGACTCGCTTGTCTCACCGGCGCGCAGGCCGCCGATGCCGATATTCTCGTGTTCATGGACGGCGACGGCGCGGACAATCCCGCGGCGACTGCCGCGCTGATCGCGCCGATCGAGGAGGGGACTTGCGACTTCGTCATCGCCTCGCGCGCCCGCGGCAAACGCGAGCCCGGCAGCATGAGCTGGCATCAGCTTGTCGCCGGCCGCGTCATCGGCGCGCTGATCGGGCTGTTCTATGGCGCGCGCTATACCGATATGTGCGCCTTGCGCGCGATCCGCCGTGACACACTCTTTAAGCTCGGCATGCGTGAAATGACCTATGGCTGGAATCTGGAAATGCAGATGCGCGCCGCGCGCGCGCATTTGCGCGTGCGCGAGGTGCCGGTCGATTATCGCTGCCGCATCGGCGGGCAATCAAAAGTCGCCGGCTCGCTCCCGGGCTCGCTCAAAGCCGGCGCCAAGATTATCTCGACCTTCGTGCGCATCGCGCTGGAACGGCGGAGATAAACATTGCCCTCCCCTTCAGGGGGAGGCCAAAAATTCTGCCACGCTAAATCAACTGGCGCTCAGCTCATCAAAATGTGCTTTTCGGGATCGAGCCAGAACGCCCACACCGCCGACCCGATCACCAGCAACGCCGCCGCGACGATGAATGGCGCCTGCCAATTGCCGATCTGAACGAGCACGCCGAACACGATCGGGGAGAGCGCGCCGCCGATATTGCCGGCCATGTTCATCATGCCCGAGACCGTGCCGGAATATTTGCCGCCGGTATCCATCGGCACCGCCCAGGACGGGCCGATGGTGCATTCCAGAAAGAACATCGACGCGGTCAGGCACCAGACCGCGACATAGGCATCCTCGGTCAGCGCCGCCGGCACGATGAACACCGCGCAGCCGAGGAGCCCGGTGATGGCGACGACGCGCCGGCCGATCTTGGCGCTGCCCGTGCGCTTGAGAAGGTAGTCGGTGGCCAAGCCGCCGACGGTGTCGCCGATGACGCCCGCCCACAGCGGCAGTGATGCGAATAGCCCGACTTTAAGGAGCGTGAAATGCCGGAAGTCGACCAGATAAGATGGCAGCCAGCTTAAGAAGATCCACAGGCAGTAAACGTAAGTGAAATAGGCCGCCATGATCGCCCACATATTCGGCGAACGTAATAACGTGGCCCACGGCACATTGGTCTGCTTCTCCATCGGCGGCGGCTTGATCGCGCCGGTTGCATCGAGCCCGCGGATGCGCTCGAGCTCGGCGCGGTTCACCATGCCGTGCTCTTCCGGGAGGTTGCGGTAGGAGATCCCCCACCACAGCGACCATAGAAATCCGACCGCGCCGCAGATCAGGAACACCGCGCGCCAGCCCCATTGGCTCATGATCAGCACCACGAGCGGCGGCGCAATCGCGGCGCCGAGTCGGCTCGCGCTATGGGTGATGCCTTGCACGAAGCCGCGCTCGGGCTGCGGGTACCACAGCTGCATCGCGCGCGTGGCCCCCGGAAAGGCGCCGGCTTCGCCGACACCAAACAGAAACCGCACTACGATGAAAGAGACCGCGTTGAACGCGCCGGCGGTGACCGCGGTCATGATCTACCAGTAGGTAACGATCGAGCCCAACACACCACGCGCGCCCAATTTGTCGGACAGCCAGCCGCCGGGAACCTGAAACATCGCATAGGCCCACACGAAGGCGGAAAAGATGAATCCCATCGTGACTTTATCGAAGCCGAATTCCTTGCTGATCAGCGGCGCCGCGGTCGAAATGTTGACGCGATCGAGATAAGTGATGAGGTACATCGCGCTGATCATTAGCAAGACGTACCAGCGGCCTCGGCTCGGACGTGTAGCTGAGCGTGCGGATGCGGCGGCGGCCGGCTCGAGCATATGTTTCACTCCCCTTGCAATCGTTTGTTGGCGCGGTTTCTTGCCGTTTCTTGGCGCCGTTCACGGCTTAGCGCAGTTGAAGCATGATTCCGAAAAGTGGATACCGATTTTCGGAAAAGATCATGCTCAAATAACCAGCCTGCCTGTTTATGCCGTGATCGGCAAGCGCGCCCGATGCCGCGGCGTTACTGATGTAACCCGGATGAAGCGAAGTGCCATCCGAGAACGGTCCCTTGGTCTGCGCTGCGCCTCGAAAACTCTTTTTCCTAATTCGGACAAACCGCGCCGGTCTTCACCCAGGCGTCAAGCAGCGCGCCGGCCCGCGCCTGCGTGCCGGGCGCGGGCTGGCGGTTTCCTCCCGGAGCCCAGGCCCAGCCGACCAGAGGATCCTCGCCCACGTGATGCACGACGTCATCAAGCGATCGGCCGCCGTTGCGGGCGGGATCCTTGATCTGCGCGCAGATCTCTCCGAGCGTCTTGCCTTCCCAGCCCATGTCGCGCGGCGCGAGATGCCAGCCTGGATTGCCCGGCACTCCAGCGCGTTCGAAATTGGCCGCTTGGTGGCAGATCGGGCAGCGCATCGCCGGAAGTCCATATCCGTCCTCGCCGCGCTCGACCGGCGGCTGGTGCAAACGCCGGACGTCGCCCTGGCGCGGTCGATCGCCGGCAGGATGGCAATTCACGCAGCGCGGATGGGTCAGCACTTTGCCGGCTTCAGTGAACAAAGCCGCGGAGCGAGCCGCACTGTCGGCGATTGCCGCGAAACTTTCCGGAGCGGCCAGATTGTCCGGCGCCAGATTTTCGGATGCCGCGTCCGAAACGGCCGGCGCGGTCATCACGATCGCGAGCAGAGCCACGACGGCTGATAGAATCCTTGCCGGCGGCTTAAGTTTCACGCTGCGCTCCTCTTGGTTCAATGCTCGCCGCATGCGCAAGATGTTACGCGGCGCCAAAATCTTTCGCGCGCATCGGCGTGCGCTAGACCAGGTAGCGTTGCGGGTCGGCGAGAATTACGTCGCGCACCGCCTCGTGATATTTGATGTAACCGGTGCAGCGGCAGAGATGGCCGTCGAGCGCCTCGGCAATGGTTTTCTCAAGCTCGGCGCGCGGAACACGTCTTTTCGCCAGCCGCTCGAGAAGCACCTGGCTTTCGTTGAGAAAGCCCGCGGTGCAGTAGCCGCACTGGAACGCAAAGTGATCGATGAAGGCTTTCTGCAGGATCGAGAGTTCGCCGTTCTTGGCGTGGCCTTCGACGGTGCGGATCGATTTGCCGTTAAAGCTCGCCGCCGGCACGATGCAGGTCGGGCTGGTATAGCTGGTGCCGTCGTGATTATCGACGATCACCGCGCAGCTTAGACACTGCGCCGCGCCGCAGCCGAATTTGGTGCCGGTGAGCCCGAGATATTCGCGCAAATAATCGTTCATGGTGAGTTCGTCGCGCACTTCCGGCGGGCCGTATGTGCGACCATTGATCGTTACGCTCAACGTCGTCACGTCAGCACTCCCTTGATCATCTCTCGGGTCACTGGCAAGGAATTGAAGCGATGGCCGGTGGCGTCGAAGATGGCATTCACCAGCGCGGCGACGACCGGGTTCATCACCACTTCCGACATGCCCTTCGGCCTTTCATTCGCGTCTACGGGCGGCAGCACCTCGATCTCGAGATCGCGCAGCGGCAGGTCCGAGCCGCGGGCGACGAGATATTGTCCGAGATTCCATTTGCCGTTGCCGGGCCCGTCCTCGTAGAGCGGCAGCGTTTCGAGGAAGGCGCCGCCGACGCCCATGGCGAAGGCGCCTTGCGCCTGGCCGATCACGACCTCGGGCACCAGTGCCGCGCCGCATTCGAAAACGCTATAGGCCTTGGCGATGCGCAGCACTCCGGTTGCGCGATTGATCTCGACGCGGACCAGCGTGCCGGACTTCGTCGTGTAGGTGGTGCCGATCCGGGTGAAGTCGGTCGGCGGAAACTTGACGCCGGTGCGATCGAGGCGGCCGAACTTGCCGGCCCCGCGGCGCAGCGCCAGCGCGTCGATGTCGGCCGTCCAGTTTTGTCCGTCGATCTTGAAATCGGCCTGCGACCAGGCCCAGCGATTGAAACCATGAGCCATCGCGCCGGTGACGCCGTTCTTCGCATGCGCACGTGCCGCGACGTCGGCGAGCGCGAGCGGCGGGGGCAGGAGCGGTCAGCTGCCCATCGCTCCAGCGCGCCGTCTGCCATTGCGCCGCGCGCAGATCCTTCGGGCCGATGCGCCACAAATCGAGCGCCGCCGGCCATAAGCCAAAGCGGAAAATCACCCGCGCCGCTTCGGCGGCCGCATGCGTGCCGACATGGGCGCCGGTCGAGGCGGCGGTGGCCGAGGAGATTTCCGGGACCCAGCGCGGATTGCGTGCCGCGGCGTCCTGCGTCTTCTGATCGATCGTATAAGGATCGCCGGACTTCACCAGCGCGAGCGGACCGAACGCATCGATCTGGGCGAGCGCAACCTCGTCCGCGACGCCGCCCAGATAGGCCGCGACCCGGTTCGCGACCGCCGTGCCGAGACCAGTGCCCATCTCCGTGTCATCGATGCGGATGGCAATGCGTCCTTGCGGATCGATTTCCACCGCCGCCAATGAACAATCCGCGCCGGTGCCGTAATTTTTGTGGGCGCAGGCGACGCCGGTGCCCACAAGTATTCCCGCCTCTTTGCCGCGGGCCTTCTCTGCGGCGCGCTCGCGCCAAATCGCGTGCTGCTCGAGCTTGTCCAAAATCTCCGACGTGCGGATCGAGTCGTCGTAGGTATTTCCCGTTATGGTCCGCTCGCCGGGTTTAAGCGCGTTGCGCCGCCGGAACTCGATCGGGTCGAGCGGCAGGGCCGTGCACATTTCATCGACCAGCACTTCGAGCGCCGTCATGGCTTGCAGCGTGCCATAGCCGCGCATCGAGCCCGCGGTGACTGCGCGCGAGGGCAGCGAAACCGTGGTGATGTCGACTTTGGGAGCGTAGTAGATGCCGAGCGCCGCAACGGCTCCGACGCTTGCTACATGGGGCGAAAAGTTCATCAACCCGCCGGCGTGCAGCACGTGGTCGGCGGCAAATGCGAAAATCTTGCCGGTGGCCCGGTCGACCCCCATCCGCGTGTGTATCGAGAAGCCGTGCCGCTTGATCCCCGATTGGAATTGCTCATAGCGATTGTTCGCGAGCCGCACCGGGCGGCCGGGGAGGAACATCGCCGCGAGCGCGACATAAAGCGGAAACGGCGTATGGTCGCGTCCGCCGAAACCGCCGCCCATGTAAGCAAAATGCGTGTTGATGCGCGCCGGTTTGTGCGTGGCGTCGGCTTCACCGAGCAGGAAGGCGACCGATTCCGCAGCATCGTAGGGCGATTGCACGCCGACCACGAGTTCAAGATTCTTGCGGCCAGCGTCGTACCAGGCGAGGCCGCTTTCCGGCTCGAGAAACATCGGATCAGCCGATTGCGTCTCGAATTGCCGCTCAAGCACCAGACGCGCCGGATTGTCCGCCGCAAGCTCGGCGCGAATGTCTTCGCCGTAACCCGCGGCTTCCGCATAGTCGAGCCCGGTCGGAATCGGCAGCCGCGCCCAGACCGGGTGCTGGGACTCGTTGAACACGCCCGGACTGACCCAGCCGTTCTTGACCGGCGAATAGACATCGGGCGCGTCCGGGGTCGGGCCGGCTACTCTGGTGAAACGAAAAGCCGCGTAGGGCGGCCGCGTGACGGGGCCGGTCTCCTCGCCGTATTTCACGATAGTTGCGTCGCGCAACGCGAGCCGCGCCTGATCGAAGGCATCGAAATCCTCAAAGATCAGAAGTGCGATCGGCTGGCCGAGATAGAGCGGCGTCTTGCGGAGCGGGCAGAACAAGTCACCGGCGTAAAATCCGGGAACCCGCGTGCCGATACGCGCCAGATCTTCAGCAGTGACGATCACGGCGGGTTTCATGGCGCCCGTCAGGCGCGACAAATCGAGGCCGTCATAGGTATGCGTCGCGTCAGTCGCGCGGATGAGCATGGCGTGCGAGGTTTTCGCCGGCCAACCGGGAAGATCGGCGGCGCGAAAATCGCCGGCGTAGAGCTTCGATCCCGTGACCTTGACGACGCCATCGATGCGCCCGGCTCCGGTGGCGGCCGGATTCCAGTTTTGCCGGCCCGGCAATGTTTCACGTGCGGCGAAATCGGGTTCCTCCGCCAAAGCGAGCCGCGACACGGAAAGCGCAATGCCGCTCGAGGTGAGCAACTTCACGAAATCGCGTCGCGAGGCGCTCACAATGCCCACCCTTTTCGAACTGGCTTTTTGCTATTGCGCCGTCGCGAGCTTGTCAGATGCGCTCGAAGGTGCTTCGGCAGAAAAACGTGCAAACGAGATTGTCGAGACGTAACGATCATAAGCACGCCACGCGGCGAATACTACAAGATTGCAGCGTCGTGAACGCGAACATGAAATGAGCGCTGAGTTCCGCCTGAATATGAGTTGCGTCATCGCTGCGTCGAATTATGATCTTCACGGGCCTGGGATATTTCCGAATGCTTCGTGTTGAATAGCGGCGGCGCGGATTTGAAAGTCCGCTGGCGTTGCTTGTCGTCATCATGAACCCTAACGGCGCATCAGGAACTTTCATGAATAAACTTTTGCGCGACGCGCTCCACGTAGTTCGCCTGTATAGTTTGGTGACACTTGGCGCCCTCGTGGTCCTCATCGCGGTCGAATGGTCCAGCGCCACTGCCTGGGCGCAAAGTGCGGATAAAAAGACAGATCTCGCAATTCGTCCGGAGTTCCGAGAGCCCGTCGTGCTGACGAGCAAGGAAGGCGTCCTCGAAATTCGGCTGACCGCAAGGCAAGGCCAAGCCACGCTCGACACGGTAGCGACACCGGTCCAGAACTTTCTTCTTTTCGATTATGAGGTGATCCGCGGCACGGCGTCCAACGGGCAGAGGTCCGGCGGCAATCTCTATCCGGCGCCGACTCTGCGGGTATTTCCCGGCGAAACGCTGATCGTCCATTTCGAGAATGAACTTACCGGCCTGACTATCCGGGATTACTTCATTCCTCAGTACACGCCCAAGGATCAGCCCATCCCGCTCTACCCGGAGCAGATGACCTCGTCACCGATAAATCTCCACACTCATGGAGCTCACATCAGCCCAAAGGGGAATGCCGACAACGTCATGCTGCACATCCCACCAGGGATGTCCAATACCTACACTTACGACATCCCTAGGAACATGCCGCAGGGATTGTACTGGTATCACTGTCATCTTCATGGGCTTACTTCGGCGCAAGTCTATACGGGTCTCGTGGGTCTGCTTGAGATCGGACGAACGGACGGCAACCTGCCGCTCGTCACCGACAAAAGCATCCCCGTTCGGAACATGGCACTTCAGTATAACTTCGTCTTTGACCGCGCCGACGGTCTGGCGCAACTGAACAATCTGAATTGGCCCCAGTGGGTCAGCACAATAACGCCGCCGAAGGATGGCGAGCTGGCGAACGGCACTTACCGTCCCTCGCTTGCGCCGGTTAATTTCAACCAATCAAAGTTGGGCACTCAGTACTTCACTGTTTGGTATGCGGGGCCGCTTTCAATCAACAATCATCGCGGCCAGCTCGAGTTCATTCCCAGCAATCTCCAGCAATTCACTGCGGCGGACCGCAAAGCGGGTAGCGATGTGCCCGCCAATCCATCGCTCCCGGATTACCAACGTGATGTGCAATTCACAGTGAATGGCCAATTTCAGCCGGTCATCAAGAGCAAGGCCGGTCAGACCGAAATTTGGGTGCTCGCGAATGTGAGCGACATTGCCTACATCAACGTGCAGCTCACGGAAACCGCGACTGGACGACACCCGCCGATCGCCATTGTGGGCCAGGATGGCAACCCCTATACGACCGTTCACTATCCGCCCACCGACAATGGCGCCCGACTGCTCATTCCGCCGGCAAGCCGGTTCGCGATTGCAGTGACGATCCCGGCCGAAGGCGAGCTCCTTCTCGAAATGCCGGAGCGCAGCGGCGCTGCGGAGACGAGCACCGCCCCCGGCGTGCTCTATACCAACAATGGAAGCGACAATCCTCCCGCCGTACTGGGGACCCTGAGCGTCTTGCCCTCGGCCATCAGCTATTTTGACGGGTTCTTCTCGTTTCCAACCCAGGTGCTGGCAACAGCCACGGCGTCTGAACGCGGCGGCGTGACGACTCCTTTCATCGAAGGTCAGTCGCTCGGCGCCTACACGTCCTTCGTCGACCTTGCCAACGCTGTGCCAGACTTTAGGCGGCAGGTCGTGATATCAGGCGGATTTCTCAACAACATGGCCAGCACCGCTGATCCGAAAGCATTCGTATATGCGTTCGATGGGGGCGCATTCCCGAATGTGCCGCTGATCCAGCCCCGCCTCAACTCGGTCGAGGAATGGAGGTTCGTTAACAACAATAATGACGAGCATCCGATCCATGTTCACGTCAATGATTTTCAAGTCGTCGAGTATTTTGATCCCACGACCGGTCTACGCACTGGCCCCGACAAGTTTTCCATCGACAATGCCAATGCGCCGGCACCGACGATGCATAGCGACGAGAGCGTGATCCAGCCCGGCATCCTCGCCGTCCGCACCCGGTTCGACGAATACACCGGCCTTTACGTGATGCATTGTCATCGCCTCAACCATGAAGATAACGGGTTGATGGCGCTGATTAACGTCATACCGGCCGTCTCCATTTATGCGGTGGCGGTTCCGGGCGCGCCCGACAAACCCGCCGAGGTTCGCCTGTACGACGGCAACGGCGACCGGCTCGTCGCCACGATCATCCCGTTTCCCGATTTTGAAGGCAGCGTCAACGTCGCAATGGGCGATGTTGACGGCGACGGCGTGCTCGACCTGATCGTCGGCGCCGGCAAGGACCACGCGCCGGAAGTCGTGGTCTATGCCGGCGCGGCAATACGCGGCAAAGGCGCTTTCGGGACGGAGCTGGCGCGCTTCCAGCCGTTCGATCCCGTGGCGCGCGGCGGCGTCAGCGTGGCCGCTGCCCAGATCGACGGGACAAATTCCGACGACATCATCGTCGGATCTGGTCCCGGCGTCCCAAGTGAAGTGAAGGTCTATCAAGTCCCGCTGGCGATATCGTCTAGCGCCGGGCCGGCGCTGTTCGCGGCGTTCAAACCGTATGGCGGTGAGGATCGGTCCGGCGTGAGCATCGCCACGGGCTTTGTGGATTTTTCGACAGGCCGCGAGAGCATCGTCACTGCGCCCGGCCCTGGCATCCCGGCGAGAGTTAAGGTGTTCGCCTTCCCGCTGTTGAAGCCGATCGCGAAGGCCGGTCAAGCAAGCGCGCAGACGGCTGACCTGCCCGTGAATACGGCCTCTTTCGTTCCGTTCGGCTACGGTTATCGGGGCGGCGTTTCTCTGGCTACGGGTTGGCTCGCCGGCTCACTCGGTGGCGCCAAACGAATTATAGTGAGCCAACTCGCGGACAGCGGTTCAGTAAAGATTTTTTCCAGCGGCTCCGCACTCGACGGTGGCCCGTCGCTATACCTGCAGAGTCCTCTGCTCCACGATCACGATGCGCATTTCCGCGAGATCGCGGGCTTTGAGCCATTCGGTGGTTCTGGCGGCACGCGGGTGGCCACGACCAGTACGACGACCGGTGCCAATCTGCTGGTCAGCGGCGTTGCGCCTGGAAGTACGGACGCAAGCGTCATCAAATATGATCTTGTCAGACCGGACGCTCAGTCGACGACACTTCAAGCCGTGCGCCTAGGACAAATCTGGTCCGGAAAAGCGGCTCAGCCGGCCAGCCTAGGCGGCGACTAACACTTGGCAATGCCACGGCGCTGCGTCAAATCATAAATCCCCACGGGCTTGGAATATTTCCGAATGTTTGTGAAAGTCCGCTGGCCTTGCTTGCCGTCATCGTGAAGCCTAAAGGCGCATCGCCGCTACTGGGAGGGAAACATGCGAACGATCGTTACGCGCAAGCGCTACGGCTGCCCCGTACTGTTGTCGATCGCGCTTGCCGGTTTCACCGGGACCGCGATGGCGGAGGACTTGCCCTCCTACATGGCGCCGATCGGCGGCCGCACCGCTTCGAGCGCCGCCGAGACCGCGACCAAGGACCTGCTCGCGCTCAATGCCATGATGTTCCAGTTGTATGACGCGTCCGGCGCGATTTTCCGCAAGAACTTGATGGCTAACCATCCGGTCATCCTTGGCCTGTTTTCCGGCGCCGGCGGCCGGTTCATTCTTTACCGGCCGGGTCAGCCACCGCTCGAAGCGCCGCCGGTGCCGATCACATATCAGCTGATGAAATCGATCGGGCACTCGACCATGGCGCTGTCGGAAGTGGTGATGCCTTACCTGGATAATGCATCGGACACGTCGTGGCGCGGCTCCTTGCTCGCCTATCGCAGCCAGATGCTATCGGCGCTCAACGACTTGAACTCGGCCGACGTGCTCGGCGATTGGCAGGAGAACAGCAAGCTCATCCTGCAGAACAACATCGATTTCATGGACGACTGCGCCAAGAACGGCGTCATCACGGTCGCGGCGTTCCAGGCCTTCGCCAAGAAGCAGGCGCCGTTACTGAAAAAGAACATCGCCTGGGCGGCGCAGACCCAGATCGGGCATTGGATGGGCGTGATCGCCGATTGGAAGAAGATGCTCGGCGGCGACTGGGACAAAACCTATGCTGCGAGCAATACCATTTATGTTGCGCGGCAGAACAATATGCTGTTCAGCGTCCTCGCACAGTTCTTTGGGCCCGACGCCATCAACAGCCGGCTCGTTCTGATCGAGACGATCTCATTTACGACGACGCCCGAGGAAATGCTCGAAGCGCTCACCCGCATCGTCGCCGATCGCTCGGTCGGCGCCGCCTTCTTCGGCAGTTACTATCTGATGGATTACGAATTGATGGGCGGCGACGGCCGTGCGGCTATTATCGACGAAAGCAAAAAACGCGGCATGACACCATTCCTGCCGCCGGCCGTGGCGTTCGGTTCGCATCAATGGCCGACGCTGATCACGCCCGGCAGCGGTCCGGCCTCGCTCGCCGATCTGCCCTAAAGATTGGGAAAAGATCATGCGCACATCAAAAGAGAAGCGGTCGATCACAAGGCGCTCCCCGCTTTGGCCAGCACGCCTGATCGCCGCGACGGCGGCGGTCGCGCTGTTTCTGCCTGCGGCGCTTTTTGCGCAGGACGGCGTCGACTGGATCACCAAGTTTCCGCGCACGGACATCCATGTCGCGGCCTGGCCCGGCGGTAAAGAAGTCGCGGTGAGCTTCGCCCTTTTCGTCGAGGAGTTCGGCTTCGGCCAGGGGCCGGTGTACCGGCCCGATCTCGCAAGCCGCACGCCGGACCTGGTGAACGAGAACTTCCGCCAATATTCGCTGAGCTGGGGCAACTTGCGCGTCGCCCGGCTATTTAAGGATCTCGACGTTCCGCTGACCGTGGTCTTGAACGCCGAATATCCGCGCGCGCATCCGTCGGAATGGAAGGACATCCGCGCCGTGCAGCCGGACGCGCCAATCGTCGCCCACGGCATGAACAATACGAGCCACATGCTGCCGCTCAGCCGCGGGCTGGATGAGCAGAAGGCCTATATCCGCGACACGCTCAATTTGATCGCCTCAACCACCGGCGTGAAGTCGACCGGCTGGTCGTCGCCGAGCGTCTATGCCAATGCCGACACTATGCAGGCGATGGCCGCAGCCGGCATCACCTACACGCTCGATGGGATGGATTCCGACATCGTGTCGCAGCTGAAGACTCCGGACGGGCCGCTCGTTCTCCTTCCCTATCCGGTGGTCACCGTCGACATGGGGCAGAATCTGGCGCGCATGAAATCGCCGCCCGAAATCGCGACGCTGTGGCTCGATTATGTGCTCGAGCTCGCCGAGGAAGCGCGTGCCGACGCCTCGCGCGAAGCCACCACCGTGGTGATCGGCATCCATCCCTTTGTTGTCGGCACGCCCGACGGCGCCGCGGCGATGCGGCGCGTGCTCATGCGGCTCAAGTCCGATCCAAGCGTCTGGCTCACCGACACCGCGTCAATCCTCAAAGCCGCTGACGGGAAGTAGGGTGTTTCATCCTCTCCTACGGAGCGGGGGAGGGGGACCACCCGTAGCTCGCGAAGCGAGAGCAGGGTGGTGCAGGGGGCGCCTAATTCGAGAGTGTGGGCACGGCTTGCCGGTCTTCGTTGCATCGTCGCTCGCGCCCCTCGCACCGCGCAAGCGCGCAGTCCCCCCTCCCCGCTATCGCGGGGCGGGACAAAAAATTTCCTCTACAAGCCGGAGCTGAAATCATGACGACAAGCCAAGCACAGAGCCCAGCACGAGTGCTGCGCGAGAAAATGGCGAGCGCTGGGCTCGTGCGCATCATGGCGACGCATAGTCCGCTTTCGGCGCGGCTCGCCGAAGAGGCCGGCTTCGACGGGCTATGGGCCTCCGGCTTCGAGCTGTCCGCGCTCTATGGTCTTGCCGATGTCAGCCTGGTCAGCATGACGCAGCATCTCGACATGGTGCGCGCCATCGCCGAGCAATCGCGCCTGCCGCTCGTCGCCGATCTCGATACCGGCTTCGGCAACGCCATCAATGTCATCCACGCAGTGGAGCAATACCGGCGCGCCGGCGCTGCCGCCGTCGTGATCGAGGACAAGACCTTTCCGAAAGTCACCAGCCTTGCCGCCGACGCCCGGCAGGAACTGCTGCGCATCGCGGAGTTCCAAGGAAAAATCGAGGCTGCGGTCGCGGCGCGGCGCGATCCGGATTTTCTGATCGTCGCCCGCACCGAAGCGCTGATCGCCGGCTTGGGCGAAGCGGAGACGCTCAAGCGCGCCGCGGCCTATGCCGAAGCCGGAGCCGACATGATCCTCGTTCATTCCAAACAAAAAACGCCCGACGAGATTGAGAGCTTCGTCAAAGCCTGGACCGGCACGCTGCCGATCGCGATCGTGCCGACCGCCTATCCGCAGCTCAACGAAGCCCGCATCCGCGCGCTCGGCAAGATCGCCATGGTGATCTACGGCAATCACGCCATTCGCGCCGCGGTCACCGCGATGCAAAACGTCTTCGCCCGGATCATCGCCGACGGCGGCATTCACGGAGCCGACAAGGACATCGTGCCCGTCGAGGAAATCTTCCGCCTTCAGCGCATGGATCAAATCAAGGCCGCCGAGCGCAAGTTTCTGCGCTAAGCGGAGTAGGCGACGCGCCCGAGAAGTGGCGTCTTGAGCGGTTTGCGAAGTTTAAGACGTGGATGGCCGGGACGAGCCCGGCCATGACGAAATGGGTGGTTCGCTTTAGCATGGCGCCATTCGCCGACACGTCGAGGTTTTTGCCGAGGATTCACAATGATCAAGCGCTACAGCGACCACGCCGCCAACGAGCGCACCTTTCTCGCCTGGGTGCGCACCGCGATTGCGGTGATGGCCTTCGGTTTTATCATCGAGCGGTTCGATCTGTTTCTCAAAGTCGCGGCGCCGCAGCTGTCCGAGCGCCAGCTCGCCGCGCACGGCGAACGCTTCGCCAATTGGGCCGGTCTTGTCTTCATCGTCATCGGCGTCGTTACCATCGTGACCGCCGGTTTGCGCTTCACCAAGACCGCCAAGGACATCGAGACCGATGCGGAAGTGCCAGGCCCCGGCGCGCGCTTCGACCTCGCGCTAGCGATCATGATCGGCCTCCTCGGCGCCTCGCTCGCGCTTTATCTGTCGCGCGCCGTGCTGCCGACATTTTAGTTTCGTCGGCGAAGACTGATCGCAAACATTTAGCCGGAGCCGCCGATGAACCGTGTGCAGGATTTGACCTGATCCGGCAGGACGGCCCGTGCGGCGAACAACGCATCGGGATCGGCGCCGGCTTGGCGGTACGCCAAGGCTTGCGTCAGAACGTCGGTGTTCATCCCTGGCGGTTGGCGTTCGCAGGTAAATGCCACCGCCTCATCGTTCGAGGCCATTCGTCCCGTGGTCCAGCTATAGACCAGCCGCGCAGGATAGAGCAGCGTTCGGATAAAGGCTTTATGATCGCTTGGTGCGAGAGCATCTATCGTTGCGAAACGGTTTGCGTTTCCAGCCCAACTCGAGAATGGCGCGCCGTTGAGATAGACGCGGATCTCATCGAGCGTTGGGCGTGCGGGCCGAACGCGCTCGCGCTCGCTTATCGCGATGGCATGATCGAGATAGTCCGCGCGATCAAGTGGCGGCAATCTGCCAGTGATGAAATGGCGATCGGCCCAGAACACGGACAGCTTTTGGCTGAGTGCGGCGTTTTCCTCCGCCGCTAAGGAGCGCAAGGTCGTTAGTGCCGCCGTATCGAGGCCGCCCTCGGTGACGAGTGCCATATCGATGTCGCTATAGCGATGGCTGAAGCCGCCGTGGGCGAGGCTGCCGATGAGGTAAGCGCCCATCAGTCGTTCGCCGAGCTGCGCCCGATACAGCGACGCGAGCGCATGGGCAAACGCGAGCGCGGCAGTTCGGGCCATTTCATTTTTAGGGTCATTGTGTTCAGTCGACATGAAACGCTACCAGTTGACTGCGGCGGGATGAAAGAATTCATCCAAAGGAATTCCATTTACACGATCTCCCAGGCGCGTCTTTCGCACTTTAGTTGTCGCGCGCCCGTGGTTGTCGACAATTTAGGGTTTCACATCAAACAAAATGCAACGAATGGGACGCGCCTTTTTTGGTCGTGTGCCCGACTCACATCGTGTGCTGTAACTTTCTCCTAATTTATCCGGTTCGGCGTGATAGCGGATCGAGTTCACCGCGCCAAAGAACGCGGAAGTGTTTTGCGTGTTTGCTGGAGCCCGGCCCCGTTTCGCAACCTTCAGAGCCAACGCAACGGGGCCGGACCTTGCAGTATGTGTAGCTTAGAAAGTCGTCGCCGCTGCCGTCGTTGATCTAGATCACACTTAAGCGTTTTCCCCTGTGAGGTTCCGGTAACTCGGGCCACCGACACACAATCGCGGCCGCCGCCGTCAATCAACGAAACTGTTTTGTGAATTCTGCATTGATAGGAACGGTTCCCGCTGGGATCGCTGCCCGTCCGAAGCGCGGTCGGGTGGCAACGCCCGATCGTGTGGTGCGG
>DASXJB010000016.1:0-3517 GCA_036497645.1 Xanthobacteraceae bacterium
ACGCAAAGGCGCATCGAGGCCAATGGCGGCAAATTCTTCTTCGATCTCGGCGAGGAGCGGCACGGCAATTTCGAGCGCAAGTTCAAGGATCCCGACGGCGTGATCTTCGACATCTCCAGGCACGGCTGGCAGGGCACCGACAGTTATCGGAAGTGAGAGTGGCCGTCATTGCGAGGAGCGGAGCGACGAAGCAATCCAGAGCGGTTTGTCACAGCAGACTGGATTGCTTCGCTTCGCTCGCAATGACGAGCGCCTAGCGCGCACCTACTGCACGAACTGATTGGTGAAAAGTTCGTCGACCGGCGACTTCTTCTGGATGATGCCCTTGGCGAGATAGAAATCTTGCAATTTGGCCATGCGCTCAGGGTCCACCGCGCCAAGCACTTTCTGGCCCGGATAAACCAATTTGTCGTAATAGGCGAAGGCTTCCTTGACCTGATTTTCTTTCCCCGTCCACTCCGGCACGAACTTCACGAAATCGGCCGCTGCCTTGTCGGAATCGTCCATAATGTCTTTCATGCCGTGCAGCGCGGCCTTGACGAAACTGCGCACCAGCTCGGGCTTGTCTTTGATGATCTGATCCGAGGCGGCGACCGCCTGCGCCATGTGCGGAAAGAACTCATCCGTCGGCAGTATCTTGATCGGAACGCCCGCTGCCTCGACCGGCGGAATCCAGTCCGGCACGCCGGCCATGCCGACCGACTTTCCCGTGGCCACGAATTGCCAGACGCCAACCGGACCGGCGGCCTGAATGTCGACGTCATTCTGCGTCAGCCCCGCGCTCGCCAGCAAACCGAGCAGCGCGTAAAAGGTGGTGTCCTGATAGGACATCACGGTGATGGTCCTGCCTTTCAGATCGGCCGGTTTCTGGATGCCGGAATCGGCGCGCACCACGAGCTGCATAAATCCCTTGCCGCCGAACAGCGCCACGACCTTCACCGGCACGCCGTTCTGCCGAACCACGATTGGCCCATCGGCAACGATGCCGCCGAGCGGCACATTGCCGGCGCCGACCTCCTTGGCGACATCGACGCCGCCACGGCCCACCGCGTAATTCACGTCGAGGCCGGCTTGTGAAAAATAACCTTTGCCTTTCGCGATCTGGATCGGACCGAACGCCGGCAAGATCGGCGGCGCCGGGAATAAATATGTGATCTTCTCGTCGGCCCGCGCCGCCGGCGGCCAATTTGCGATCATCGAAGCGAACAGCAGAGCGGCTGCAGCCCAAATCGCGCGGCGGATATCAAACAGGCCTGGGTTAGTGCGCATTGATCATTCCCCCTCGCGATCCAGCGATTTTACAGTATAGTTCAATTATCCGAGCGAGAACACGCACGCAATCGTCCCATCACAGAACCGGCGCTCGCTTTCCCGATGATCTGAAATGCCTGTTGTCCGCCTCGAATACCGCAGCGTGACGATGCGTTTCGCGGATGCCAAGGGCGGCGGAGCGCTCACGGCCGTGCGCGGCGTGAGCTTTTCCGTTCGAGACGCCGAGGTCGTGTCGCTGATCGGCCCGACCGGCTGCGGCAAGAGCACGCTCCTCAATATCGGTTCCGGGCTCGTCGCGCCAAGCGAAGGCGCTGCGTTCGTTGACGGCGAGCGTGTCGCCGGTCCCAATGCGCAAGTCGCCTTCATGCTGCAAAAGGATCTGCTGCTGCCATGGCGTACGGTCGCCGAGAATGTGATGTTCGGCGTCGAAATTCAGGGCCTGCCGGTCAAGGAGCGCAGGCGCCGCGCCGACACGCTACTGGCGAACTTCAAGCTCGCCTAATTCTCTGGCCATTACCCGCATCAATTGTCCGGCGGCATGCGCCAGCGGGTGGCGCTGGCGCGCACGCTCGCGGTCGATCCGCACGTTCTCCTCCTTGATGAGCCGTTCTCAGCGGTCGACGCGCAGACGCGCATGGTGTTGCAGCACGATCTTGCCCAGACGCTCAAACAGGCGAACAAGACCGCGTTGCTGATTACCCACGATCTGGCGGAAGCGGTGACGTTATCGGATCGGGTCCTGGTCATGAGCCGGCAGCCCGGAACGATCATTGATGAAATCGGGATCGAGCTCCCGCAACGCGATGATCCAATCCTGCGGCGGCGTGACGCGCGGTTCGGCGATTACGTGGCGCAATTAATGGATCGGCTCGACATCGCCCATGTCGCGCTCGAAGGCGCGCTCGAACGCGAAGCAGAACTAACGAAATGACAAGCGCCGCGCACACCGCCCGCGTCCGCCGCGGCGCCGCCGCCAGCGTTGCGCTTCTCGTCGTGTTCCTGGCGGCGTGGCAATGGGGACCCGGCGCACTCGGCATCCCGTCGTTTATCGTACCGCCATTGTCCAGTGTCGCCGCCGAATTCGTGCGCGCCTGGCAGGTTTATCATTTGCCGCTGCATACCGGCGTCACGGTTGCCGAAGTCCTGGCCGGCTTTATTCTCGGCAGCCTGCTTGGCGCCCTGGTCGGGTATCTGCTCGGCATGTCGCCGACCGCTGAGTTGCGCTGTCGCCCTATATCCTTGCCCTGCAGATCGCGCCGAAGGTCGCATTCGCACCGCTGTTCATTTTGTGGATGGGGTTCACTGTCTATCCAAAAATTCTGGTGGCGATTCTCATCGTGTTCTTCCCGGTCATGGTCAATGTCCTGACCGCGGTGCGCAATGTCGATCCCGACCTGATCAATCTGGCGCGGGCGTTCAAGGCGTCGCGCGCGCAGATTTTCTGGCGCATCGAGTTTCCGAGCTCGATGCCGCTAATGTTCGCCGGCCTGCGCATCGGATCGACATTGGCGGTGGTCGGTGTCGTCGTCGGCGAGCTCGTCGGTGGCAACCTCGGGCTTGGCTATCTGCTCACGTTTGGCGAGGGCCAGGCCAATACGCCCTTGGTTTTTGTGTCGATCGTGATGCTGACGCTGGTTGGCGGCATCGCCTACGTTGCCGTGATTCTGGTTGAGCGGCGCGTACTGCATTACCTGCCGGCGCGCGGCGTCGGCAATATATCTGATTAGGGCGTGTACTCATAAACGCTTAACGTCGGCTTTGGTGGTAAAGCAGACATCGCAAATTCCGTCCTGTCATGTCCGCTTATGACCCAAAGCGGACATGAGCCGCTCAGGATTGATGCCGCGCAAACTGACCCCTGAACCCTATTTCGTCTGTCGCAAATCCCTGCTGTAATCGAAGCGTCGTAAGCCACAGTCGGCATAGTCCTGATCCTTGGGGCCGGCCATGAGACGGCGTGAATTTCTCTCGCTTGTCGGGGCTGTGACGGCTCGGCCGGAAAGCAGAAGTATCGAGCAAGCTTCTTCGTCACGTCGTCTGCGAGCCTATGGAGAGTACCATGAAAGGTCGGCTGCTTCTCGCCAGCGCTTTATTCGTGTTTGTTCAGATCCCGACGCAAGCACAAGTGACAGTGGACGTTTCTAAAATAACCTGCGAGGAATATTTGACGGATACAATCACCTTCTCGCAGTACGTCGTGATGTGGCTTAGCGGATACTACAACGGCAAACGTAATAACACGATC
>DASXJB010000017.1:0-29892 GCA_036497645.1 Xanthobacteraceae bacterium
ATCGCCCACTATCGGCTTACCTTCAGCGGCCTGTTCAGCCGGCAAGGTCCGAATTATCGCGACACGGTCGGCCGCTTCATCGTGCGTCGCATGAACGGCGATCTGATTGGCGTCATGGAGCCGAGCCGGCGCAGCTTCCCGACTCGCAACATGACGACGACCCAGGCAGCACTGATGACGCGCGGCGTCAGCCAACTCTATCTCTCGCTCGGCGATCCGATGCAAAATGGCAACGTGGCGGTGAGACTCTACTTCAAACCGCAGGTGTTGCTGATCTGGCTTGGCGCGGCGATCATGTTCGCAGGCGGCGCGCTGTCGCTTTCAGACCGCCGGCTTCGCGTCGGCGCGCCACAGCCGGCAAAAACGAAAATGGCGTTGCGCCCGGCAGGATGAAGCAATGGGACGCGTATTCTTGCTCGTGCTTGGACTCATTCTGTCAGCTTCAACATCCTCATGGGCGGCGGTGCAGCCGGATGAGATGTTGCGGAACCCGGCGCTGGAAGCTCGGGCGCGCACTTTGTCTCAACAACTTCGCTGCATGGTGTGTCAGAACGAATCGATCGACGAGTCCGACGCGCCATTGGCGCATGATTTGCGCGTTTTGGTTCGCGAACGGCTCCAAGCCGGCGACAGCGACGCGCAAGTGCTTGATTTTCTGGTCGCGCGCTACGGCGAATTCGTACTGCTCAAGCCGCGGCTGTCATGGCGCACGGCTATTCTTTGGGGTTTGCCGCCCGGACTTCTGCTCAGCGGAATTACGTTGCTCGTGGTTGCTGCTGCACGCCGGCGACGACGAGCGCCGGAACCAGCCCCAAATCTGACTGCGGCCGAGCAGGCGCGGCTCGAAAAAATCCTGGCTGATAGCCGCGGTTCGTAGCTGATCGCACCTGTTCTCGCCGTCTCGCGCGGATTTGACTTGCTCGCCGCCCCGGCTGGTAAACCGCGCCTCGGGTGCCCGCACTAAGCCATTGCGGGGGCACGTTTATTCAGGGCGGTCCACATTACCAATTTTTAATCCGCCCGACAGCGCGCCGTAAGGCGTGCCGCCCCATCTTGCACAGCAAGGGTAACCGCTACGCGGAACTGACCGCATCTGGAGACAACGTATGAAGAACGATTTCCGAGTATCTCGCCGTACTTTATCGGCGGGCCGCGTGGCGCTTTTGGCGACCACGGTCGCAAGTCTCGCCGCCGCCACGTTGGTTTTCTCACCTAATACTTACGCGCCGAGCGCGCTCGCCGATGCGGCGCAGGCGCAGAATTTGACTGAGAAGGTTCAGCAGTTGCCGCAGCGTCCTGTCGGTTTCGCCGACATTGTCGAAAAGGTGAAGCCGGCGGTGATCTCAGTGCGCGTCAAAATCGACCGGCCATCGGAGCCCAGCCTCAGCGAGGACGATTTGCCGTTTCCGCCGGGATCGCCGTTCGAGCGTTTCTTCAAGCGGTTTGGCGCGCCCGGCAACCCGAAAGGTCACGAGGTGATCACCGGTCAAGGATCGGGCTTCTTCATTTCGCGCGACGGCTATGCGGTCACCAACAATCACGTCGTGCAGAATGCTGAGAACGTTCAAGTCACCACCGACGACGGCAAGAGCTATAGCGCGAAGGTAATCGGCACCGATCCACGAACTGATCTCGCGCTCATCAAAGTCGACGGCGACAATTTCCCGTTTGTGAAATTGGCTGATAACTCGCCGCGGGTGGGCGATTGGGTTCTCGCGGTCGGAAATCCGTTCGGGCTCGGCGGCACCGTGACGGCCGGTATCGTCTCGGCGCGCGGTCGCGACATCGGCGCTGGCCCCTATGACGATTTCATTCAGATCGACGCGCCGGTGAACAAAGGCAATTCCGGCGGTCCGACTTTCGACGTCGATGGCAGCGTGATCGGGGTCAACACGGCGATCTTCTCGCCGTCCGGTGGTTCGGTCGGCATTGCTTTCGCAATTCCCACCGACACGGTGAAGAACGTCATTTCGCAGTTGCGCGACAAAGGCAGCGTCACGCGCGGCTGGATCGGTGTGCAAATCCAGACGGTGACGCCTGATATCGCCGACAGCTTGGGGCTTAAGCAAGCGACTGGCGCATTGGTCTCAGAGCCGCAAAAGGATAGTCCGGCCGCCAAAGCCGGCATTGCCAGCGGCGACGTTATTACCTCGCTGAACGATGCGCCGGTCCACGATCCGCGCGAACTTGCCCGCAAGATCGGCACGATGTCGCCCGGCGCGACCGTCAAGCTCGACGTCATCCACAGTGGGCAAAGTAAAACCGTGACGCTGATGCTCGGTACCCTGCCGAACGAAAAACAGGCGTCGAACGACCAGAACCAGCGCGATCAACGCGAAGTGCCCGACAGCGACATGCCCAATCTCGGCCTCACGCTGGCGCCCGGCAACAAGGTCTCTGGAGCCGGCGGCAACGGAGTCGTGGTTACCGCGGTCAATGCCGGCGGGATTGCCGCGGAGCATGGCTTCCAGGTCGGCGACGTCATTCTGGAAGTCGGCGGCAAACCGGTGACGACACCAGCGGAGGTTCGCAAAAGTCTTGCCGATGCGCGTAGCGAGGGCAAGCACACCGTTCTGTTCAGGGTGAAGTCGAACGAGGGTACAAAATTTGTCGCACTGCCACTCGGCAACGCCTGAGCATGAACGCGCAGCGCCAAGCGCGGTCATGCGCAAAGCCATGACGGAGCTCGTGTCCGCTTCCCACGCCGGATCAGGCTCTTGGTGAAAAGGGGCATCCGCCGGCATCCGTCGCCCCCGCTGGCTGGCGTACCCTGGGGGCGGATCGCAAGGTCCGTCCCCGCAATTCCCAGCTCTGCCGACCGGCATCGTCGCCCCCGCCGGGGTGGAGTGGGTAGGGGGTGGCGGGCCTGCCGCCCGCCACCCCCTCGCTATTATGGCGGCCGCGGGAGGATTATCATCGGTGAGCCAGCGCTTTGCGCGCGATTCTTAAAAATACGGCGAACAACGATCTACCATGCGTCTGCTCATCATTGAGGACGATCGCGACGCGGCCGACTACCTCGTGAAGGCGTTCCGCGAAGCCGGTCATATTGCCGAACATGCGAGCGACGGTGAGGAGGGTCTACAGCTCGCACTTGATGGCGACTACGACGTGCTGATTGTCGATCGCATGTTGCCCAAGCGCGATGGTCTTTCCGTGATCGGCGTATTGCGCACAAAATCCATCGAAACGCCGGTCCTGATCCTGTCCGCACTCGGTCAGGTTGATGATCGCGTCAAAGGATTGCGCACCGGCGGCGACGACTATCTGGCAAAGCCGTACGCGTTTTCCGAGCTGCTGGCGCGGGTCGAAGCGCTCGGACGCCGCCGCGGCAGCCGCGGCGAGGAAACGGTCTATCGCGTCGCCGATTTGGAGTTGAACCGTCTATCCCACGAAGTCAGCCGCGCCGGACAGGAAGTGCAATTGCAACCGCGCGAGTTTCGTTTGCTCGAATATCTCATGCGGCACGCGGGGCAAGTTGTCACCCGCACCATGTTGCTCGAAAACGTCTGGGATTATCACTTTGATCCGCAGACGAACGTGATCGACGTGCACATTTCGCGGTTGCGATCTAAAATCGACAAGGGCTTTGCGCAGCCGTTGCTGCATACCGTACGCGGCGCCGGTTACATGATTCGTGACGGAGCGCGGTAGACAAAAACCGATCTAAAAAGAGGGCCGGGGAGTCACAATGGGCGACAGCGTAACAGTGGATGCTAACTTAAATAGTGCCGCCCCTTTCATCTCGGCTCGCGACTTTCTGCTGCGGTATCGGGAAGATTATGCGGTCGCCTTCCGTGACTTCGCATGGCCGAAACTCGATCGGTTCAACTGGGCGCTCGATTACTTCGACGCAATGGCGCGCAATAACGCGCAGCCAGCGCTGTGGCTCGTCGACGAGGACGGCAGCGAGGTCAAGCTGTCCTTCGCGGCTTTAAGCGATCGCTCGAACCAGGTTGCGAACACGCTGCGCGGGCTCGGGGTGCGCCGCGGCGATCGCATCCTCGTCATGCTCGGCAATGTCGCGCCGCTGTGGGAATGCATGCTGGCGGCGATGAAGCTCGGCGCCGTGATCGTGCCGGCAACCACCTTGTTGACGCCGGCCGATCTTAACGACCGATTTGCGCGCGGCCGGGTTCGGCACGTGATTGCCAGTATGGACGCTGCGGCAAAATTCGCCGGCGTGCCAGGCGACTACACGCGAATCGTGGTCGGCCACGAGGCAGCCGGCTGGGTTCCCTTTGAAAAAGCTTACACTGCTTCGACGCGTTTCACTCCTGACGGTGCAACGCATGTCCACGATCCGCTCCTGCTCTATTTCACCTCCGGCACGACGGCCAAGCCCAAGCTGGTGCTGCACAGTCATCAAAGTTATCCCGTCGGCCATCTGTCGACGATGTATTGGCTGGGGTTGCGTCCCGGCGACCTGCATCTCAACATTTCTTCGCCTGGCTGGGCCAAGCATGCCTGGAGCTGTTTCTTCGCGCCGTGGAATGCGCAAGCGGCGGTTTTCATTTTTAATCAGCGCCGTTTCAATGCGCGCGGACTGCTCGACGCGATCGTGCGCTCTGGCGTCAGTACATTTTGTGCTCCGCCGACCGTGTGGCGAATGTTGATTCAGGAGGACCTCTCCGCCTGGCCGGTTCGCATCAGGGAGCTCATCAGCGCCGGCGAGCCGCTCAATCCCGAGGTGATCGAACGCGTCAAGAACGCCTGGGGCGTCACCATCCGCGATGGCTACGGACAGACCGAGACCACAGCCTTGGTTGGAAATAGCCCGTGGCAAAAGGTGAAAGCCGGCTCGATGGGCCGGCCGCTTCCCGGCTACCGCGTCACGCTGCTTGATCCGGACGGTGCACCAGTCAAGGAAGGCGAGATTTGTCTCACCCTGCAACCGCGACCGACCGGGCTTATGCAAGGCTATCAGGGGCAGGAGGCCGACGGTGCTCCCTCACGCGCGACCGAGGACGCCGTCTATCGCACCGGCGATGTCGCCGCGGTGGATGACGACGGATACCTGACCTATATCGGCCGCGCCGACGACGTCTTCAAATCGTCCGATTATCGGATCAGCCCCTTCGAGCTCGAAAGTGTTTTGATCGAACACCCCGCCGTCGCTGAAGCCGCGGTGGTGCCGTCTCCCGATCCGATGCGGCTTGCGGTACCGAAGGCGTTTCTTGCGCTCGCCCCCGGCCACGCGCCGGATCGGGCCACTGCCTTGTCGATTTTCCGTCACTGCCGCGCGACGTTGGCGCCGTTCAAGCGCGTGCGCCGGCTCGAATTCGCTGAACTGCCGAAAACGATCTCCGGCAAGATTCGCCGGGTGGAGCTGCGCCGCGCTGAGGCGGTAAATCAGCAGAGCGGCAAACGAGCGTCGCTCGAGTTCTGGGAAGACGATTTCCCCGAAACCGAGATCAAATAACGTGACCGCACTCGGCAAACTTCTCCGTACCACTGCGTTCAAGCTGACGCTCTTTTATCTCGGTATTTTCGTTCTGTTCGCGGCGTCGCTGCTCGGTTATTTCGCGCTCAACACACGCCGACTCATCACCGAACAGATCACGGCGACGGTGAATGGCGAAGTGAACGGATTGTCGGAACAGTATGGACAAGGCGGACTACGGCGTTTGGTAACCGTGGTCGATGTGCGTTCGCGCCGTCCAGGCTCGAGCCTGTATTTGGTCACAACGCCCAGCGGCGAGGGCCTTGCTGGCAATGTCGGTTCATTGGAGCCTGGCGTTCTCGATCGTCCGGGCTGGCTGGAAACCAATTACCATCGGCTGGAATCGCCCGAGGGCGCCGAGCATCGGGCATTGATCCGGGTGGTGCAGCTCCCGGGCGGGTTTCATCTCTTGGTCGGCCGCGACCTTGATGAACGCGAACGCCTATTCGGAATCATCGTCAATGCCGGTCAGTGGTCGCTCGCACTGGTGATCGTGCTCGGACTGCTCGGCGGATTCTTTGTCAGCCGCCGCGTGCTCAGCCGGATAGACGCCATGACCGGAACCGCGCAGACGATCATGGCTGGCGATCTTTCCGGCCGCTTGCCGGTCGCCGGTACCGGCGACGAGCTCGACCGGCTCGCCGACAATGTCAACGCGATGCTCGATCGAATCGAAGCATTGATGCGCGGACTGAAGGAGGTCTCCGACAATATCGCCCACGATCTCAAAACCCCCTTGACCCGGCTGCGTAATCGTTGCGAACAAGCACTGCGCAGCGCCACAGGTGAGGCGAGCTATCGCGCGGCGCTGGAATCCACCATCGCCGAGTCCGACGACCTTATTCGAACCTTCGACGCGCTTTTAATGATTGCCCGCGCCGAATCCGGGCAAGCGCGGGAGAACATGACCGAGTTCGACGCCTCCGAAATCGCGCGCGATGTTGGCGAACTTTACGAGCCGGTAGCGGACGAGAAGGGGATTGCGCTCAAGATCGATGCTCCGGCGGCTGCGCCGGTGCGCGGCAATCGCGAGCTTGTTAGTCAGGCCTTGGCCAATCTCATCGACAATGCGATCAAATATGCCGGGACGAACGGCAAGGTGAACGGCGTTCCCGCCGAGATCGTGGTCAAGGCCGGCAACGATGGCGAGCGTATCATGCTCAGCGTCGCCGATCGCGGGCCCGGCATTCCCGATGCCGACCGCGGGCGTGTGGTGGAGCGCTTCGTCCGTCTTGAGCAGAGCCGCTCCGAACCCGGCTCGGGGCTTGGGCTGAGCCTCGCTTCGGCGGTGGCCCGGCTCCACGGCGGTGAGCTCAAGCTTGAAGATAATCATCCCGGATTGCGAACGACCCTCGCTTTGCCGCGGGCAGGTCCGGGCGCCGGTGCGGGCAGGGGATGAAGCGCCGAGCGGCCGCTAAGCGGCCAAGGCAGAGACGCAATGAGGCGGGACTCGTTCACCGCTTTGGCGCGATGCTGCCGAAGCCGACAGCGGAAGCCTCCGCGCGGGTTGCAGCTTGGCTTGCGGGCGTACGGCCAAAACCTGTCGGCAAGGCGCTTGCGATCCTGATGCGTCGCAAGCCAGCCCTGGCGCGCGTTCTTGGCGGGATTGCGGAGGCAGCGCCGTATCTCTGGAACGCCATTGAGGCAAAACCCGCGCGCCTCCCGCGCTTACTCGGCGCCGATCCCGCCGAAAGTCTCACTGCCCTCGTTCAAAAAACCAAAGTCGCTGCCGCCGGCGCGCGATCGCAGCTCGAGCTGATGCAGATCCTCCGCGAATTGAAGCTCGAAGCTGCGCTGTTGATCGCGCTGGCTGATATCGGCGGCGTATGGGCGGTCCCTCGGACCACCGAGGCGCTCACGCGGGTGGCCGACATCGCTGTGGCACTCGCTGTAGATCATCTGCTCAAGGACGCGGTGCGGCAAAAAAAGATCAAGTCAGCTGATCCCAATAATCCTCCGTCCGGTTCCGGCTACATTGTGCTCGCAATGGGCAAAATGGGAGCCGGTGAGCTCAATTTTTCGAGCGACATCGATCTGATGGTTTTCTTCGACGCCGGTGCAACTCTTGCTGACGATATCGAGCCGGCGCCGTTCTTCATCGGCCTGACGCGCGATCTGATCAAAATCCTGCAAACGCGCACCTCCGATGGATACGTATTCCGCGTCGATTTACGGTTGAGGCCGGATCCATCGTCGACGCAGATTGCAATTTCGACCGCTGCCGCGCTCGACTATTACGAGAGCCGCGGTCAGAACTGGGAGCGTGCGGCGCTGATCAAAGCGCGAGCCTGCGCCGGCGACATCGCCGCCGGCGAACAGTTCCTCCGCGATCTGTCGCCGTTCATCTGGCGCAAATACCTCGATTACGCCGCGATCGCGCATGTCCATGAAATGAAGCAGCAGATCCATGCCTATCGTGGTCATGGCGAGATCGCTGTCGAGGGTCACAACATCAAGCTTGGACGCGGTGGTATTCGCGAGATCGAATTCTTTGCCCAAACTCAGCAGCTGATCGCCGGCGGGCGGCATGCGGAATTGCGCGACCGCGGCACCGTCGTCACGCTCTCGGCGCTGACGGCTGATGGCTGGATCGATGAACAGGCGCGCGATGAGCTCGCGGCTGCTTATGATTTCCTGCGGACCGTCGAGCATCGTTTGCAAATGATGGCCGACGAACAGACCCATACGCTTCCGGCTACTGCCGAGGCGCTCGATATTTTCGCGCGCTTTCTCGGATATCCGTCGCGCGACGAATTCGCCGATGTGCTGGTCGGGCATTTACGCAAGGTCGAACGGCACTATGTCAGGCTGTTCGAACGAACTCCCGAGTTGCTAGCACAGCAGCAGAAGCTTTCGTTTGAGTCATCCGAACGCGACGGCGAATTATTCGAACGATTGACACAAATGGGCTTTCGTCGGGCGCCGGAAATCGTCGATGCCGTGCGAAATTGGCGAAGCGGAGCGTATCGTGCAGTCCGGGGTGAGCAGGCCCGGGAAAATCTGGTCGATCTCATACCCGTCATTCTCGATCAATTGTCGCGCGCAGAAAATCCCGATGCGGGCTTTGCGGCGTTCGACCGGTTTTTGGCTGGATTACGCGCCGGCGGCCGCCTGTTCTCTCTATTGCGGCAGAACCCGGAATTGATCCGCTTTGTTGCGCTCATTATCGGGGCGGCGCCGCGGCTGGCCGACATCCTGGCGCGTCACCCGCATTTCATCGATCCACTGGTCGATCCGGGTTTTTTCGGCGCGCTGCCCGACGCAGTGCGGTTGCGTGAGATCCTTGAACGGGCTCTTGCAGATACATCCAGCTTTGAGGCGATGCTCGACGCCATCCGCCTGTTCGGTCAGGAGCACATGTTCCTCATCGGCGCGCGCGTCATTTCCGGATCGCTGTCGGCCGAGCAGGCCGGGGATACATTCGCCCGGCTCGCCGATATTCTCCTCAACGCGGTGCATCGCTGGGTGCAAGCCGAATTTGCCAAGACGCACGGTTACATCAGTGGCGGAGAAAGCGCAGTGCTCGCGCTCGGCCGACTTGGCGGCCGTGAAATGACCGCGAGTTCCGACATTGATCTCATTATGGTCTACGATTTCGACCAGGAACATCCGCAGTCCGATGGCAAGCGTCCGCTCCCCGGCAGTCAATACTTCGCCCGCCTGACACAGCGCATGATCGCCGCGCTCACGGTTCAAACCAATTACGGCGTACTTTATCCGGTTGACATGCGTCTACGTCCGTCTGGCCGGTCCGGTCCAGTCGCCACGCAGATCGACGGTTTTAAGAACTATCAGGAGCACGAGGCGTGGACCTGGGAGCATATGGCGCTGACCCGCGCGCGCGTTGTGTCCGGAACGCCGGATTTTTCCGCGAGAGTCGAAGCGGTCATTCGCGAGGTTCTGTGCCGGCAAAGAGATGTGCCCGCTACCGCCGGGGACGTCGTCGACATGCGCGGCGCTATCGCCAAGGAGAAGGGCGATACCGATCCCTGGGATCTCAAATACGCCGGGGGAGGCCTGATCGACATCGAGTTCATCGCGCAATATCTCCAACTGGTGCATGCGAGGGAACTCCCGGACATATTGGACACGTCCACCACCCGAACATTGGAAAAGGCCGAGCGGCTCGGCGTATTGGCGCCGCAGGATGCCGCAGTGCTGCGGCCGGCGGTGCGGTTATTTCATGATCTGATACAAGTTCTCCGGCTCTGCTTGCCCGCGAGCTTGGACCTGCAAGCCGCGAGTCCAGGCATATTGGCACTGCTGGCGCGCGCTGCCGATCTACCGGATTTTCCGACGCTCTCCGCGCATCTCAAAGACACCCAGCGCGCTGTGCGCGCCTCTTTCGTCAGGATTCTGGGCGGGGCGCCATGATGCTCCTTGCGAGCGGCGTTCAGGCTGCGGCTTCGATGCGCTCAAGCGGTATGGCCGCGGCCGCATCGGCGGGCAACCGCACCATAACCAAGGTGCCTCGGCCAAGCCGCGAACGAATGCGCATCGCGCCGCCGTGTAGCTCAACAAGCGATTTCGCGATTGCAAGCCCAAGGCCGGAGCCCTGGTGGCGCTTGGTCAGCTGACTTTCAACCTGCTCGAAGGGGCGTCCAAGCTTTTGCAGCGCTTGGCGAGGTATGCCGATTCCATTGTCTTTAATGCCGACAATCACCGCGCGGCCGCGCAAGCGCCCTTGCACAGTCACGGCGCCGCCGTCCGGCGTGAATTTTACTGCATTGGAAAGGAGATTGAGTGCGATCTGTTTGAGCGCGCGGCGGTCCGCGTTGAGATGGATTCCCGGTTCGACCTCGGCTTTGATGGTGAGCCGTTTTTCGCTCGCGCGGGTCGACACCACGCGAATGCAGTCGGCAAGCAGCGAGTCTAGCTCGACCGCTTCGGGTGATAGCCGTATTCCACCGGCTTCGATCTTCGACATGTCGAGGATGTCATTGATGACGTCGAGCAGATACTCGCCGCTTTCACGGATGTCGCGCGAATATTCGATATATTTCTCGGCGCCGAGCGGACCGAACATTCCAGATTCCATGATCTCGGAAAAGCCGATGATCGCATTAAGCGGCGTGCGCAATTCATGGCTCATATTGGCCAAGAATTTCGACTTGGCCGCATTGGCGTCTTCGGCTCTGGTCTTCTCTTCCGCATATTTCTCGGCGAGATCCGCAAGTTCGGCCGTCTGCCGTTCCAGCGTTTGCTGGGATTTGCGCAAATCGACAATGGTCGCGCGCTGGCGCTTTTCGCCCTCGATCAATTTTTGCTCGTGCTGCTTGATCTTGGTGATATCGGTTCCGACCGAAACATAGCCGCCGTCTTTGGTGCGCCGTTCGCTGATATGCATCCAGCGTCCGTCCTCGAGTTGCGCCTCGAATGTGCGCGCGCCGCGCGGCTCGCTGTCATGGGCGACCGTGGCGCGGATCAGCGGCTTTCTGCCGGTCGCCACAATGGTCTCGTAAGAAGTCCCCGCTACGACCGCTTCGTCGGGCAGCTGATGCAATTCCTGGAAATTGGAATTGCAAAGTACGAGCCGGTTTTCCGCATCCCACAGCACGAAGGCTTCCGGTATGGTCTCGATGGCGTCGCGCAGGCGCAAATCGGCTGCCACCGTCCGCTCAACCAGATTCTTCTGTTCGGTGATATCGACGGCGATGCCGATGAGGTGAGGGCCGACTTCGCCCTCTTGGCGTGTCAACTCGCAGCGCGCGCGCAGCCACAGCCATCGGCCTTGGGCGTGGCGCATGCGGAACGCATGATCGATGGATTGCAAGTTGCCGTCGGCCAATTGAGTCGCCAGCTCATAAAGATCGATGTCGTCCTTGTGCACCAGCGCATCGACTTCACCGAATGTCAGAAGTTCGTCCTTCTGCGGTAGACCCAGCATTTCGTACATCGAGTGCGTCCAAAATACGCGGCCGCGCGCCAGGTCCCAATCCCACAGCCCGCAGCGTCCGCGGTTGAGCGCGGTATCAACGCGGCCGCGGACCGTGTCGTTGATGATGTCGGCCTCGCGGGCGCGCGTCGCCTGCCAATGGAACGCGAAGCCGAGGATCAGCACCACGAAGCCGGTGGTTGCCAACAATGTGATGGTCAGGCCAGTAATCGAGCGCCAGTTCGCGAGCGCATCTTCTTGGCTTTGGATAACGGCAAGCAGCCCGATCGGATTTTTCAGCGCCCGAACGGCCGCGTAAGCGGTCTGACCGTTCCCAAGCGCGATCTCCCGGGTTCCGGCATCGGCGGCAAACGTCGTAAGCGGTTGAAGCGGACCGAGCACATCGAGAAGCGATCGTCCCGCGATTGCCGGAGCATTCGGCAAGCTGGCGACGATATTACCGTCAGCATCCGCCACCAGCACGCGCCGACCACCCCCTGCCGCCCAATCGGGCAGTGACGCCGCCAGCGCGTCGGAGGTGCGCGGCCAGGGCGAGCGGCCGTCGCGGCTCCGTCGTTCAAAAATTGTGGCGAAATGGTCGGCCAGCGCGGCGACACTTTGTTTTGCCTCGAGTACCGCTTGTCGGCGATGCTCCAGCACTTGCACCGCGGCGCCGATGCACACTGTCACCATGAAAGCAATGATGAGAACCGGAACGGCCCGCCGCAGCAGCGGCTCGGCGCTCAAAAGGCGCCGATAGGCCGGGTTGGCAATCGATTCCGCCAACCCTTTGATCGAATCGGAACGTAGAGACGCACTCGCCGCATCGGCGCGCGCCATCGCCTGCCTCCGTTCGGATTATCGCCTCGACCCCGGTTCGGAGATTGTGCCGCTCTCTCCGAATCTCCATCAATAGAATCGATGCGCGCTGATTTGTCGAGAGTCCCGCGTCAATATTTTTTTAAGAGATGTCCCAGGTATTTTTGCGCTGCGAAATCAAATTTGGGCATGAGCTCCGCCGTTTCACATCTGTTGCCGCTCATGACAACGACTCAAAACTGAGTCAAATCAACGGGCTGCATGATTTTAATTGTCGGCGAGGGTGCGCGCGACGATGTCATGCACGTCGGGCGATAAGGCGGCCGACGTCGCGGCAACGCGGCGCAGCGTCGACTCGGCGCGCTCGCGTCGTTGTGCTTCCAGCACACGCCAGGATCGGAATGCGCTCATCAAACGCGCGGCGACTTGTGGGTTCTTCGCGTCGAGCTCAAGCGCGAAGTTGGCGACGAAATCATAGCCGGCACCGTCGCGGCGGTTGAACTGGGTATGGTTGGCTTGTGCAAACGCCCCGATCAACGCGCGGATGCGATTGGGATTGGCGGCCGAGAAGGCTGGGTGGCGCGTCAAGGCGCGGACGCGGTCGAGTGTTGTCGGCTCCGGAATGACCGCCTGCAGCGCAAACCACTTATCGATCACCAGCGGGTCTTCGGCGTAACGCGTGTAAAAATCGTCGAATGCGGCTGTGCGTTCCGGACGATTATGGGCCGCGAGCGTTTCCAGCGCCGCCATGCGGTCGGTCATATTGTCGGCATTGCGATATTGGTCGAAAGCGCGCGCGATGGCCGCATCGCTTTCCGTCAGTGCCAGGAGGTCGAGACACGCATTCTTCAGGGCGCGACGTCCGGCGCTCTGTGCATCTGGGCGATAGGCGCCTGGCGACATCATCCGCGCGTAGATTTCCGCAAGCATCGCGCCATGTTCCTGGCCAATCGCAGTGCGCAGTTTTCGCCGCGCGCCATAGACCGCATCCGGGTCCACGTCGGAACCGATTTCGCGGGCGATATCGGCTTCGCTCGGAGGTGACAGCGTCAAGGCGATGAAGGCGGGCTCGAGCGCGGTGTCCTTGAGAATTGCGCCGAGCGCATCCATTAATCCTTGGTCGAAACGCGGCGCGCCGGCCGATCGCACGATGGCGACATTGGCTTTGAGCAGTGTCATCGCCGATGTCTGCACCGCCTGCCATCGGTTGAATGGGTCGCGATCATGGGCGGCCAGGAAGCGCAGTTCGTCGGCCTCGATCGGAACGGTCAGCTTGATCGGCGCCGAGAAGCCGCGATTGAGCGAGAGCGCCGGACGTTCGGGCACGTCGCTAAACACAAACGATTGATTTGCCTCCGTAAGCTCGATTACGCCGTGCGGGAGCGGCCTGCCATTAGGGAGCAGCGGCAGATCATCTCCGTTACGTCCGACCAGACCGAGTGCGAGCGGAACGATCATCGGCTCCTTGTTCGGCTGTCCGGCTGTCGGCGGCACGCTCTGCGCAATGTCGAGCCGGAAGCTTCGGGCAGCGGAATCGTAATGCGGTGTCGCTTTGATCTCCGGCGTGCCGGCTTGCGAATACCAGCGCATGAACTGGCTCATGTCGCGGCCGCTGACGTCGGCAAAACATTGCACAAACTGTTCGACCGTTGCCGCTTGGCCGTCGTGGCGCGCGAAGTAGAGGTCCATGCCGGCGCGGAAGACTTGCGGGCCGAGCAGCGCCTTAATCATACGCACAACCTCGGCGCCCTTCTGGTAGACGGTTGCGGTGTAGAAATTGTTGATCTCGTGGTAGAGCGTGGGCCGCACCGGATGTGCCAGCGGCCCCGCATCCTCGACGAACTGAGATGCACGCAGCTCGCGCACATCGCTGATGCGCTCGACGGCGCGCGAGCGCTGGTCGGCGGTGAATTCCTGGTCGCGGAAGACGGTTAGGCCTTCCTTCAGACAAAGTTGAAACCAGTCACGGCAGGTAATGCGATCGCCGGTCCAATTGTGAAAATATTCGTGGGCGATCACCGCCTCGATGCCGGCGTAATCGCCATCGGTCGCTGTGGCTGGCGAGGCAAGCACGTATTTGTCATTGAAGACGTTGAGTCCCTTATTTTCCATCGCGCCCATATTGAAGGCGGAGACGGCGACGATCATGAAAATATCGAGATCGTATTCACGCCCGAACGTGATCTCGTCCCAACGCATGGCGCGCTTGAGGCTGTCCATCGCGTAAGTGCACCGGTCTTCTTTGCCGGGCTCGACGTAAATGGCGAGCGTGACGTTGCGCCCGGACATTGTGGTGAAGCGGTCCTTGACGCAGCCGAGATTGCCGCCGACTAGCGCGAACAGGTATGACGGTTTCGGAAACGGATCGTGCCAAACGGCAAAATGCCGCGACGTACCGACTATGTCGCCGTGTGCGACGAGATTGCCGTTCGCTAGAAGTACGCCGGCCTCTTTTTTCTCCGCTTCTATCCGTGTCGTGTATACGGCCATGACATCGGGACGATCGAGGAAGTAGGTGATCCGGCGAAATCCTTCAGCCTCGCATTGCGTGCAATACGTCGATCCCGCGCGGTACAAGCCCATCAGCTTGGTGTTGTTGGTCGGATCGAGCACGGTCTCGATTTCGAGCTCGAACGGCCGCTGCGGCGCTTGCGCAACGGTAAGCCGATCCGGCGTAGCGACGAAGCTCTCGGCCGGCAGCGGCTTGCCATCAAGGCGAATTGAACGCAGCGTCAATTCATCGCCGTCGAGCACGAGCGGTGCGGGCGCGCCGGCGCGATTGGGGCTGATCGAAAGCTTGGCCCGGACCGTCGTCGCGGTCGGGTGCAGGACCACGTCAAGTTCGACGGTTCCGATGCGCCAATCCGGCGGGCGATAGTCCTCGAGCCGGACCGGCCTGGGTTCTTCGGTGCGCATACCGCTGATCTAGAGGGTTTGCGCGCCCATGGAAAGCGGAAGGGGGAGTTATGGACGGACCACGTTGCGGAACGTCGCGGCCCCGTTGGCGTTTGTTACGGATGCGTCACCGCCGCGGTTCGGCGTGGCCGATCACGCGTTGAATTGTGGGAAACTGACGGCGCAGCCTGCGCTCGAGGGTATCCACAACGTCGTGCACCGCACTGACCGAAAGCGCCGGATCGACGTGACAGTGAAAATTGACGATTTCTCCGGCGGCGGTTTCCCGCACCCGCACGTCGTGAACCTCGCCAAGTGCTGGAAACTCCGCCGCGAGCGACGATAGGAGCTCACGAACTTCCGCGATGCGCGCCGGGTGGGCGTCGCGGCCGGCCAACAGGTCGGCGGGCAGCGGCTCGATGTGAGTTTCGACCTCGACTTCGGGCCCGAGTTCGTGCCGGATCGCGTCCTCAAGGCGGCTTGCGACCTCATGTGCGGTAGCGAGCGGCTGCGAACCATCGATTTCGAGGTCGACCGACACTGACAGGCAGCCGGCAATGGTCTGCACCGCGACATGATGAATGGCAAGTCCGAGATCGCGCGCGATCACCATGACGCGCTCGCGCACCGTCTCGTCATCCAGGGCCTTGGGTTCGGTCGTTATGGTCAGCTCGGCCGCGGGCAGGTCGCCGCGGATCGCGCCGGCCAGTTGCTGTTTGATGGTCGTGACGCGGTCGAGCGGCAGCGTGCGGCTGATGCTCACGGTAAGCTCGACGAACAACACCGCGCCGGCCGGGCGCACGCGCACCCGTTCGACCGCGACCACGCCAGGCACCTGGCGCGCGATTGCGGCGACATGTTCGCTCACGCCCGCCGGCGCGGTGTCCGTCAGCGTATCGATGGTGCGGCGGCCGAGACGGTACCCGGCAACGCAGATAAAAACCGCGACCACCAGCGCGGCGGCGGCATCGGCCCAGGCATGGCCGAGCGCGACGCCAAACAAGCCGATTAGTACGGCGATTGACGACCACATATCGGAGCGAAAGTGCAGCGCATCGGCTTCCAGCGCTTCGCTTGCCGTGGCTTCCGCGACGCGCTTGAGCGTTCGCGCCCGGAAAAAATCGATCACAATCGATCCAATAATGATGGCAAACGCCGCAACCGTCGCTTCGACCGCTTCTGCGTGGGCGCCGATGAGCCGCTGCACCGCTTCGAAAACGACGATCGCGGTCAGCAGGAATAACAGCGCGGTCTCGGCAAGCGCGGTAACGCTCTCGATCTTGCCGTGGCCGTATTGATGCTCGGCGTCAGCCGGCTTGCCGGAAATCCGCACCGCGAAATAGGTCAGGACCGTGGCCGATAGATCCAGCAGCGAATGCCCGGCCTCGGACAGGATGGCGAGGGAGCCGGTGAGCAGGCCGATGATGCCCTTTGCTGCGGTCAAGCCGGCCGAAGCAGCGATCGATCCGAGCGCGACTTTTTCCTTCTGGTTCATCGCGCGTTAGAGACCCTGAGCATGTCCGCTAAGCTCCCCTGAAAGCAGACGCCGGCGCAGAGATTGTATCAGAAACGATAAGGCTCTAGCGGTCGATGCCAAGAAGCCCCATATAAGAGCCTCATCCCCCACAAAGGAGTACGGCATGGCCTCGCGCCAAATTAAAATGCCCGTAAAGGACGATTCCGAAAAAGAAGTTGAAGAGGTTTTTTCACAACGCAAGCAGCCAGAGCGCGGCCGATATTTGCTCCAGGTAGACCGGCAAACGAAGAGTTCCTACGCGACATTGGAAGCTGCCCAATCGGCGGCGCGCGCCATCAAGACCGGTTATCCGATCGTTCAGGTGTCCGTGTATGACAGCGTCGAGTACACGCATACGATGGTTGAAGTACCGGCCGCCTCGTCCTGACGGACGGCCTTCCTCTTCCTCATCGCCGGCCCGCGGTTTTGTGAGTGGCACGCATAAGCGGAGCGACATGCGGGAGTACGGCACCTAGAAACGGGCGGGGATCACCCCGTTCGATTGCGCAGTAAGAACTATGATCACTTCACAAGGATTTGGCCTAACCGCCGAGTTGATTGCCGCAGCGTTGCTGATTGCTGCGCTTACGGGCTTGATCATTCGGCGGTCCCAACCTTGGTTGGCCGGCGCCACGGTGGCGCTTGTGATACTTATCTCGGCCGTGACGATAATCATCAACTCATCTACTTAGGTTCAAAGTTCGCCGGTCGCGACCCATCCCGCGGCGTGCCCGCTTTGCCGCCGGGGGCGTTTTCACGGAGTTTAACGTGTATGTTGCGGTCCACCGGGAGAACAATCTACCGGGACCAAGATCTCCGCCACAGCGAAGCACGGCGTCGGTTTGCCGTTTGAACGATCTGCATTAGGAATTTCATTGCCAGAAGTTTCGTGAACCGCGCTTGTCGAAGCTGGTTGCATGCTCTTGGCCTGTTTGTCTGTTGGTTTGGGTTTCAAGTCTGTCAACGAGCTTGAGCCTACCGCGGGTGCGGCCGCTGCTCGTCCGGCGGGGTTGTTTTTGGCACGCCGTACACAGGCATTGAGCTCAGCGCACGCCCGCTTCGTGTCAGGTGAATAATCGCGTCGTCCTGAGAGCGCCCATGACACTGATCCATCACGCGCCATTAACGCGCCGCACGTTTTGTAATCACATTCTTCTGCACTCGAACATTCGAGACCGATCGCCAACATAGTGACAGCGAAGCTTAAAATTGCGAGACGCCGGGACTGAGAGCCCATTCGTTCCATTCGTTGGCGGTGACACGTTGCGAACGCGTCAAGCGTGGACCGATTTTTTGAGAGCATCAAGGGCCGTCAACGATGGTTTCGGTATTCGTGCTCGCTCTCCTACCGGCGAAGCAAGTGCCTTCCCAACGACAATACATAGAATTCTTAATCGCTGCCCGATTTAGGCCTACCGCGAGCCACAATTGGCTGGGGTAATGTCGGCGCCAACCTCGTGGGGTTTCGGGGGATGGGGACGAGATCGGGGCCGCACTCTCAATAGGGATGAGGGCGGCTCCGATCCCAAGTTGTGGTCGGTTGCTGTTGTCGTCTACTAAGGACCAATCGTAAGGTCCTCGCTGCGGCAAAAACTAAACGACATAAACAAATCGTGAATTCGGTGGCGTCGCTTGCTAGCACGCCGGGCCGAGCGTAAAATCTTTTCGCTCACACGACGCGATTGAGCGAAAAGTTGCCTTGAAAGTATGGGAGAACCCTAAATGGCGCGTGCCAAGCAAGCTTCGAAGCGAAAGCGGCGAAGCAAAGCAGTACCGGTGTTGGGGGCTGCCGGGTTGTCGTTGTCGCTGGCGGGCGGAGCGTCCGCATCGACTGGTGGAATCGCGACGGATATCTCGCCGCAAAATACCTCTCCGAATCATGAGATCTTTCTTGGCGAGGAGGAAATCTCAGACATCAGCTTGTCGACGTTCTACGTGTTCGACAAGGAAAATGCCGCAACGCCTCAGGTCGGCGAGAAAGTTGCCTGGGGTTGCCGCTGTGGCGGCTGCCGCTGTGGCGGCTGCAGGTGCGGCTGGAGAGGCTGCTTGGGCTGTGGCGGCTGCGGAGGCTGCTGCTGGTCCTGGGGTTATTGCCGCTACTGTTAGAGCAAAGTCCGCAGCGACGAGGATGACCGATAATGGTGGCCGGGTCTTACATGATCCGGCCCGTCCTGTTTTATTTCCGGAACGCGGTGAAACGCGCTGCGTAATCGCCGGCCGGCGCCGGAGAGGGCAGCCATATAAGTGGGCCGCGCCATGCGGTAAATTGCATTAGCGGTGCTGCCGCACATTCGATGAAACGTCACAACTCGAAGCATATAGCCGTCCGATGGTGATCCACACGGGTAACCAAAAGAATAAAGATGTGCGGGCCGCCCCCGTGACAGACGATCGCGGTAACAGCGTTACGCAATTTGGCAGCAAGGACGTTCCTCAGTTCGCGCCAAATTTCTCCGTCTACGTACTGCCTCACGATGTCGTGTGCCTGTATTCCGAACATCGCAAGTTCTTCCTTCATGGCGAACTCTACTGTGCCCTGACAACCGCGATTGGCGCTGGAAAGAGCTTTGGCCAGATTGTTCGCGAGCTGACGAAAAAGTTTCCGGCCAACAAGATCGCCGAAGCTATCAACCGGTTGGTTGAGCGCCGTTACATTGTCACGAAGGGAAGGTCCTCCGCGGGCGCCACGGCGGCCTATTGGGCGAATCTCGGTTTGGCGCCGATCGCCGCGCATGAAAATCTCCGCAATTGCCGCGTGCGCCTCCAAGCCATCAATGTGAAGGGTGCAAAACAGCTCGGCGCCGCCTTGCGCAAGCTGGGTGTTCGTGTCGTCAAGGGATCCGCCGACCTAACAGTCATCCTGGTCAACGATTACTTCGAAACGCGCCTGGCAGAACTGAACCAAAAGCATTTGTCGGACCATTCACGTTGGCTACTCGTTCAGCCCTCCGGCATTTTCCCCCTTGTGGGTCCAGTGTTCAGCCCGGGTAAAGGCGCCTGCTGGAGCTGCCTTGCCGACCGAATGAAACGAAACCGCGAGGTCAAGGCGATGCTTGAGCGCAAACAGGCGCGCCGCATTGCGGTTTCGCCGCTCGCGGACGACACGGTCGGGCAGAGTGGCATTCAGCTCGCGGCTCTCGAGATTGCGAAAGCAATTGCCACCGACTTCCGAACGGATTTGCGCAATCACATCTTCAGTCTTGATCTTTTGGGATCGGCCATTGCCAAGCATTACGTGGCCGCCCGCCCGCAATGTCCAGATTGCGGGGAGAAGAAGCTACGCGACCCGCGCCGTGCTCCGGCGCGGATCAAGCTTGCCGCCGGCGCCAATCTCATCGAGACGAGCGGCGGATTCCGAACCATGCCGTCGCGGACAACGGTGGCGCGCTTTCGCAAGCACGTGAGCCCGCTCACCGGCGTAGTGTCGCGCCTTGAACCGATCGACGCCGATTTGCCTTTAAACACCAACTACTTTGCCATGCACAATTTTTCGGCGCCCGCCGAAACGGTCGACCAGCTCAGGGAAGGATTGAGCGGTGGAAGCTTCGGCAAGGGCAGCACGGCCGAACAAGGCGAAGCCAGTGCATTGATGGAGGCGATTGAGCGCTATTGCGGAATTTTTCAGGGCGACGAAATCAGGGTGACACGGCGTTTTGCCGATTTTCCAGCAGGCGAGGCCATCCCTCCGAATGACGTTCTGTTGTTCAGCGACAAGCAATACCGAGGCGAGCTGCAGTCGACGATGGGTCATGACGTGACGCCAACCCCGCCTCCATTCGATCCATCGGCAAAGATCGAATGGTCGCCGGTCTGGTCGCTACGAGACGAATGCTTCAAATACCTGCCTACCAGCCTATTGTATTTTTTTCATACGGGCGGTTCCCCCGCCGGCTACATCCATGCCGATTCAAATGGCTGCGCCGCCGGCAACACGATCGAGGAAGCGATCGTCCAGGGTTTCTTGGAGCTGGTGGAGCGCGATTCCTATGCCATTTGGTGGTATAATCGACTGGAGCGGCCGGAATTAGATCTCGGCCAGTTTGACGATCCCTATGTCCGCGATCTGAAAAACCAGCTTGCGGACACCGGACGGCGGCTTTGGGTGCTGGATATCACCAGCGATCTGGGGGTCCCCAGCTTTGTGGCGCTGTCCCACGCCAAGCAAGACGGGCATGATTTCGTCGAGTACGGCTCCGGCTCGCACTTCAATGCGCGCGTTGCACTGCTACGCGCGCTGACCGAGGTGAATCAATTTCTCTCCATAGGTCTGATGGGAGCTCGGAACGCCGCTCCGTCTAGCCACCAGGGCGTTACTCCGTTTTATCTGCGCGACCATCCCTATTTGACGCCGAATGGGCACGCGCCGGTTGGACCGGGTCGCGACTCGAATTTCGGCCGTCTCGACAAGCGCGAGCAGGTCATGACATGCGTGAATCTCGTAAAACGACACGGGCTCGATTTCCTCGTCCTCGATCAGACGCGTCCTGATATCGAGGTCCCGGTCGTGCGGGTCCTCGTTCCCGGATTGCGGCATTTCTATCGCCGCTTCGCGCCTGGCCGGCTTTACGACGTCCCGGTCAAGCTTGGATTGCGCGATCGACCGCTATCAGAGAACGAGCTCAATCCACTTCACCCCCAAACCTGAAATAGGGCGTCCTGCCTTGCACGCTTCGCGAAGGAAGATTGGCCGCCGGGTTGCGCCATCCGTTCTTTCCGCGCGGCTCGCCGGCCATGTCGCGCTCGAAGTGCAGCCGAATGGCGAGCTCGCCGCCAGCTTTTACGGCCATTCGGCCGCTTTGGGAAAGTTCAGCGATGCTGCAACCCGTCGCGCCCAGGACTTGCGTGTGGGTCTGCCGCTCAGCGCGTTCGCATCCGGCGCGCAAGCCACCGGCAAGCAGATTGCGCTCCTGGTTCGACGGCTGGCTAGGCATGGCCTTTTGGAATTTCGTCTCGGGCCTTCGTTACGCGGCGCCGACCAGGTGATCATTGAACCGCAGGTTCCGGATTATTGGCCGCGTACTCCGCGGCTCGACAATAACGATGCTCTGGTACTGTCGCGCTTCGCCTATATGCGCCGGCGCGGCAGCGAGCTCGTTCTGGAGTCGCCTCGCTCGCGCGCACTGTTTCGAATTTGCGATCCTAACATTGCGGCCAGCCTGGCCGCGCTGGCGGCGCCGCAACCGCTTAAAAAACTCCGTCGACAGAACGGTTTTGGCGGTGTCGCGCTTCTCGCCTTGCTGGTGGATTGCCAAATCCTCTTCAAGCTCGATGCTGCGCATGACAGCGGCCTCCGCCCGACCGAAGGTAACGATGGCCTTGTTCTCTGGGACTTCCACGATCTTTTGTTCCACACCCGCAGCACGGAAGGCCGACACGCCAACCCGTTAGGCGGAGTTTACCCATACGCGACGACCATATCTCCACCGCCGGCAGTGCGGCCGTGTTGGTCCGGAGGCAGGATCGAATTGGCCAGATTCTCGGCCACCGACACTGAATCCGAGCTGCTTATTGGGAAAATCCTGCGTGGACGTCACTCCGTTCGTCGCTTCGACGATCAGCGACCGATTACACTCGCTGAGCTGTCCCGATTTCTTGACGGCACTGCGCGCGTGCAGTCGGAGTGGACCGTCCCGCTCGACGCCGGCGGCGGACCGCCAATCAAGTACACTACCAGGCCTTATCCGTCGGGCGGCAGCAGCTATGCACTGGAACTTTATCTCGCCGTTGATAAATGCGAGGGGCTCGTTCGCGGAATCTATCACTACGATGCCGGCGAACACACGCTGGTGCAGATAGACGCCGGTGCGTCCGAGCTTGATGCGCTTCTGAAGTCGGCGGCATTCGCAATGGGCGAATCCCGCGTGCCGCAGATCTTGATCACGATTGCCGCACGCTTCGGCAGAGTTTCGTGGAAATATAGCTCGATCGCGTACTCGCTCATTCTCAAGGACGTCGGCGTATTGACGCAAACATTCTACCTCATGGCGACTGCCATGGGACTTGGCGGCTGTGCGATCGGAACCAGCAATATCGATCTGTTCGCGCGGGTGACCGGAATGGAATTTTATATCGAAGGCCCGGTCGGGCAGTTTGCGATTGGTCGCGGCGTACCATCGGAGGCAGCTAGCTAGAGCGAAGGCGGCGTGGCGACCAATCGAACCGCATGAGTTCTCGCTCTACCAGGACCAGCGGCGGCGCACGCTCGAATCAGACGATGCGTCGTGCTGGAAATACCCGATCGCTTTGTCGCTGCGCTTTCCGATCAGCGCGAACATGGCGCCTTGGGGATCGATACAGCGGGCGACCCTGGCGCCGCCTGGCACGTCAGTTGGCCCCTCGAGGATCTTACCGCCCGCTGACTTCACGCGTTCCGCCGCCGCGCCGACATCGGCGACGTTGAAGTAGTAAAGCCAAAAGGCGACTGGCGCAGTCCGCGGCTTGTTGAACATGCCGCCAATTGTCTGGCCAGCCGCGGAGAACTGCTGATACGTATCAGTCGGCCCGATTTCGGTGGCAGCTTTCTGCCAGCCGAAAATTTCGCGATAGAAAGCAAACGCCCGTTCCCGGTCGGCGGCTAGCAACTCGTGCCACCCAACATGGCCTATTTCGCTCAAGCCAATCGGCCGTTTTCGGCCGGGATCTGACCATTTGACCAAAATAAATGTTGCCATTTGCGGGTCGGCAACGACCGAAAAGCGACTGACATTAGGAATATCTGTCGGCGGGACGTGCACCGTTCCACCGAGTTCTTTCACCCGACCGGTGGTAGCGACCACATCGTCGACGCCGACATATCCGATCCAACGCGGCGCTGCGCCCAGTTTTTTCGCATCCTGAGGTAGGCTAACCAATCCGCCGGCTGAAGCTTCGCCAACTGTAAACAATGTGTAGCGTAGACCGGGCATCGATGCGTCGCGCGTGTCCCAGCCCGCGACTCTAACGTAAAACGCCTTTGCCGCTTCGACGTCAGTCGTCATCAACTCATACCAGACGAAACGGCCGTGAGAATTGCTCATCGCCCCCTTATCCGTTGCAGCCCCATGGTTGCCGAGAGTTTGGGGCGCAGTATCTAGGTCTCCTGCTGCAAATCAATGATCGAGGAAGCTCCCGAGCATGCTTGATCGACTCGGGTGTTTGAGTTTCCGTAGTGCTTTGCCTCGATCTGCCGAATTCGTTCGCGGCACGATCTTGCGGAACTCTCGCTTCAGCAGCGCGACGGCCAGCGGATGGCCACCGGATTGCAAACTCAGCGATCGGGGTCGGAAACCGGTCCCTGAGCTTCCTTGGCCAACCGAAGCGCCTTCAAATGCGCGGTCTTTTTGCGAACGGCAGTAGCTTGAGCCTCATATTCGGCCATTGCTTTTCGAGCATCCCGCGTGCGCTCTTCCTTTCTGAAACTCTTTTCTGCCCGTTGTCGGGCTTGGTCTGGCGTCATGAGTCTTTCTCGTGCGACGTCAATGCAGCAACGACATTGCGCCCTTTGTGGCGTGGATCGGTTGCTTATATCGGTCAGGTGTTGAAAACATATATGCACGAAATCGCGCCAAAAAAGCTTTGGACATAAAGATTTGACATAAGAATCGTCAGAATCGTCGAGGTTCTTGACGCATGCCGCCTAACCGTAGCGGTGAGGCCAAGCGTATCCTTAGCTTCGGCAGTCTCGGGCCTAGGCTCCACGTCCAGGCTGCTCACGCCTGAAACGTTGCCGCCCGGTCAGTTCAGGCTAACAAATTCTGCCTCTCGAACCTGCCACAAGAGCGATTGAATCACGGTTGCTTCCTGCCGCCGGTCCCTGTGCCGGCGGCGCCATTCGTGGTTCAGTTGCTCTTCGTGGCCGGCCAAGCTGGCGTCAGTGCCAACTACCAACTAACATTACGGGCGGATCATTTAATGAAAGCCAATCGGTGTCGCGAAGGGGACCGCTTTTGGTTCAGCTCGTCATAGTCTCAAATAGAGTCGGTATTCCCGAGAAAAATGCAAAGGCGCGCGCCGGCGGGCTTGAAGTTGCTCTCAAGGCCGCGCTTAAGCACAAAACCGGCATTTGGTTCGGCTGGAGTGGCAAGGTCGCCGCTACACATACTAAGATTGCCACACAAAAGGTCGTGCATGACAAAATTACCTACATCACGCTCGATCTCTCCAAAGAAGACTACCAGGAATACTACAGTGGCTTCACGAATCGTGTGCTATGGCCGATTCTGCACTACCGAATCGATCTCGCCGAGTTCTCACGCCGGGATTTGAGCGGCTATCTTCGTGTCAATGATCACTTCGCGCGCGAATTGCACAAGGTGCTCGGGCCGGATGACCTCATCTGGGTGCATGATTACCACCTGATGCCGCTCGCCAAAGCCCTGCGCGAGCGCGGGCACAAAAATCGTATCGGCTTTTTCCTTCATACCCCGTGCCCACCGCCAGAAATCCTGACAGCATTGCCCCACCACGAGCGTCTTATTCCCTCACTCTGCGAATACGATCTTGTCGGCTTCCAGACCGGCGATGATGCCTTTAATTTCAGCCGTTATCTCACGCGCGAATGCGGCCTGCACAGCCGCGATTTCAATTTCGTCGTTGCCGACCGGATAATTCGGATCGACGTGTTCCCGGTCGCCATCGAGACCGCGGACTTCGCTCATCTTGCCCAGCGTTCAGTGCGATTGCCGTTCGTTAAGCGCGTGATCAGCAGCCTGGCTGGCCGTGCGCTCATCATCGGGGTCGATCGCTTGGACTACTCGAAGGGGATTGCCCATCGGCTTTCGGCATTTGAGCTATTCCTCCGGACGCAACCTGACTGGCGGAGTAAAGTGACTTATCTACAGATCGCGACCAAGAGCCGCACCGAAATTCCGGAGTACGCCGATATGGAGCGGGAAATTGGATCGGCCGCCGGTCGTATCAACGGCGCCTATGGCGAGGCGGATTGGACGCCGATCCGTTACATCAACCGTCCCTATAGCCACGCGACGCTTGCCGGGCTTTATCGCGCCGCGCGCGTTGGGCTCGTGACTCCACTGCGCGACGGTATGAATCTCGTTGCCAAGGAATATGTCGCCTCGCAGAATCCCGATGACCCGGGCGTACTTATCTTGTCGCGTTTCGCTGGCGCGGCTCATGAATTCAAAGCCGCGTTATTGGTCAATCCTTACGATGCCGACAGCGTCGCGGCAGCCATCGGGCAGGCGCTGTCGATGCCCCTGGCCGAGCGGCGCGAGCGGCACGATTCGCTATTCCGGATCCTCTCACACAACAACAGCCAACGCTGGGCCGACCGCTTTCTCGCCGCGCTGGAACACAAGCCGACCGCTCCAAACCAGCTCGAGCAAATGCCCTTGGTGGGCTCATTTAGCGTCCCCCGCCACTCCCTCAACGAAGATGACTTCTAATTTTTCGCCCTGAAACCGAAATCGTACCGGAACACTCTCGCGGGCCTCATTCACCTTAAGTCCGGTCGCTGATGTTCGACGACGCGGAGCCACGGGTTTTCAAGTAAGGATCGAGCCTCCAGCAAAATCTCGTTTGCTGGATCATTTTTCAGTTGCTTGGACAATGTCTCAATTAGCTCGCGCTGGAAGCCATGGAGGCGTCGCGATGTCGTTTCATGCGGTGTTATCGGCACCGTTTTTGATACTTCCTGTTCGGCTTCCCAGATCTTATGGTCGATGTTCAGCCTGAAACCGTTAGAGCCGGGAGTCTCCGTCTCCAGATGGGTAAGTAGATTGTCAACGATTTCTTGCCATCGGCTCATGACTTGGTCCTTCTCTGTCGGAGTTCTGGCAGAAGCCACACCCTGACATGGGGATCGTGAGCTCAAATAACGACCCCGAGGGCAGGGCGATTCTCGGACATCGGACTGTGGCCCGGCAAGTCCGCTTTCGGAACTCGAGCGGACATCACAGCGACTCAGCGAAATGTGATGGTCTCAACGATTGCAGTACATTTGCGGCAAGTCGTCGTAACGGGGATGGTTATTCCCAGAACGAAAAAATCTTCGACTTAACGTAGCCAAAACATGTAAGATCCAATTCCATGAAATGGATTCTGGATCGCATAGGGCGGCTGACCGCCCCACGTTCCGAACAATCTGCATCGGGTCACGAGCCGATTACGCCCGTGGACGTGCACCAAACGGAATCGGTGCCAAATTTTGAGGCTCGAGCCTCATCATCACACCCCACAGAAACGCCATTTGATTCAAAACGAAAGGAGCTTGGCGTTGAAGACAGTCTCAAGGACATTCCAGGTGTAACGGACAGAATGCTCGTTGCCTTTGGTGAACACGGTATAACGTCTATTGACGATCTTGCCGCTTGCGCGACCGATGATCTCAATGGCTGGAGCGAGTCTAAGGACGGGAAGACAATCAGGCACGAAGGTATCCTCGATCGCCTCAGTGTGTCGCGTAAGGATTGTGAGGCAATTATTATGAAGGCGCGGATCAAAGCTGGGTGGATTACCTAGCCGAGCACGACGGTTGGCCTGTTTCGGGATTTACACCAGAAATCGCTGTTTTTCGATTGTCATCATCAGTGTAACGTCATACTCAAGGTGGCGGAAGTTTTTGCACGAGCGGGTAACGATCAGGAGCGGTCTATGGCTACAGGTACGGTCAAATGGTTCAACCCCACCAAGGGTTACGGGTTCATTCAGCCCCAAGACGGCGGTCGGGACGTTTTTGTCCACATATCAGCGGTGGAACGCGCCGGTCTGCGCACACTCAACGAAGGCCAACAGGTCGAATACGAGATTGAGAGTAACCGCGGAAAAGAATCGGCGGCAAATCTAAGGGTCCGCTGACTTTTACTTACAGAACAAGCCTAATAAACGGTCTGCGCGGGATTTCGAACCGCTCATGCCGCCAACGCTGGTCTGCAATTCTGCCGCCCGCGGGTTTTCCACGCGAATTACGCGTTGCGCCGTAATTTTGATTTCCCGAATGTCCTAATTAGGCGGGAGTTCTCGAGAGTTTTGCGCTACAGTGCGATATGGTTGAAGATTCTCTCGCGTTGCGTCGAAAAGCCGAAGCGTGTCGGCAATTGGCCAATTTGGATCAGAGCGGCGAACGCAAAGCACTTTGGCTCAAGCGCGCGGACGATTGGGAACAGCTCGCGATCAAGGCCGAGACGCAGGCCCCAAAGTCAACGGAGGCCTAGGGCGACTTCGTTATCCAAGCAGCGCGAACGCGATCCGGCGCCGGGCGCGGAAGCGCCGCTGCGATGATTGTTGCTGGGCTTTCAATTTGAACGCAAGGTGCCTTGGTGGAATACAGAGGTATAAGATACACCATCCGCGCCCGGATCGAACGGGATCAATGGAGCGTAGCCATTCATCCCGGTGATGTTGAAAGCGCAGGCAAAGTCGTCACCGGCGACCGCGAGCAGGCGGAAGCTCTGGCGCATTCGATGATCGACAATTGGCTCGACCGCCATCAGTGGGGTTGAAGCGGGCGGTGCCGGAATTCTTTTAAAAATGCGCTGCGCATTCACGGCGTTATGCTTGCTATAGGCATCGCGCCGCTGCGTTGTTTGTTTATCGATTTGTCTATTTTGATCACGATCGAAGCGTTTAAAAGGAGACCATCGCTATGGCTCACGATAACGAGTACGTTCAAAAGCTGATCGCAGCGCGAGATAGAGAGGTTGCGCACCGCCGCGACGTCGCGGAAGCTTTGGCGGAGAAACAAAGTCGCGGAGACACGGAAAACATGCGTGAGGCCTTCATTAAAATCCAGGACGTGATTGAGGCCATCGAGCGTGCCATTTGGCATGAGAGATATATCGCCGGCCAAAAGTCCGAACCGTTCTCGCCTTTCGGTTTCGGAAGCTGATTCAAAGGATCAACCGCTATCGAATTTCGTCCGCGATCGACCCAAATCGGAAGATTAGTAGCACAATGTCAGAGTTTGACGCGTCGCCAAACTCCCGCGATGTCCGTCGTTGGTAACAGATGCCGACGTCAGATTTCGGCCGGGATTGATCCATCGGAGACATCGGGGGGTCACCCCAATGTGTAAGGTTGCGACGGATTATAAGCTGACGCGCTCCAGCGCTTTACGCAAATTTTCGGCGCTTTTCTGCAATCCGGCCCGCTCGTCTGACGAGAGGTCCGGCGGCAAAATTGCAATGACGCCGTTGCGGCCCACGATGCTCGGGAGGGACAAGGTGACGCCAAATTCCGGCTGGTAACTGCCGATGGGCATTGCGCTTCGCTCGTCACGTAATACCATTTCTGCAATCCGCGCCGATACGATACCAATACCGTACTGGCTGGCGTCGTGGCCTTCGATGATCGTGATATTGGCGTACCGCACGTCTTTCTCGACCTTCGTACGCAGGTCAGCCAGATTCTCGCCGCGTTCCTGCAGCAGTCTCGGCAACGGCACGCCGCCGATGCGGGCCGACGACCAGAGAAAAACCTGCGACGTGCCATGGTCGCCGATCACCTGCGCCTCGACATTCGCGGGGTCCACGCCGAAATGCGCTCCGAGATGCACACGAAAGCGCAAACTGTCGAGAAATGTTCCGGTGCTAAGCACGCGATCGTGGCCGGCGACGCTTCGCGCAATGTCGGCAAGCGGATCGGGGGGATCGGTCACGGCGACCAGCACGGCTTGCGGAGCGGCGTGCACGATTTTCGGAACGATCTCGCGATAGATCGCGGCGTTCTTTTCGAGAAGCCTCAATCGCCCCTGCGGGTCACTGCGATCAGTGGCGCCCCCGGTTTTTTCGTTGACCCCGGACGTGATCAGCACCACGCCGGCGCCGCTCAACGCTTCGTAATCGCCATGAGAAATGTCGATCCTCTGACCGAGCGGTACGCCATAACGCAAATCGGTAGCGACAGCTTCAGCCACCTTTCGCGTCCGGTTTACGAGTACGATCTCGCGAGCGCTGCCGCGCGTCACCGCGGCCAGTGCGGTGGCGCAGCCGACATTGCCAGTACCGATGATGCCGAGCTTCATTGCATCTCTCCGGGTTGCTAATCCGTTTGAGGCCGTACCGTTCACACTACGTGACCGAGGCAGCCACCTTGGCCGGCTCGCGTGAACGGCGCAGCAGCGCCTGCAATCGGTCAAGATAGATGTAAACGACAGGCGTCGTGAACAGCGTCAGCAGTTGTGAGAGAATCAAGCCGCCGACGATCGTATAGCCAAGCGGCTGGCGGATCTCCGACCCAGCTCCGGTGCCGAGCATCAGCGGCACACCACCAAGCAGTGCCGCCATTGTAGTCATCAGAATGGGACGGAACCGAAGGAGACAAGCCTGATAGATCGATTTCTCCGATGAGAGGCCTTGGGTGCGCTCCACTTCGAGCGCGAAGTCGACCAGCATGATGCCGTTTTTCTTC
>DASXJB010000018.1:0-28148 GCA_036497645.1 Xanthobacteraceae bacterium
CTTGACCATGGCGAGCAGTGCATCGGCGGCGGCGGGCATCGAACATCCGGAAAACCCGTCACGCCGCGATTTCCTCTATATCGCCACCGCCGCCATGGGCGCGGTCGGCGCCGCAGCGGCGCTGGTGCCGCTGATCGACCAGATGAACCCCGACGCTTCGACGCTCGCCGCCGGCGGGCCGGTCGATCTCGACGTCTCGAAGATCGAGGAAGGCGCCCAGGTCGTCATCTACTGGCGGCAGCGGCCGATCTTCGTGTTCCATCGCGGCAAGCAGACGCTCGACGCGCTGCAAAGCGCCCAGGACGTGGCGCTCTTGGCCGATCCGGATTCCAGGCAAGTGCAGCAGGCGCCCTACGCCGCCAACTGGCACCGCTCGATCAAGCCGGAATACAGCGTGCTGGTCGGCATCTGCACTCATCTCGGCTGCATTCCGCTGTTCTACCCGACGCCGAGCGCGACCGCGCCGGTGCCGAGCTGGCCGGGCGGCTATTTCTGTCCCTACCATGGGTCCAAATACGATGCCGCCGGCCGCGTGTTTTCCGGCGTGCCGGCGCCGTACAATCTGCCGGTGCCGCCCTATCACTTCGTCAACGACACCACGATCCGGGTCGGCGAGAACCCGACCGACTCGGCGTGGAACTTCGATTCCATCCGCCAGCTGTAGGCGCTCAGCCGCTCGGCCGCATTTTGCGCGAACCCGGCGAGCGCCATCCCGCACTCGACGCAACGCGATCATGACCATCCTCGCCAGCATCGCCAGAGATCACGGCCGGGCCGTCCTGGTCGTGACACACGACACGCGGCTCCTCGAATTCGCCGACCGCATCCTCTACATCGACGATGGTGCGCTCACGCACGAAGAGCAGCCGGGGGCAAACGTGTATCGGCTCCGCGCCTGAACGCGTCTTGTGCCGGACATCCATCGTAGTGGGCGTGCTTTCGGCGCTGCGCTCGCCGATAATGGCTTATGACTTTCGATCCACGGAGCCTCGCGGTGGCCACTGCGGGCTTTGCCGCTTTCGTCAATCTTTATTCGCCGCAAGCGCTGCTGCCGGAACTGGCGCGCGAGTTTCACGTCGGCCCCGGCGAAATCAGCGCGTTGATGACCGCAGGCACCGCGGCGATCGCGCTTTCCGCGCCGTTCACCGGCGCGCTGGCCGACGTCGCCGGCCGCAAACGCCTGATCACCGCTGCCATGTTCGCGGTCGTGGTGCCGATGCTGATCATGACCTTTGCCGCCAGCGTGCCGCAGCTCGCCTTCTGGCGTTTCGTCCAGGGCCTGTTGCTGCCGCCGATCTTCGCGGTCACGGTTGCCTATATCGGCGACGAGTGGCCGCCCGCCGACGTGACACGCGTTGCCGGGCTTTACATCTCGGGATCGGCGATCGGCGGCTTCAGCGGGCGCTTTGTGCCCGGTCTGTTAACCGACGTGATCGGATGGCGCGCGGCATTCCAGGTGGTCGCGCTGCTTACGCTCGTTGCCGCCATCATCGTCGCCGTGACGCTGCCCCGCGAGCGCAATTTCACCCGTTCCGGCGGCCTTGGCACGTCCGCCATGCAAATGCTCAGTCATTTGCGCAACCGGCGGCTGGTGGCGACCTATGCCATCGGGTTCGGCGTGCTGTTCAATTTCGTCGCGACATTCACCTATGTGAACTTCCATCTCGCTGCACCGCCCTACCGCTTTTCGCCGACGCTGCTTGGCGCCTTGTTCATTACTTATCTTGTCAGTAGCCCGATCGTGCCCTGGGTCGGCCGCGCGGTTGCGCTGTTCGGCCGCCGCCGTTTCGTGCTTGGCGTCATCGCGCTGTGGGTGGTCGGCGCCTTGCTGCTTCTGGCGCCTCCGCTTGTGCTGATCATCGCCGGGCTGACTCTCTGCGCGGTCTGCGGCATGGTCTGCCAGGCAATATCGACCGGCTATGTCACGCTCTCGGCCAAGGAGGGCCGTTCGTCGGCGGTAGGGCTGTATGTGTCGATCTATTATGTCGGAGGCAGCGCTGGGGCCTTCATCACCGGCTTTGCTTGGACGGCGGCGGGCTGGACCGGTTGCGTGGCCGTGATCGTTCTTGTCCAAGTGATCATCGCGGCAATCGTCGCGGCTACTTGGGATTAGTTCTTGGGATTAGATTTCGGTATTGGATCGAAAGCTGTATTTGTGCTGATGCAAAAAGGGGGAAATATCGTGGTCTCGGAAAGCCAATTCGCTTTTCTGCGGTCGATCGACACACCGACCGTCTGCAACTTGATCGAAATCGTCGCGCCCGAGCGCCGCGGTGCCGGCTATACCGCCGTGCATCTGCATTGTCCGTTTCCGGATCTGCCGCCGATGGTCGGCTTCGCCAAGACCGTCACCATTCGCGCGCGCGACAAGGTGAGCGGCCCGAGCTACATGCAAAAACGGATGGAATATCTCGATTATGTGGCGGCGGCGCCGCGCCCGAGCGTCGTCGTCATCGAAGACAAAGACGAGCCGCCCGGCTATGGCGCGTTCTGGGGCGAGGTGCAGACCAATGTGCATCAGGCGCTTGGCTGCCTCGGCACCGTGACCAACGGGTCGGTGCGCGACATTCCCGCCGTCGCTCCCGGCTTTCAGATGCTCGCCGGCTCGTTTGCGCCTTCGCACGCCTATGTGCATGTCGTCGAGTTCGGCGTTCCCGTGACGGTTCACGGCATGGCGGTCACAAGCGGCAATCTCATCCACGCCGATCGCCACGGCGCCGTCGTGGTGCCGGTCGACAAGATTGACGCGATGAAACCAGCGCTTGACGGGCTCGCCAACCAGGAGGCGCGCATTATCACCGCGGCGCGCGCACCCGGTGCGACGGTGGAGACCATCAAGGCGGCGTTTCGGGGCTAGGGCGTGTAGGCTCGTTAACACGCAGCCATAATCCAATGCGCTGGATGCACCACCTCAGCGATGGCGGCGAAGTAGCACGTCCTTAGCCTCATTTATGCGAGCCGCGAGATAGGTAGTCCCTCCTTGATCTGGATGTAGTTTCTTGATGAGAGACCGGTGCGCGCGACTAATCTCCTCTGTGCTCGCCCCGCGCTGAAGGCCAAGGATCTGATAAGCCTCCTCCTCGGTCATTTTGCCAGCGCTGGTCGGCCGCGTGCCGCTCCCTGTACCGGCATGATGCTGCGCATGCTCGCGCCAGCCGGGCTCTCTGCGGTCAAGATAGGCGGCCAGTAAATCGCGGCTGTCGTCGTCGACTTCGCCCAATAATTTCATCAGCGCTGCTCGATCCAGTGCATCAAGCGAAGCGCCTTGATAGCTGCCGGCGAGAACACGACCATACATTCTGCCGGTATCATGATTGAGCTCCATTTCAAGGAAAGCCGTTTGCACACGCGACACTTGGCCCGCGCTTCGTTGTGTTCGCGCCCCAAAAGAAGCCGGCCAGAACGTCGTCCAACCGAGCAGACCCAATCCGAGGGCTCCAAGCGGGATGGCGATTCCGATTTGGCCGCGAAACAGCAGAAACCCGGCGAGCAGCAGCGCAACACCGCCGCCGATCCAACGCAACACGAGCGCCACTTGTTTGGGATCGGCCTTAATGAACGCACTGGCGGCCCACAACAACAAAAGAAGGGCCACCACTCCAAGCAGAAATTCCGGCATGGCTATTTCAGCTGCTCGATCAGCCTTGCAACGCCGCCGCCGTGCGCTTTGAGATCGGCCAGAGCCTTGAGCCCGCCGGCGGCATACGCTGCGGCGGCGCGCAAAAGCTCGGCAAGTTCGTGCGCGGCGCCCGGCGCAAAACGACAGTACGCACCGCCCGTGAGGCGAGCGATCTCGCGGAACGCTTGTTCGCAGATTGGGTCGTGACCCTCCTGAAACATAAACGCCTTCACGTTGCGCAAACCAAGCTCCCCGGCGCGAGCGCAAAGCGCGTCGAGCGGTTCCTCCATCGCATCGCCAACAAACACCAGTACGGCGACCTTGCCGTTCTCGTTCTCGCGTCGTGCGTGTGCCAGAATCTTGGCGATCTGAGTCTGACCGCCGCGGCAATCGATGCCCGACATTAACGCGCCCAGCCGATCCGGATCAGCAATCCAGGATGAAGCGCGGCATTCCGCCAAGCCGCGATAATAGACGAGCTGGATATCGAGACCGCCGGCGGCGGCTGCTTCGTGGAACATCTCGGCCTGTAACTTGCACGCCTGATCCCATGTTGGCTGGCGGCTCATCGTGGCATCGAGGGCAAAGATTAGCCGGCCGTGCCGCCCCGTTTTCGCGCCAGGACTAAGCGCTTGGACCTGGTCGAGAAAACGATCAATCTCCGCGCGCGGCGACGTGGCCGGGACCGAACGGGATTGATTGTCCTGCGGACGGGCTGACGTTGTCTCAGACGGATCTTTGCTCATCGTGAGCGCCCAGGCCTATTCTAGCGCCATGCCTTTGTCGGCCAGTTCACGTCTAATACCCAAAGCCGACTTCACAGGGGGTCACTTCATGGGTTTTGGAGCTTGAGGACGTCTTCCGCCTTCAAATGGTAATTCGACTCTGCCGGCCATTGCAACGCACTGCTCTCTTGGCACGGCAACCATGCGCTCGTCAGTTTTTCGGCAATTGCCCGATCCGAGTTGATAGCCGCTTTTGCAGGGCTCACCCGTATACCGATAAAAGTCGGCGCTCCGATTCACACAGTACGCTTGAGGGTCGGACGGAGCTTGGGCGTCCGTTTGAGCGGCGTTCGCCAACATCGGCATCAAACACATCGTAAGGCAGGCAACTAAGCGCATGGCGGCCTCCGCATGTATGAATCTGCCATTATAGCGATTCTACGCGTCACCGAATGTGGCTTTCGGGGCAAAACCGACATCGCGATTTCAGAGCGCCATGCTCCTTTTGAGCCGAAGCGGACATTGAGTGGTCAGATTTGCTGTGCCGCAAAACACAGCGACGTGGCAGTGTGCTACGATACCGTCGTCAGTCCAAGCGCCGCGTGCCGACTATTTACGCGTTTCGGGAATATGCCGAGGCGGGACGCCCGGTGACTTGTGGTGTCGATCTGCGCGAGCAGTATCATCAGGTATGATCGCCGCTTAAGACTCGTCAGAGTTCAACAAATTGACGATCAATCCGAAAGCAAGACCGTGCGACGAAGCAACCATCCGATCAACCCGTGCGGTCGCCAATTGCGCAGCTAGTGCGAAACCGTGGGTACTGCTTGCGGCGATCCTTGCGTCGAGCATCTCTTACGTTGACGAATCCGTCGTCAATGTCGCCCTGCCGGCGATCGAGACCGACCTCGCCACGTCCGTGGTGGTGGTCCAGTGGCTCGTTAATGCGTACACACTTTGCCTTTCTGCATTTCTTTTGATTGGGGGCGCTGCCGGCGATCTTTTCGGTCGTCGCCGCATACTCGTTGCGGGCGTCGCGATCTTTGCCGCTGCGTCAGTGTGGTGCGGCTTCTCTCCGAACATCACTCAATTGATCCTAGCGCGCGCAATTCAGGGTCTAGGGGCTGCTCTATTAATTCCGTGCTCGTTGGCGATCATCGGAGCAACCTTTGACGATACCGAACGCGGTAAAGCGATAGGAACCTGGGCAGGGTTTTCCGCCGTTGCGGGTGCAATTGGTCCGCTGCTCGGGGGCTGGATTGTCGATCATTTCACATGGCGTTGGATTTTCCTCATCAATCCAATGCTTGCCTTGCCGACAATCTGGATCGCTCTCAACCACGTGCCCGAGAGCCGCGATGCCGAAGCCAAGGGAGGCTTGGATTGGCGTGGCTCAATCTTCGGATTTCTTTCCCTTGGGAGTCTTGCCTTTGGGCTGATTTCAGCGCCGGTTCTTGGCTGGAGCAACGCGACAGTCATTGTCGCGTTGTTGACCGGTTTGCTACTCCTGGCGGCGTTTATTTGGGAGGAAGGGCACAGCCAAAATCCAATGTTGCCGCTCGGACTGTTTCGATCCCGGACATTCAGCGCCGTCAATTTGTTGACGTTGCTTCTTTACGCCGCCCTCGCAGGTGCATTCTTTTTTCTGCCTTTTGCGCTTATCCAGGTGGGAGGATTTTCTGCAGAACTCGCTGGCGCGGCCTTCCTACCATTCACGCTGATAATGGGAGCGCTATCGCGCTGGTCGGGCGGATTGCTCGATCATTTTGGCGCCAAATGGCCCCTAGTCGTTGGCCCCACGATCGCCGCTCTCGGCTTCGGGCTATTGGCATTGCCCGTTGGCAGCGGATCCTATTGGCAGTTTCTAGTGCCAATCACGATCCTCGGACTCGGTATGGCCGTAAGCGTAGCGCCGCTCACGACAACGGTAATCAATGCGGTACCGGCTCATCAGACCGGCGTTGCTGCGGGGATCAACAATTCCATTGCATCGGTAGCAAGCCTCCTTGCAGTTGCTCTCCTCGGCGCATTGGCGCTCGGCATCTACGATCACGCGCTAGACAACAACATCGAAACTGAGCCCGTCTCCAGCGAGGCGAAACAGGCTATTCAAATTGCACGAGGGCAATTCGTAACAGCACCGGCATTGTCGACGGTTCAAGGAAATGATCGGAAGGTGGCTGGGATCGTTATTAAGGAGTCTTTGGCGGAAAGCATCCAAATCATCATGCTGGTCTGTGCCGGACTAGCGTTGGCCGGAGCGGCCAGTGGCGTGCTGCTTCCAAGTTCGCCGAATGATCGACCTAGTTCCAAGTAGTTTATTGCGGCTGCGCCGGGCGTCAGACTCAAACATTGCGAGCGGGCGCTAGTGGCGCGGGAGTGGCAGCGGACTGCAATGCGGTCAAATAAGAATGCAACGCCGCAACGACTTGTGCGCCCTCGCCGACAGCCGCAGCAACGCGCTTGACGGATTTGGAGCGGACATCTCCGATGGCGAAGACGCCGCGCCTATTGGTTTCTAGCGGATGGCGATCGCGGCAGGCATCTTCGCCGGTCAGCACAAACCCCTTGGCATCGAGTGCAACACCGGAGCCGGCGAGCCAGTCCGTATTCGGTTCCGCGCCGATGAACAAAAACAAGTGGCGAATCGGCCGTCGCACCTCTTGGCCGTTGCTGCCGAGACGCCAGCGCACCGCTTCGAGGATACCATCGCGGCCTTCAAGACCGCTAACCTGCGCGCGCGTCAGCACTTCGATATTGGCGTGCCCTTCGATCCGATCGACCAGATAGCGTGACATCGAGGCGCCGATATCGGCACCCCGTAGCAGCATCCAGACCTTTGCACTCTGGCTCGCGAGATAGACCGCAGCCTGACCGGCTGAATTGCCTCCGCCGACCAGGGCGATCTCCTGATTGGCGCACAGCTTGCCTTCGAGCGGCGTTGCCCAGTAATGCACGCTGGAACCTTCGAACGCGTGGAGACTATCGACAGCCGGCCGGCGATAACGTGCGCCGCTGGCAATGACGACCGCTCGCGCACTGACTCGCTCACCGTTGGACAACTGCAAAGTGAAGTTGCCGGCACCGTCCGTTTCCGCACTCAACGCGCTCACTTCATCCGGGATCGCCGTCTCGGCGCCAAACTTCTGCGCTTGGTTGTAGGCGCGCGCCATCAAGGCGATGCCGGTAATTCCCGTCGGAAAGCCGAGATAATTTTCGATCCGAGCCGAGGCACCGGCCTGACCGCCGAAGGCGCGGCAATCGAGCACGAGGACGGAGAGTCCTTCCGACGCGCCGTAGACCGCCGTGGCAAGACCGGCCGGTCCGGCCCCCACTACGGCAACGTCGTAGACTCGCTTCGGATCGATGGGCCGAACCAAGCCGACACAGCGCGCGAGCTGGTCCTCGCTCGGATTGCGCAGCATTTGTCCGCCGGGGCAGAGCACGATCGGCAGTTGTCCGGGATCGATGTGGAAACGTTCGATAAGCGCCTTCGCCTCGTCATCCGTCTCTGGATTGAGCAATTGATGCGGATGACCGTTTCCGCGGAGAAAGCCCTGGAGCCGAAGCACATCTGCGCTGTCGGCGTGGCCGACGATGATCGGACCGCCGGCGCCGATTTCAAGCAGTCCGACGCGGCGGAGGATCAAAGCACGCATGATCCGCTCGCCAAGTTCGGCTTCGGCAATCAAAAGCGCACGCAGTCGCTCCGGCGCAATGATCAGAGCTTGGACCGGCTTCTTGGTGACAGCGTCCGCCAGTGCCGGCCGCCCCGCCAGTTGGGCCAATTCACCCATGAATTGGCCAGGACCATGCGAGACTATGAGACTTTCGCGTGAAAGCTCGTGCCGGACGATGTCAACCTCGCCGGAAAGGATGACGACAAATCCCGGACCAACTTGGCCAGCGGTGAAAATCACTTCGCCTTGAGCGAAACTGCGCGCTTCACCGAACCGACGCATCCGCTCGATCTCGAAGGGATCGAGCTCGGGAAACATCTGGTCGCGCCGCCGCTCGAGAATCGACAATGCCAAGGCCATGATAGTCCCTCGCCCGAGAATCTAGTGCGGCGGATATAATTATGCGGAATACTATCCGCCATTGGGCGACGATGTGCTGTGACGGCGACACAGTTTTCCCTCACCATTCCGCCGTCGGCCACCGCCAACGAGATTGTTGACGAGCGACATTGTTTGCTGCGCTGCATGAGTCCGTTTTTGGCCCTTCTCGGAGGTGGCGCGATATCCGACATGAGGCCACTGCAGGCCATATATCGAACGTTGATTATGCGACCGAGTCTTTCGCGCTCGCATGCCAGCGCGGGCGATAGCCAGCCGAGAGCACGGCGATAATCGCCGGCGGGGTCAAGACTTCGACGATGACACGCCGCGGCCGCGGCATGCGGGCATTGTAACCCTTCGGCGTCCAGCCCAAGAGCGCGTCGCCGCACAGTGCGAAAGCTGCGCCGTCCAGCGCGATGAAGACGCCGTCTGGCAGGCCGTCGACGCTGCGCCGATGCCGGCGTTTGGCGCGGCCGTGCAAGCGCTCACGGTGAAGCACCTGATCCATCTCTGTGGCGCGGGGACGCCGGCCCTTTCCCTGCGCTTTACGCCAATACTCGGCAAAATTTTCCGCATCTTGGCGCCGGCATTCGAAACAGGGGCGGTGCCCGGCGGCGAGCGCGGTCGGCTCGTCGAGAAAAAATAATTCGGTATAGAATTGCCCCCATACGTCGCGGTGCCGTTCTTTGAACGTGAGCAGGCAGCAGATCCATTGCCGCGAAGCCCAGCGCCGCGCCGTGAGCGTCCGCGCCGGCGTGTGAAATCGCCCGCCGCGATTGCCCATGAAAGTGCCGCGCGCAGGATTGGCGAAGAGTTCGCCGAACGGATCGACACGATTTTGCAGCGGCATTGCCGATGACCCGAAGAGTGGTCTTAGATGGCCAGTCTACCCTCCCTTGGCGGGGAAGTTGAAATTCTCACGAAACCATTTCCGGAGTCGCTCTTGAACCCTTTCGATCTCACCGGCCGTGTCGCCATCGTCACCGGCGGCAATGGTGGCCTCGGCTTGGCAATGGCGCACGGGCTTGCTCGCGCCGGAGCCTCGATAGCGCTCGCCGCGCGCGATGAAAGCAAGGGGCAGGCAGCCGTCAAGGATTTGATCTCGTCAGCGCCGCGGACCCGGTTTTATGCGTTCCAGGCCTCGTCCGCATTGTCATGCCGCAAATTGATCGAAACCGTCGTCGGGGATTTTGGCGCCTGCGACATTCTCATCAACAATGCCGGGATGAATAGAAGAAAGCCCCCTGAACAAATCTCGGAACAGGAGTGGCACGAGATTTTGGACGTCAATCTCGGCGCTGCATTATTCTGCGCGCAAGCCGCCTATCCGCACATGAAAGCGGCAGGCCGCGGCAAGATTCTCAATATCGGCTCGATGTACTCGCTGTTCGGCGCGGCGACGGTTGCCGCTTATGCCGCGAGCAAGGGCGGCCTCCTCCAGCTCACGCGTTCGCTCGCCTGCGCATGGGCGCCTGACAATATTCAAGTCAATGCCATCCTGCCCGGCTGGATCGATACTGACCTCACTCGCAGGGCGCGGCAGCAAGTTGCCGATCTTCACGACTTTGTCCTCTCGCGCACGCCCGCGGGCAGATGGGGCGATCCCAACGACCTAGCCGGAGCGGCGGTATTTCTCTGCAGTTCGGCATCGGATTTCGTCACGGGCGCGGCGCTGCCCGTCGACGGCGGCTATTCGACGCGCGGATAAGCTATTTCCGCGCCAAACATCGCAGTACCCTCTTTGACGGATCGCAATGGCAAGAACTGGCCGCGTCATGCCTATGGCCGAGCGGCAATACGGCTGCTAAAGCGAAATGAATAATTTCGCTTTAGATGTTTTTTTGAGCATGATCCGTTCCGAAAACCGGTGTCCACTTTTCGGGATCATGCTTTAGTTTGCCGCCACGCAATAACGGGAGGACAGGATGGGCCGAAAAATTGCCATCGTCGGTGCCGGTGCGGTCGGCGGCTATGCCGGCGCGCACATGGTTCAAGCCGGCGAGGACGTGACCTTTATCGATCCGTGGCCGGACCATGTCGAGCATATGCGCAAGCATGGCTTGCGCGTCACGCATGCAATGAAAGAGCCGGAATTTACCGTGCCGGTGCGCGCGCTCCATGTCACCGACGCGCAGCGGCTCGCCAAGGAAAACCCGGTCGACATCGCCTTCGTTTGCATGAAGTCCTACGACACCGCCTGGGCGACGATGCTGATCAGCCAATATCTGGCGCCGGACGGCTATGTCGTTTCCCTGCAGAATTGCATCAACGAGCCGACCGTCGCCGGCGTCGTCGGCTGGGGCAAGACGCTCGGCTGCATCGCCTCGAGCATTACAGTGAACTCGGGCTTGTTCATCGCGGCGCCGCCAAGCATGGCGCGGCGCATACGGTGTTTCGCACCGGCGAGGTACATGGCCGCATCACGCCGCGAGCGGAAGAAGTCTGCCGGCTGGTCGCTTTCGCCGACAGCGCCAAGGTGACCAGCAATCTGTGGGGCGAACGCTGGTCCAAACTCGTCGCCAACGCGATGCAGAATGGACTGTCCGCCTGCACTGGACTTCCCGGCGGCGAAATGCTCAAGAACGAGCCAATCCGGCGCTTTGCCACCCGGCTTGGTTCCGAAGCAATCCGCGTCGGCCAGGCACTCGGCTACCAGCTCGAGGAAATCCTGCATCTGCCTCCCGAAACCATCGCGCGCGCCGGCGAAGGCGACGAGGCCGCGATGCAGACCTGTGACGCGCAGCGCTTCAAAGATGCGGCGCGCACGGCCGCCGGTCAGCGCCCGTCGATGGGTCAGGACATGCAGAAGGGCCGGCGCACCGAAATCGAATTCCTCAATGGCTTTGTCGTGCGCGAAGGCGAAAGACTCGGCCTGACCTGCCGCGCCAATGCCGTGCTCACCGACATCGTCAAGCGTGTCGAGAAGGGGGAGCTCAAAGCGGATCCGCGTCACATCACGGAGCTGAGGTTGAATTGAGTCACGAACGTTTCGTTCGCAACTGGTAGGACACAGCGGCGCAAAATAAAGATGCGGGCCTCGCTTCGGCGGGGCCCGCATATGTTTAAAGATCGAAGATTGTTTTTATTGGGCGTAGTGGTGCCTTACCATTTTGTGGCGATGCCTTGCCGACATGTACATGTGGCCGGCGGTTTGTGGCGAGGTCGTTTCATTGATTCCAGGCCTGGCAGGATTGCCGTTCGCTCCGCCGGCCACGCCCGGATAGCTCCCGGTCGGTTGACCGCTCTGCGCCATAGCCAGCGAAGTTCCGGCAGCCAGCAATGCGGCAGCGATTGCTACTCTGATCATCTTTTTGCTCCGAAGTGCTCCCTCCCGCGCTCCGTCACACGCACAACGAGAACACGATTGACATCCCCTCGTTCCGGGCAGAGTCCAAATCAAACCGCTTCTCGGTCGCACAGCGTACTTAGTTCGGCTGAAAGAACCTGAAACAAAAAGTGTATTTGGCTCGCCCGAAAGAAAACGTCACAACACCTCGGCTTGAATAAAAATGACGCCGCGGCTGATCATTCCGAGCGCGCGCGCTGCGCTTGACGACAGATCGAGCACGCGATGACGGCCGAATGGACCGCGATCGTTGACTGTCACGGTGACGCTTCGGCCGCTTTTCGGATCGGTCACGCGAACCCGCGTGCCGAACGGCAATGTGCGATGCGCCGCAGTAAGGCCGTTTCCGTGCGCCGGATAGAAGGCGCAAAGTCCTGAGAAACCATGGTGCGCGTTTTTGGCACTAGCCCGCGCCGGCAAGGCAGCCACGAGCACAACTGCCGCGAGAGCAAGAATTGAATGCCGCATCTGCATCCCCGACCTCCCTCCGCGCTTCCAAACTCGAGGGTGGCAGTTTCGTTCCGCTCCGCGCCTCGCTTTAACGAGCGTCGAGTCGGTTCCACGATTTTCAGATTGCAGCCACCGGCCCCAGACGGTGACCATAGGCGAGATTCGTTCATAATTTCATACCGGTGTGCGACAGGCGCCGATTGCCGGCTTCGGCAGCCCGAGATTCTCGCGCAACGTCGTACCGGCAAAATCCTTGCGGAATAGACCGCGGCGCTGGAGTTCCGGAACCACGAAGCGCACGAAGTCTTCATAGGCACCCGGCACATGGGTGGCGGAAAGCACGAAACCATCGCAGGCCGGCGGGGCAAACCAAGCTTCCAGCTGGTCCGCGACTTCTTTCGGCCCGCCGACGATGGGATTGTGCACACGGCCGCGGCCGCTGATCTCGATGAATTCGCGCACCGTCGGATTTTTCTTCACGCTCGTCACGCGATCACGGATGCCTTGCAGACCGGACATCTCGTCCAATTCCTCGTCGGTGAACGGTTCGTCCATGCCCTTTTTTTCAAAATCGAAATTGAGTGCCTCCGAAAGCAGCGACAGCGCATCGATTTCAAGCGGCAGTTTTTTGATCTCCGCCCATTTGTCTTCCGCCTCGCTTTTGGTCGCCGCCGCCACGGTGTTGATGAGATGCGTGATCTTGACCTGATCGGGATCGCGGTTAAAGCGCGCGACCTCGGCCTTGAACGCGGCATAGTCGCGCTTGCCGACTTCCACATTGGGATAGACGACGAAGATCACCTCGCCCCAGCGCGCGCCGAAAGTCTTGCCGCGGCCGCTTGACCCAGCCTGAATGATGACCGGATGGCCTTGCGCTGAGCGCGGCACCGTGAACGGCCCGCGCGAGCGATAATAACGGCCCTCGTAGTCGAGGCGACGCACCTTGTCGGGCTTGGCAAACAAACCGCTCGCCTTGTCCTGCACGATGGCATCGTCTTGCCATGTGTCCCAGTGGCCGAGCACGATCTCCATGAACTCATCGGCGCGGTCGTAGCGCGCATCATGGCCGACCACTTCGTCGCGACCCATGTTCTGCGCTTCGCCGTCGTTGAGCGAGGTGACGACGTTCCAGGCGGCGCGGCCGCCGCTCATCAGATCAAGCGTGGCAAATACGCGGGCGACGTGAAAAGGCTCGTAGTAGCTCGTCGAATAGGTCGCGCCGAGGCCGAGCCGCTCGGTCGCCATGCCCATCACGGTGAGCACGGTGACGGCATCGAGCTTCACACAGCGAATGCCGTGCTGGACGGTGTGGGCGTGATTGCGTCCATACATGTCCGGCATCGACAGGCGATCATCGAAAAAACCCAGATGGAATTTGCCGGCCTCCAGCACGCGACCGATGTGACGGTAGAAATCCGGCGACCAGCTGTCGGTGCGCGATTGCGGATGGCGCCAAGAACTCGCGAGATTGGTGCAGTTCTGCGCCTGCAGAAAGCCGACCAAAATCATCTGGCGCATGACGGGATCCATCGCAACTCACGCTCTTACCTTCCGCTTGTAGGAGGAAGGTTTAGCGGTCCGATCCATTATGAGGTTGCGGTGAATGTGAAGCCAAGTAGTACCTCGTCATGGCCGGGCTCGTCCCGGCCATCCACGTCTTGGGCGACCCGCTAAAGACGTGGATGCCCGGCAGATAGGCGAGCGAAGCGACGCCGTTCTTCGAACGGCCATGGCCGGGCATGACGGTTGTCAGAGTTGCCGTAAGCGGCGCGTTCACGCCTGCGGCTGCGGCTCCATGGGGCCGGTTTCCGGGCGCGGCCGATTGCGGCCGGCACCGGCGGTCGGCACGGTCGAAGCCCGCGGCGTCGTCGGCGGCTCGATCACCGACTCGCGATTCGGCCGCTTGCCTAAGAGCAGATCCTTGATCTCGTCGCCGGTCAGCGTTTCGAATTCGAGGAGACCCTTGGCAAGCGTCTCGAGATCGGCGCGCTTGGCGGTAAGGATGGCGTGCGCCTCGTCATAGCCGGCTTCAACCAAGCGGCGGATTTCGGCGTCGATTTTCCTCGACGTCTCTTCCGAAATGTTCTGCTGGCGGGCCACCGAATAGCCCAGGAACACCTCTTCCTGGTTCTCGCCGTACGCGACCGTGCCGAGTTCGTCGGACAGGCCCCAGCGCGTCACCATCATGCGCGCAAGCTTGGTTGCCTGTTCGATATCGGATGCGGCGCCGGAGGTGACCCGTTCGCGGCCGAACACCAGTTCCTCGGCGACGCGGCCGCCCATCATGATGGCGAGCCGCGACGTCATCTGTTCGCGGCTCATCGATAATTTGTCGCGCTCAGGCAGTTGCATGACCATGCCCAGCGCGCGGCCGCGCGGGATGATGGTGGCCTTGTGCACCGGATCGGTGGCTTTGACATTGAGCGCCACGATCGCGTGCCCGCCCTCGTGATAGGCGGTGAGGAGTTTTTCCTCTTCGGTCATGACGAGCGATTTGCGCTCGGCGCCCATCATCACCTTGTCCTTAGCGTCCTCGAACTCGACCTGCGTCACCATGCGCTTGTTGCGCCGCGCCGCCATCAAGGCGGCCTCGTTGACGAGGTTCATGAGATCGGCGCCGGAGAATCCCGGCGTGCCGCGCGCGATGGTCTTGAGATTGACATCGGGCGCCAGCGGCACCTTGCGGACATGGACCTTCAGTATCTGCTCGCGTCCGACAACATCGGGGTTCGGCACCACGACCTGGCGGTCGAAACGGCCGGGACGCAAGAGTGCCGGATCGAGCACGTCGGGCCGGTTGGTCGCGGCAATCAGGATGATGCCCTCATTGGCCTCGAAACCGTCCATCTCGACGAGGAGCTGGTTGAGCGTCTGCTCGCGTTCGTCATTGCCGCCGCCGAGACCGGCGCCGCGATGACGGCCCACTGCATCGATCTCATCAATGAAGATGATGCAGGGCGCATTCTTCTTGGCCTGCTCGAACATATCGCGGACACGGCTGGCGCCGACGCCGACGAACATTTCGACGAAATCCGAGCCGGAAATGGTAAAGAACGGCACATTGGCTTCGCCGGCGATGGCGCGCGCCAACAGCGTCTTGCCGGTGCCGGGCGGGCCGACCAAGAGCACGCCGCGCGGGATTCGGCCGCCAAGCCGCTGAAATTTCGCGGGATCGCGCAGGAATTCGACGATCTCCTGCAGATCGAGCTTGGCCTCGTCGACGCCGGCGACGTCCTCGAAGGTGACGCGGCCATGCGCCTCGGTGAGCAATTTGGCGCGGCTTTTGCCGAAGCCGAGCGCCTTGCCGCCGGCGCCTTGCATCTGCCGTGACAAGAAAATCCACACGCCGATCAGCGCCACAAAGGGCAACCAGGAAATCAGCAGCGAAACGAACCAGGGCACATTGTCCGATTGCGGGCGGGCGGTGATCTGCACGCCCTTATTGTAGAGCCGCTGAATGAGCGACGGATCACTCGGCGCATAGGTCTGGAAGCTGCGTCCGTCGGTATAGGTGCCATGGATTTCTGGGCCCTGGATGAGCACGTCGCGCACCCGGCCCTGATCGACGTCGCTTAGGAGCTGCGAGAACGAAACGTCCTGCGATGTCGTGCGCTGACCAGGATTCTGAAACAGCGTGAACAGGGCAAGGAGCAGCAGGACAATGATCACCCACAGGGCGAAATTGCGCAGATTGGCGTTCATCTCTTGTCCTTGGTCCCCGGCTCAACCGGAGTCGCGCGGGCCAGCCGTGCCCGCAAATCGTGGCGGCTTCACGTCCCCGGTATCTGGCAATGTAGGGGGCAGCCCCCTGCCTGCCAAGGGAAGCGGCCGTGAAGCAGCCCTGGCGAAGCCCTTTATTACGCTATTTCGTAAAGCTCCTCTTGCGGTGTTTCGGCATGGCTGAGCGGCTGCTGGAGCCGCCCCGCCGGGCCGAGGATCGCCGCGCCGGGGCGCGTTCGACCACGATCCAGTCGCTGTCGAGCGTGATGAGCGCGCCGGCGAGCGTTCGGCGCAGCCGCATAGCAGACTGACGCATCGCAGCGTAGAGGGTTTCGAGCTTGGCGAGCTCGACAGGCCCTTCGCTTCCGGTCCAGGCTATGGCGCGGCCGAGAAGCCGCAGCGCCACTTCGGCCGGCAAGCTTGCGAATCGGGCGGTGTCGAACTTGACCGGAGCGAGCTCCGACCACGGCTCCGGGGCGAGCGCATCGCGAGCGGCGGCGACGGCAAATTCAATGGTGGCATCGGCGCGCCGCATCCGCGCGGCAAATCGCGACAAACCGGGCGCGCTTAATCCTTCGCGCGCCAAATCCGGCATCAAGGCGCGCAAGCGCGCGCGAGTAAAGCGCGGATCGCGGTTGCTCGGGTCGTCGCTGTAGGCGACGCCCGTGGCACGCAAGGTCGCCACAAGCCGCGCTTTGGGAATATGCAAGAGCGGCCGCAGCAGAAAACCTATCCTCTCCGCTCCGACCGGCAGCAGCGAGGCATGGGCCATTCCGGCCAGTCCCACGAGTCCGCTGCCGCGCGCCAGCCGGAACAACACGGTTTCCGCCTGATCGTCGAGCGTGTGCGCGGTCAGGATATGGGCGTAGCCGGCCCTGGCGGCGACCTCCGCGAGCAGCCGATAGCGGGCGACGCGCGCGGCCTCCTGCAATCCGGCTTTCGGTTTTCTGCCGCGCCAGCGCAGAGTACGATGCGTTACGCCCAGCCGCCGGGCAAGATGCTTCACCGCAGCCGCTTCGCGCGCGGCTTCCGCGCGCAATCCATGATCGATGGTCACCGCGACGAGCTTTGGCCCGCGCTTGATCCGCTTCGCCCAGCGCGCTGCGAGCACGAGTAGTGCCGTTGAATCGGGGCCGCCGGAAACCGCCAGAACGAGGCCGCGCGAATCTTCCAGACCGGAGAATAAAGCGTCCGCTTCTTCGTCGCGAAGCGCTTGATCAGCAGTGTGTGCGCTTCTGTTCACGGTCGACGCTCTGCTTCACGCTGAGCGGAGCGCGCGGATATTTCCGCAAAACCTCGCCGAGCGAGGCGCATGCCGCTTCTTTTTCGCCCAAAGCCGCAAGCGATTGCCCCAGCCGCAATAGCGCGTCCGGAGCGCGCGCGGTATTCTCGTATTTGGTGGAAATGGTGAGAAACGATTCCGCGGCGTCGCGATACTGCTTGTCCTGAAACAGACTCTCGCCCAGCCAGTATTGCGCTTCGGGAGCGAGCCGGTCGCTCGGATATTTGTGCAAGAAATCGCGGAACGTCTGTTCGGCAAGAGCAAAGTCTTTGTGCAAGACGTAGCCATAGGCCAGATCGTACTCGTCCTTCGGCGTATTGCCCGGCGGCAGCGCGGCTTGCATGGTTCCGGTCGTGGCGCCGGTGGCGCTAGGATTGATCGGCGGCGGCGGCGGCAGGTCCCCGCCCGTCGCCGCGGCGGCGCTCGCTTGCGGCGACGCCGGCGGGCTCGAAAGCGGGCTCGAAAGATCGAGCGGCGCGCCGGGCGCACGCGGTGTCGCAGCGGTCGTCACTGCCGGCGGCGGCTCGTTGGCGTCAGTGCTGGCGCCGAGCGGCCGCGGCGCTCCGGGCGCACTCGGATTGCGATCCGGATCAAACGCGTCGCCGCGACGCGCGGCCGACAAATTCGCATCACTCGAAGGGAGCGGCGGTGGCGGCGCCGATGCCGGCACTGATGCGACCGCGCCCGGGGACTGCGCGGGCGGATATGCGTTAGCTGCCGGCGGATATGTGGCGGTCGCCGGCGGATATTGCGAAGGATACTGCGAGCCCGGCGGCAGTGACGATTGTGCGGTCGGCGGTGTCGCGGCAGCGGCCCCCGGAGCCGCGGCGCGCAGGCGCTGCACTTCCTGCTCGAGCTGCTGATTGCGAAATTGCAATTCCTCGACCGTGCCGGTGAGCTCGCGCACCTGCGCCTGCAGGCGGTCGATGCGCGTGACGAGGTCGGCGCCGGACATCTGCGCGTGCGCGGCGCCGGCCCACAGCGCGCCCGTCATGACGAGCAGGGAAGCTGAGCGGATCATTGTATGCGATGTTTTGGCGGTCTGCGCTGCCTTAACATAGCGCGTCCTGCGACCAAATTGTGACTGAATGGATTGGCGGCACGGCTGCTCAAGGGGAAGGAGGCGCCCGAGAAAAGCAATCGGCGCCCCGCGGGCGCCGATGCAGTTGTTTCATCCCGCACGCACCGACCTACGAGCTCTGGTCGAGCACGGTGACGGCGCGCCGGTTTTGCGACCAGCAGGAGATGTCGTTGCACAGCGCGACCGGCCGTTCCTTGCCGTAGGAAATCGTGCGCATGCGCTGGCCCGAAATGCCGCGCGACACCAGATATTCGCGTACCGTCTCGGCACGGCGGGCGCCCAGCGCGATATTGTATTCGCGCGTGCCGCGCTCGTCGGCATGACCTTCGATCGTGAATGCGTAGCGGTTGTAATTGTTCAGCCACTGCGCCTGCTTGTCGAGCGTCGCGCGCGCCTGATCGGTCAGTTCAGAAGAGTCGGTTTCGAAGAAAACACGGTCGCCGACATTGACGACAAAGTCCTGCTGGCTGCCCGGGATCGCAACACCGGCCAGGGCACTTTGGTCGGTCTGTTTGGCGCAGCCCGCAATCGCAAGGGTGGCCAAAACGGCGGCAGCGAACTTGACGCCGCGAAGATTGGCGCCGCGAAAGATGGTCGCGATATTCATTCGGGTGCCCTCCATATTTCCGCAGGTCCGGACAACTGGCCGGACGGTAGTGCAGCCGGTCTAGCAGTGCCTTCGTTAAGCGAAGGTTCCGTCAACCTTGATGGGAGGTTGCAAACGACCCCGGACCCTGCGGATTTCCCCGAAAGCTTTTGCAATGGTTAATGAGCCGTCAATGCGGCGACTCTGTGGAACCGGCTGCCGCCTAGGATAGCAGCGGCGACCAAGCCGGATCGGACGCATAGCTCGGCGTCGGCACCCGCTGCTCATTGCGCCCGGAAATGTCCACCGAATACAGCGATGGCCCCGCATTGCCGCCCGGATCGCGGAAAAACATGATGACCCGCCCATTCGGCGAAAAAGTCGGTCCTTCGTTGTGGAACCCCTCCGTCAGGACACGCTCGCCGGTTCCATCGGGTTTCATCACACCGATCGCAAATTTGCCCTGCGCCACGCGCGTGAATGCAATGTAATCGCCGCGCGGCGACCAAACCGGCGTGGAGTAGCTGCCGTCGCCGAAACTGATCCGCTGCGCCGCCCCGCCAGCGGCGTTCATCAGATAAATCTGCTGCTTGCCGCCGCGATCGGATTCAAAGCAAATCCGCGCCCCATCGGGCGAATACGAAGGCGCGGTGTCGATCGCTTGCGTGTCGGTTAGCCGCGTCGTCGCTTTCGAACGCAAATCCATGACGAAAAGGTTTGAATTGCCGCCCTCTTGCAGGCTCATGATCACGCGCTGGCCGTCCGGCGAGAACCGCGGCGAGAAGCTCATGCCGGGAAAGTTGCCGACGATTTCGCGCTGGCTGGTTTCGATATTGTACAAATAGACGCGCGGATCGCCCTGGCCGTAGGCCATGTAGGTGATCTCCTGCGTCGATGGCGAGAATCGCGGAGTGAGGACAAGCTCGTCGCCGCGGGTGAGATAGCGCACATTGGCGCCGTCCTGGTCCATGATCGCGAGCCGCTTCACGCGCCGCTCCGGCGGACCGGTCTCATCGACAAACACCACGCGGCTGTCGAAATAGCCGCCCTCGCCAGTGAGCCGTTCGTAAATTGCGTCCGAGATGATGTGGGCGATGCGCCGCCAATTATCTGGCGTGGTGATATATTGTTTGCCGTCGAGTTGTTGTCCGCCGAGGACGTCCCAGAGCCGGAATTCCGATTGCAGGCGTCCGTCAGCCTGCCGCCCGATGCGGCCGGTGACCAGTGCCTGGGCGCTGATGTTGCGCCAGTCCGGAAAACGCGGCACGGCGTCGACGCTCGCGATCCGTTCGATGTAGGCGGTCGGGTCGATCGGCGCGAACAAGCCGCTACGCTGCAGGTTCGCCGTGATGATTTGGGTGACCGCATTGGCGGCATCGCCGTCGTCCTGACCGGCGGCGAAAAATTTTGGAATCGCGATCGGCAGCGGCTGGAAATTTCCCTCGGTAATGTCGAGACGGACGACGGCTTGGGCGCGGCGCGGCAGCAAGGCAAAGCCACCGGCGAGCGCGCCCAAGCCTATCGCGTGCAATCCAAGCGCACGCCGCGTCAACAGAACGCCGGATCTATCGTGAAGCATTGACAACTCTTGTCAGCGTGATCAGCCGCCGAGCAGTTCGTGTGGATCGAATTTAAGTTCGAGATCTTTCCATTGATCGTAGTATTCAGGCTTAAGCATCGTGAATGGCTGACACAACAGCAAGGCGCGCTTGGCGCTTTCTGCTAATGCGGGTCCCAGCGCCGCGGCGGAGCCTTCGACCAAGGTCGGCGCCTGCACCATCGAGCCGTCGGTTTTGAACAAAACGCGGAGCACGACATAGAGCCTGGAATTAGCATCGATGCCCGGAGGCGGGCTCCAGCAGCTGGAAATGCGTGCACGCAAAGCATCGATCTCGCTCTGCGACAGTTGTGCGTCTTGGGCTCCGATCGCCGCGCCGAGCGTCGGCGAATCGTTGAGCGATTGGGCGGTCGCGACTTGGCGCTGCGGCTCGCGCTTGTCGAGCAATTGGGCGAGCTGGTTGGCGTCGAATTTTGGCGTGTCGCGCGTCGGCTGCGCCGGCGCGTCTTCGCGCTTCGGCGGATCCTTGGCGGCGTCTTTCTTCAAGAGATTGGCGATCTGATCCGGCTTATATTCCGGCGGCTTCGGCTTGTCGGGCTTGTCTGCCGGCTTCGGCGGGGGCTTAAGCTCGGTTTTGGCTTCCGACTTCGACTCTGGCTTTGGTTCAGGCTTGGTTTCGGCGGCCGGTTTCGGCTCAGACTTCGGTTCAGGTTTAGATTCGGCGGCCGGCTTGGCCGCCGGGGTTGTAATCTCCGGCTTGGCGGAAACTTTCGGCGCCAGCTGATCCACCGACTTCGTCTCGTCTACCTTGTCGGCGAGCGGCTTGATGTCCGGAACTTTAAGCTGCGGTGCATTCTTCATGCCCAAAGGAAGCTGGCTGAAGTCCTTTTCCGAGACGAAGGAGACCGGCAGCGCTTGCACCGGCGGCGCCTCCATCGGCTGGGCCGAGATCGCCATGAAGCCGAAGAACAGCGCGGCGGCGTGAGCGACGCACGATATGGTCATGCCAGGCTTCATTGGCTGCCCTGCTCGACTTCGGTGACCAACGCGATGCGATGATAGCCAGCGCCCGAAATGCGGCCCATCACCCGCATCATCATGCCATAAGCGACAGTCCTGTCGCCGCGAATATAGATGAGATCGTTGCTGGTCCCGCCGCGAGCGCCAATGATCGCCTGAAGCTTGGGCAACAGATCGTCGAGCTTGATCTCATCATTTTGCAGAAAGAGCTGACTCTCGTTGTTGACCGAAATCGTCAACGGTTCGTTGTTCTGTTCAAGCGCTTTGGCCTGGCTCTGCGGCAGATCGATCGGCACGCCGACGGTCAGAAGCGGCGCCGACACCATGAACACGATCAACAACACCAACATGACGTCGACGAACGGCGTCACGTTGATTTCGCTCATGACGGGTCGGCGTCGGCGCTTACTTCTTCCGCCGGCCGCGGCAATGTTCATGCTGCCTGCCGCCATGTCCCGCCCTCACCCGCGCTCGTCGATCTGTCGCGACAGGATCGCGGTGAATTCGTCGGCGAAGCCTTCGAGCCGCTGCGCTTGCCGATTCACCTCGCTGATGAATTTGTTATAGAAAATGGTCGCCGGGATGGCGGCAACGAGGCCAATTGCGGTGGCAAACAAAGCCTCCGCGATACCCGGCGCGACCACGGCGAGTGAAGTATTTTGCGACGCCGCGATCGACTGAAAGCTCGTCATGATGCCGGCCACCGTGCCGAACAGGCCGATAAACGGCCCGGCCGAACCGACCGTCGCCAGCACCAGCAAGCGCCGTTCCATGTGTTCGACCTCGCGGGCGATGGTGACGTCCATGACTTTCTCAATGCGCATTTGCAGTCCTGCCAACGAGCGGACGTGGCCTTCGAGGCTGCGCTTCCATTCGCGCATGGCGGCGACGAACAGTGCACCGGTCGAATGCCCCGGCTGGGTCGCCAGCGACTTGTACAAATCTTCCAGCGATTGGCCCGACCAGAACGCCTCTTCGAAATGGTCGCCGGCGCGCCGCAGCCGCGCGAACAGCAGCGTCTTGTCGATGGCGATCGCCCACACCCAAACCGAACAAGCGAGCAGGCCCGCCATCACCGATTCCACGATCCAATGGGCGTGCCAGAAGAGATGGAACAGAGAAAGATTGGACGATGTCAGCGGTGCGACCGACGAGGAGATGTCGGCAGGATTCATGAGCGTCCCTTGGAGCGTCCCTTCAGGCGATCCCGGCCGAACTGCCCAGCGGACCGGGACCAAGACGGATACCGTAACTGGAGCCGTACCCTCATAGTGGACTAAAGGGCCATCGGAGGCGGGCGCTTCGCGCACGCCGACCGAGACCCGAAATTTCACGACGACCCAGCCGGCCCGTCACCGGCCCGGCGAAATCAATCGCGAAACGTGTCCAAACTAGGGCGCAACCCCCGTCATTCCCGGTTACGAAGCCCGTTTGTCGTTAATGCGCCGTTAACGCCGCTGCCTTGCCGCCGCCAATGGCAGCCGGTCGAACAGCATGGGGCCTTGCATAGGACCTTGGGGCTGTGCACCCTCGATCGTTAAGAGCTGGAGCTTTGTCGCCACGCCTCCCGGGGCGGAAAAGCCGCCGGGCTTGCCGCCAGCCGCCAGGACCCGATGACAGGGCACGATGATGGGGCAGGGATTTTGCGACAATGCTTCGGCGACGTCGCGGGCCAGATTGCGGTCGCCGAGACGCTCGGCAACTTCGCCGTAGGAGAGCGTCGCACCCGCGGGGATGCGGCGCGCGACCTCATAAACGCGGCGATGGAACTCCGGCACCGCAGCGATATCGATCGTCACATGATTTAAATCTCTGCGCTCGCCGCCAAGTAGCGCAACAATATCGTCGATGACGCGCCGTACCTCGGCAGGGGGTGCACCGTCGCGCGCCGCGGGAAACCGCCGCAACAGACGGTTGCGCGTCGCGGCCTCGCTGCGTTCGGGCAGTTGCACGCCGGCAGTGCCGCGCTCGCTCCACACGATGCCGCAGCATCCGATCGCGGTTTCGAAAAGGGCGAAGTTCATCATGTGACTATAACCAACGCATGATCCCGAAAAGTGGATACCGGTCGGAAAAGATCATGCTCAGAAACAATCTAATTCGGCGATGGCGCACCGCCACCCGCTTCCTGATCCGCCTTCATGGCAATGCGAAGCGGCTTCGGAATCGGCCGCGCCCGGCCGCCCGAGATGAAGGCGACCCGCACCCGCGCCTCGACCAGGAGCTCATCGCCGCGCACGATGCGCTGGCGCACGGTGGTCGAGGCGCCTTTGACTTCCTCCGGCTCGGTTATGATCGCAAGCACGTCATCCATGCGCGCCGGTTTGAAAAATTCGATATTCATCGAGCGCACGACAAAGGCAAAGCCCGGCGCTTCCTTTTCGGTCTCCTCGAACAAAGCGCGGTGATCGGCGCCGATCAGGCGCAGGTAATTGGTCCGCCCGCGCTCCATGTAGCGCAGATAATTGGCGTGATAGACGATGCCGGTGAAGTCGGTGTCCTCGTAGTAGACGCGCACCGTGAGCACGTGGCGCCCATCGCGGATCTCGCCGTCGAGAGGAACGCTCGTCACTCGCCTATCTCCACGGCACCCGGCCCGCCATCGCGTCTTCCCAATGGCGGCCGTCGAAATGGCCAATGGTGAGCGAAGCCGCATCCACATCGTCCAGGCAACGCACATTCACGTCGATCTTATCCGGATCGGATCGCGGAATGTAAAATGGATGTATTCCGCACGTGGTGCAAAAGGTGTGCTGGGCGACGCCGGTATTGAACCGGTATGTCGTCAGCGCATCTTTGCCGCTTATCAGCTCGAAGGCATCCGGCGGCACGATGAGATGGAGAAAGCCTTTTTTGCCGCAGATCGAGCAATTGCATTCCGTCACCCGTGACAAATCCGCGGTCACGCGAAAGCGCACGCGTCCACAATGACAGCCGCCTTCATAGCTACGCTTCACGGCTCCTCCTCTGCGCCAAACAATCCGAACTGCGCCGGGTCGCGCGCCGGTTCGGGCAGGCCGAGATGGCGGAACGCGTGCGCGGTGACTAGGCGGCCGCGCGGCGTACGCTGCAGCAGTCCGCATTGAATCAGATAAGGTTCGATGATGTCCTCGATTGCGTCGCGCGGCTCGGACAGAGCGGCGGCCAGAGTCTCGACGCCGACCGGCCCGCCGCTGTAATTGACGGCAATCGTCGACAGATAGCGCCGGTCCATGGCGTCGAGTCCGGCGCCATCGACCTCGAGCGCGGCCAAGGCCTTGTCCGCAACCGCACGGTCGATCGCCGCAGCGCCCGCAACGGCCGCAAAATCGCGCACGCGACGCAGCAAGCGGCCGGCGATGCGCGGCGTGCCGCGGGCGCGCCGCGCGATCTCGTTGGCGCCGTCGGCGGTAAGCCCGACGCCGAGCACGCGGGCGCCGCGATTGACGATCTCTTCGAGCTCCGCCTCGCTGTAAAAATTGAGCCGTACCGGGATGCCGAAGCGGTCGCGCAGCGGATTGGTCAGAAGGCCGGCGCGTGTCGTCGCGCCGACGAGCGTGAATGGCGCCAGATCGATCTTCACCGAGCGCGCCGCCGGTCCTTCGCCGATGATCAGATCGAGCTGAAAATCCTCCATGGCGGGATAGAGGATTTCCTCGACCGCGGGATTGAGCCGATGAATTTCGTCGATGAACAGCACGTCGCGCTCTTCGAGATTGGTCAGAAGCGCGGCGAGGTCGCCGGCTTTGGCGATGACCGGTCCCGAAGTGGCGCGGAAATTAACTCCGAGCTCGCGCGCCACGATCTGCGCCAGCGTCGTCTTGCCAAGCCCGGGCGGCCCGACGAACAGGACATGGTCGAGCGCCTCGCGGCGCGCCCGCGCCGCCTGAATGAACACCGCAAGATTGGCGCAGGCCTGGCGCTGGCCGATAAATTCGGAAAGCCGTTGCGGCCGTAAACTCGCTTCCGCGGCGTCTTCGTCGCGGCGCTCGGCCGACACCAGCTTGCGTTCGGGATTGCCGTTCACCGTTCCGGTCCCCGCGTATATTTGTTCGGCAACAGGACGGCGATCGGCACGATCGACGGCGATTTGCCGTTCGGCACGATCACTCGCGCGTTCGGGTCGTAATCGAAAATCAATTCGCGGCATGCGCCGCACGGCGACACCACGGCGATCGTCTGATCGTCCTCTTCGGGCGCTGGATGGCGGACCGCGACGATGGTGTCGATTCCGGCATCGCCCAGATCGACCACGGCCTGGCCGAGCGCGACGGCTTCGGCGCAGACCGCCATGCGGCCGAGATAAGCGTCGAGATTGACGCCAGTGAAGATTTTTCCCGAGCGGGTGCGCAATGCCGCCCCGACCTCCTGCCAGTCGCCGCGATAGCGACGTTTGATCGTCGCCCGCGCCGCCGCGATCAGCTCCTGATCGGCCTTGCCGAGCTTCACGTCGTCCTTCACTTCGCCAATTCCCTCAATCCCAATCGTATCAGTGTCGTCGTTTCGGCGCCTTCCCCGGCGCTGCGCGCCGCGGCGGCGATCGCGGCGGCCGCTTGCGCCTGCGCATAGCCGAGATTGACGAGCGCGGAGACCGCGTCGGTCACGGGCGCCGGCGCGCGCTTGTCGTCGAGCGCGCCCGTTAGCCGCACCAGCGCCGGATCGACATTGGTATAAGCCGGCGCCTTGTCCTTGAGTTCGGTAACAATGCGCTCGGCAACTTTGGGGCCGACGCCGGGTGTGCGCGCCACCATGGCTTTGTCGCGCATCGCGATGGCGGAAGCGAGTTCGCTCGGCTTGAGAGTCCCGAGTACCGAGAGCGCGACCTTGGCGCCGACGCCTTGAACCGTCTGCAGGAGCCGAAACCATTCGCGCTCGATCTCGGTGACAAAACCGAACAGCCTGATCTGATCTTCACGCACATGCGTTTCGATCGACAGCGTGGCGGGCTGGCCGATGCCAGGCAATTCCTGCAGCGTGCGGGCCGAGCAATGCACCTCGTAGCCGACGCCGCTGACATCGACAATGACCGAGTCCTGACCGTAAGACTCGATCAGGCCTTTGAGCTTGCCGATCATCTTCCTCTCCCCGCAAGCGGGGGGAGGGTGGCGAGCCGCATAGCGGCGAGCCGGGTGAGGGGGCGAACCCGCAACGCAATTTGCGTGCAGGCCCCCTCACCCGGCCGCCTCCGCTTCGCTTCAGCGGCCGACCTCTCCCCGCACGCGGGGAGAGGTAAACATTGCCTCGCCTTCCTTCTATTCCTCATACCGCCGCCACCTTCAGCACCACGCTCTGTCGATGATGCGCATGGGTGACGGCGACCGCCAGCGCGTCGGCGGCATCGTGCGAAGCCGGATCGGCTTTCGGCAATAAAACGCCGATCATCATCCGCACTTGCGCCTTGTCGCCATGGCCGGCGCCAACGATGCTCTTCTTCACCAGGTTCGGCGCATATTCGGCGACCGGCACGCCGGCTTTGGCCGGCACGACCATGGCAATCCCGCGCGCCTGGCCGAGCTTTAGCGTCGCCGTGGCGTCCTTGTTGACGAACGTCGCTTCTACTGCCGCCTCATCCGGCCGGTATTGGTCGAGGATGCGCATCAAGCCGTCATGGATCGCCAACAGCCGCGCCGCGAGTGCAGCGCGATCGTCCGTCAGCACCGAGCCACAACCAAGGAAGCCGAGCCGATTGCCGGCGATCTCGACCACGCCCCAGCCGGTGCGGCGGAGGCCCGGGTCGATGCCGAGAATGCGAATCGGGCGGGTCATGCCGCTTGATTCATAGCATGACGGGCGACCGAATATCGGCCGTTGCGGAAGCGCCTGCGCACAAAAGCTAAAGCAAAACGGCGACCAAAAACGGGGCAATTCCGTATCAGGCGCTCATGCGGCTCACGAGCGCGTCCGACACCTCGAAATTGGCATAGACATTCTGGACATCGTCGTGCTCGTTTAAGTTCTCAATTAACTTCAACAGCTTTTCGCCCTGCTGGTCGTCCACAGCAACGGCGTTTTGCGGGCGCCAGACCAGCGAAGCCTTGCGCGGGTCGCCGAATTTCGCTTCGAGTGCCTTGGCGACCGAGCCGAAGCGGTCCTGCGCCACGTAAATCTCGTGGCCCTCGGCGGTCGAAACGACGTCGTCGGCGCCGGCCTCAAGTGACGCTTCGAACATCGCCTCCGGGCTCGCCGCCTTGGCGTCATATTCGATCACTCCAACGTGGTCGAACATGAAAGACACCGCCCCGGTTTCGGCGAGGTTGCCGCCGCTCTTGGTGAAGGTCGAACGCACTTCGCCGGCGGTGCGATTGCGATTGTCGGTCAGGACTTCGACGATAACCGCGACTCCGCCGGGCCCATAACCCTCGTAGCGGATCTGTTCGTAGTTCTCGCCCTCCCCGCCGGTCGCCTTCTTGATCGCCCGCTCGATATTGTCCTTGGGCATGTTCTCGGCGCGCGCAGCGATGATCGCGGCGCGAAGCCGCGGGTTCATTCCCGGATCGGGCAGGCCGAGTTTGGCCGAAACCGTGATTTCGCGAGCGAGCTTGCCAAAGAGCTTCGACTTGGCCGCGTCCTGCCGGCCCTTGCGATGCATGATGTTCTTGTATTGCGAATGTCCGGCCATCCGTAGTTCCTTGGCGCATATGCAGGGGTATTTTCTGTTTATTAGGGTGAGCCGGCGCGCAGTTCAAGGAAGACGTCCGACTGCTTTTGGGCTGTTGGGCGC
>DASXJB010000019.1:0-9852 GCA_036497645.1 Xanthobacteraceae bacterium
TCGACCGCGACGACGCGGGCGATGAATTGATCGCCAAGCGCGGAGCCGAGTACGACCGGCAGCAACCCGTTTTGCAGGCAATTCTCGCGATAGATATCGGCAAAGCTTTTGGCGACGATGACGCGAATGCCATTGGCCAGCATGCTCCAGACCGCGGATTCGCGCGACGAGCCGGCGCCGAAATTTTCGCCGGTCACCAGAATGCCCGCCGCGCGAAACTGCGGCTTGTTGAGGACAAAATCCGGATCGTCGCTGCCGTCTTCGCGCCGGCGCGCGCGATGAAACAGCATAGCGCGATAATCTTCTTTCAGGCCGCGCGAATGCAGGATCGGCGCGATCTGATCGGTGTTGATGTCGTCCTTGATCAATGGCGCGGCAATGCCGGTGTGACGGATGAACGGCTGCATCATGCCGCCCCTGGCGCAAGCTGGCGCGCGTCGGCAATCCGGCCCGCGATTGCGCACGCGGCCGCGGTCGCCGGACTCGCAAGATGGGTTCGCACTTTCGGCCCCTGGCGGTTCTCAAAATTGCGATTGGTGGTCGAGACGCAGCGCTCGCCGGGCTCTCCGCGATCGCCGTTGCCGCCGGCGCACATCGAGCATCCGGATTCGCCCCAGAAAAATCCGGCCTCGCGAAACACGCGATCGAGTCCGGCGGCTTCGGCTTCGCGTTTGACGCTCGATGAACCTGGCACGACCATGGCGACGACGCCTTCGGCAACATGCCGCCCCCGCACGACGGCAGCCGCAACCTGCAAGTCCGGCAAACGGCTATTGGTGCAGGAGCCGATAAAGACGCGGTCGATCGGCAAGCCGAGGAGCGGCGTTCCCGGCGCCAGATCCATATAGCCAAACGCGCTGGCCGCGGCGGCACGGCGGCCGGGATCGAGCGCGGCCGGATCCGGCACGCGGCCGGAAATTCCGACCACCTGGCTCGGATCAGTGCCCCAGGTAATTTGCGGCTCGAGCGTCGCGCAATCGAGCCTCACTTCACGATCAAAGCTGGCACCCTCATCGCTTGCGAGCGTGCGCCAGTGCCGCAACGCACGATCCCATTCCGCGCCCTGTGGTACGAATGGCCGCCGCGCCAGCCATTCGAACGTGGCGTCATCGGGTGCGACCAAGCCCGAGCGGCCGCCCATTTCGATGCTGAGATTGCACAGCGTCATGCGCTGCTCGATCGGCATCGCGCGGACCGCCGGGCCGGCATATTCGACGACGTGGCCGCGTGCGCCGGCAACGCCGATCTCGGCGATGATGCGCAAAGCCACGTCTTTGGCACTGACCCCGGCGGCGAGCCGGCCGTCGAGCTGTACCCGCATACTTTTCGGCCGTTTGAGCGCCATCACCTGGGTGGCCAGAATGTGCGCAAGCTCGCTGGTACCGCAGCCGAACGCGAGCGCACCGACGCCGCCGACCGTGCTGGCGTGACTGTCCGGCACCGCATGCGTCGCGCCGGGCAGCACGATGCCGAGCTCGGGCGCGACGACATGGGAAATGCCCTGCTCCAGATCGTCGACATCGAACAGCCGGATGCGATTGGTGCGGCAGCCCTCGCGCATCGCCTTGATGAAAGCGGATCCCGAAGGGTTGGTATCGTCGTCGCGGCCCGGTTTGGTCGCCACCGTATGATCCTGCACCGCAAAGGTCAGATCGGCGCGGCGCACCGGCCGGCCTTGCTTGAGTAGTTGTGCGAAGGCGTGATGGGCGTGCAGCTCATGCAGGACATGGCGGTCGATATAGATGAGATCGCGGCCATCGCCGCGCTGCGCGACGCGATGAAAGTTCCATATTTTGTCGAATAAAGTTTGCTGCATGTTTGTGGTTTTCACGCCGGGTGGCACATTTTGGTTGCGCGGAGGTTGTTAAGCAAGCCAGCTTCCGGAGGTGACTTCATGCCCGGCATCGTCGGTATTGACCATCTTGTTCTCAGCGTCGGCGATTTCGCGCGGTCAAAGGCTTTCTATAACAAGCTGCTGACCTTTCTCCGCTTCAAGCTCAAGCACGAATACGACGATATGGCCGGATGGAGCAACGGCAAGACGCTGTTCTGGATCGCAGCCGCCGATGCCGAAGGCAGGAGACACCGATATCGCAAGGGCGATATCGGGTTTCATCACTACGCCTTCGAGATGAGAAGCCGCAAAGACATCGACGCCCTTGGCGCGTTTCTCGAAAAGAATGGCATGAATATCGTCGATCCGCCGGGCGAATACTACGGACGTGAATACTACGCCGTCTATTTTACCGACCCCGACGGCATGAAACTCGAAGCCATGATCTGGGCGCCGCCCGCGACGCGAAGCGCCAATAAGCGCAAGCCGACAACGCGGAGGAAGAGCAAGAAAAAAACGAAGTCTTAGGTTTGCGCCACGCCGCTCCGAAACTGCCCCTCGCAACCGTTTCAAACGCGCCCGCCGCCGCGTACAAATGACTCTCGCGGAATCGGATCGCAGCCGCACATGAACGCCCGCAGTCAATCGCAAAGTTGGACAGCATGAGTAAGCCGGACGGACCTTCAGCAGTGCGGGCAGAGATTGCGCGCGCCTGCCGCGACGCCGGGCGCGATCCGGCCGGCGTCACTTTGGTCGCGGTATCGAAGACATTCGCGGCCGACGCGATCGAGCCGGTCATCGCTGCGGGGCAACGCATATTCGGAGAAAACCGCGTGCAGGAGGCCAAGGCGAAATGGCCGCCGCTGCTCTCGCTTCACCCTGGCCTCGAGCTGCATCTCGTTGGCGCGCTGCAGTCGAACAAGGCGAAGGAGGCCGTAGCGCTGTTCGATGCCATCCATTCCGTGGATCGCGCGAGCCTCGCCGAGGCGCTCGGCAAAGAGATCGCCAAACAAGGGCGGCGCCCGCTGCTCTTTGTCGAGATCAATACCGGCGCCGAGCCGCAGAAGGCGGGCGTGCTGCCGCAGGAGGCCGACGCCTTCGTGGCGGCCTGCCGTGATCGCTACGGGCTCGCCATTTCTGGTCTGATGTGCCTGCCGCCGCAGAATGAAACGCCGGCGCCGCATTTCGCACTCACGGCCAAGATCGCCCGCCGCAACGGGCTTAAGCTCCTGTCCATGGGCATGAGTGCGGATTATCCGACGGCGATCGCCTTCGGCGCGACGCATGTGCGGGTCGGCACCGCCATTTTCGGCGCGAGGGCGCCAGCCTAGGAATGAACGATAATTCGCGTCTTGCGTGATAGTCGGCTCACTAGCCGCTGCAAGTCACTGCGCGAAAGCGCGACACAGCCCGCAGTGGGGCCAAAACCTGGCCTCGCAACGTGAATGAAAACAGCGCTGCCGTGGCCGCCGACGCGCGGGCGGGTGTTATGGTCGATTTCGACGATCAGATCGTAAAGCCCATCGGCACGCTTCAAACGATCGCCTGGTTCATTGGCCGACCGCCGGAACGGACGGTTATAGCGCCGGTCTTTGGGGTCTTCGCACCAGGCATCGTCCGCCGCTATTCGCCGGACCGGCAGCAGGGAACGCGGGTGCGGCAAGCGATCCGAACGCCACCACAGCCGGACCGGATGAAATTGGCCGGCGGGCGTCGCGCCATCGCCTTCGCGTTTTGCCGCCCTGACGCTTGCCCGACCCAAAGCCGCGCGAATCGCGCGCTGCCCCATCGTGAGCCAAGCCTGCCTGCGCAGTCGCGGGCGGACGTGCAAATGGATTGCGGACAGCGAGGTCTTACGTACTGCCTTGCGCACTGGGCTGTGTTTTCGTCTCGCCATGAGCTGTCGCAGGGTTCCCAAGCGCAATTGTTTCAAGTCGAACTGATTAGCGCTCTAACATTTTGTGGTCACATGATCTTTTCCGAAAACCGGTTTCCACTTTGCCGGATCATGCTCTAGTATCCTCGACCGCTCTACTTACGCGCCAAGCGGCGCGCCAAAGCGGCGGGTGAGTTCTGATTTAATGCCGAATACGCGTAAGATTCTCATTGTCGATGACGATCCGGAACTGCGGGATGCGCTGACCGAACAGCTCTCGCTGCACGAGGAATTCGAAGCCGTCGCGGCCGAAAACGGCAGCAAAGGCGTCCAGGCCGCCAAAGCCGGGCAGATCGACCTCGTCATCATGGATGTCGGGCTGCCGGACATCGACGGCCGCGAGGCCGTGCGCATCCTGCGCAAGAACGGGTTTAAGGCGCCGATCATCATGCTCACGGGCCACGATACCGATTCCGACACCATTCTCGGGCTCGAATCGGGCGCGAACGATTACGTCACCAAGCCCTTCCGATTCGCGGTGCTGCTGGCGCGCATTCGTGCGCAGCTGCGTCAGCACGAGGCCAGCGAAGACGCGGTCTTCGCCATCGGGCCCTACACGTTTCGCCCCAGTTCCAAGCTCCTGCACAATCCCAAGGGCAACAAGGTGCGGCTAACCGAGAAAGAAACCTCGATCTTGCGCTATCTTTATCGCGCCGGTCAGCGTCCGGTCTCGCGCGAGACGCTGCTGCAAGAGGTATGGGGTTATAATTCCGGGGTCACCACGCACACTTTGGAAACGCATATTTATCGGTTGCGGCAGAAGATCGAAAAGGACGCCGCCGCGCCCGCGATTCTGGTCACCGAAGCCGGCGGCTACAAATTGGTGCCGTGACCGCGGATTGGCATGAGCATCGACGACGACATCGCGTTCCTTGAACGGGTGCCGATGCTGGCTCAGCTGGGCGGCAGTGCATTACGCATTCTCGCGATCGGCGCCGAGAGCTATTCGGTTAACGAGGGCGAAACGCTCTTTGCGCCGGGCGACGGCGCCGATTGCGCCTATGTAGTCCAGCACGGTTCATTTGTCGTCAAACCGGAAGCGGCGAACGGGATAGAAAGCATCGCCGAACCGGGGAGCCTGCTCGGCGAATCTGCGCTCCTCATTGAAACGCCGCGGAGCGCGACGGCGACCGCGCGGGAAGATTCCATCGTGCTCCGGATCTCTCGCGCAATGTTTCTGAAAATGCTGGAAAGCAACCCGGAAGCGGCGCAACGGCTGCGCACATTATTCGCGTCGCGTGCGGATCAATTGGCGCGCGACTTCGAGAAACTTCACGCCATGCTGGCGCGCGGTACCGGACCGCAGTAGCGCTTCCGATCGCAGCTAGACTTCAAGCGCCGCCGTCACCGGCACGTGGTCGGATGGCCGCGCAGCGCCGCGATAATGCTTGGCGACGGCGATTCCGGCGACGCGGTCGGCGAGCATCGGCGAGGTCCAGATGTGATCGAGGCGACGACCTTTGTCGGCCGTGGCCCAGTCCGGCGAACGATAACTCCACCAGGTGTAGAGCTTGGCCGGTTCGGGCGTGAACTGGCGCATGCTGTCGACCCAGTCTCCGGCTTTCTGCACGCCGACGAGCTTTTCGCATTCGATCGGCGTATGGGAAACGACGCGCAGCATCTGCTTGTGGCTCCAGACATCGTGCTCGAGCGGCGCGACATTGAGGTCGCCGACCAGAATCGCGCGCTCGGACCGTTGTGGGCGCAAACGCGCGTTGCCGCGCATTTCGTCGAGGAAGCCGAGCTTGTGGGCGAATTTCGGATTGGCTTCCGGATCGGGAATATCGCCGCCGGCAGGCACGTAAAAGTTATGAACCGTTATGGGATCGCGCAGGCCGGCGCGCTCGCCGAATTCCGCCGCGATATGACGGCAATCGGCTTTGCCGCAGAACGTCTGAATCTCGAAACGCTCGAACGGCAGCCGCGAGAGAACGACGACGCCGTGATAGCCCTTCTGGCCATTGAGCGCGGCATATTCATAGCCAAGGCGCTTGAGCCGCTTGAGCGGAAATTTGTCGTCCGGGCATTTGGTTTCCTGCAAGCACAAAATGTCGGGGCGCACCGCCTTGATGAAGCGCGCCACCAGATTGATGCGCAGCCGGACGGAATTGATGTTCCAGCTTGTGATGGTCAGTTTCACAGGGATCAGCGATCAGGAACCAGATATCACGTTCAAAAATAAATAAGCATTGCTGAGAAACAAGCCAGCAGGTAATCGGGGTAATCCACTGATACCTGATTACTGATTTCCGATTCCTGCTCACTGCACTCCGGTCTGTTCGCGCTGGTAATTGATGACGAACAGATTCGGATCGGGCTTTTTGGTCGAATCGAGATTATAGACCGCGACGGTGGTGTCGAAACCCTGCGGATCGGTGACAGTCCATTGCTTGAGCGTCAAGTCCTTGGCGTCGAACATGATCATCAAGCGATCGGTGCCGACAAGAAGTTGTTTCTGCTCGATCACCACGGTTGCAAAACTGTCGTCCGCGCTCACGCTGACCACATCGGTGTCGCGCAGCAAATCGATCCGCTCGGCCAAGAGATAGCGCAGCGGCGTCTGCGACAGCGGATAGAGATCCTGGGTGGCGAGCTTGCGGTCGCGCACCACGACCGAAGAGCCGTCGGAAATAATGTCGATCGGACTGGGCGGATTGTATTCAAAGCGCACGCGGCCCGGCTTCTGCATATAGAAAGTGCCTTCGGTGCGTCCGCCATCGGGGCCGACCTGGACGAATTTACCCACCACGGTCTGCAAGTTCGAGAGGTAGCCGCTGATCCGCTCGAGCAGCGCGCGCTGCTTGGCGTCAAAGGGCGACGGCGGTTCCGGAGCAGCGGGCGCGGTCGATGATTTGTTGCCGAACAGCGCCGAGAATGGAAACAAGCTCGGCGTTTGCCGCGTCTCGGTTGCGGGCTTGTCGTTTGCAGACTTGTCGTTTGCAGACTTGTCGTTAGCAGGTTTGGCCGCCGGCGCAGCCGGCCGTGCCGCGGTTCCGGTTTTCGGTAACGGCGCGGGAACCGGCAGTGGCACGTTTTCGCTCACGACCGGGTCGGCCGAAGCCCGGGTCATGGCAAGTGGCGCCACAAGAATCGCGACAGCAATCGCGACAATAGTGCCGCAGCGCAAGCCGATCAGAGCCCGGCGAAGAATCGGCGCAATCGCGATCAGGCCAGACCTCGCCAGGCGCTTTGGCGCCATAATCCCTCTCCCGCCGATGCGCTCTGTACGCACGCCCCGCTACGCGCGCCCCGCCAGAAACGAACTTCGCTAAATGCGCGTTATGGCAAATTCGCGACTGACTGTTTCGAATTGAGCACTAAAACCGGGTCTCAATAAGCATCCTCGTCGGCGGCTTCAACCAGGATTTCCCGCTTACCGGCATGATTCGGCTGGCCGACGATGCCCTCCTCCTCCATCCGTTCCATCAGCGAGGCGGCACGGTTGTAGCCAATCTGCAGACGCCGCTGAATATAGCTGGTCGAAGCCTTGCGGTCGCGCGTCACGATCGCCACCGCCTGTTGATAAAGATCGCCGCCTTCGCCGGCGCCCATCGCGGTAGCGTCGAAGATCGGATTGCCGTCTTCGTCCTGCGGATCTTCGGCGGTCACCGCTTCGAGATATTCCGGTACGCCTTGCGACTTCAAATGGCGCACCACTCGCTCGACCTCCTCATCCGACACGAAGGGTCCGTGCACGCGGCTGATGCGGCCACCGCCGACCATGTAGAGCATGTCGCCCTGGCCGAGCAGCTGCTCGGCGCCTTGTTCGCCAAGGATGGTCCGACTGTCGATCTTTGACGTAACCTGGAACGATATGCGGGTCGGAAAATTGGCCTTGATCGTGCCGGTGATGACGTCGACCGAAGGGCGCTGCGTGGCGAGGATCACGTGCAGGCCGGCGGCGCGCGCCATTTGCGCCAGCCGCTGCACCGCGCCTTCGATGTCCTTGCCGGCGACCATCATCAGGTCGGCCATCTCGTCGACGATGACGACAATATAGGGCAGCGGTTCGAGATCGAGCTCCTCGTTCTCGTAGATGGCCTCGCCACTTTCGCGATCGTAGCCGGTGTGAACCGTGCGGCTGAGTTTTTCGCCCTTGCTCTTGGCCTCGGCGACTCGCGCATTGTAGCTGTCGATATTGCGCACGCCGAGCTTCGACATTTTCTTGTAGCGCTCTTCCATTTCGCGCACCGCCCATTTGAGCGCCACCACCGCCTTTTTCGGATCGGTGACCACCGGCGTGAGCAGATGCGGGATGCCGTCATAGACGGAGAGCTCGAGCATTTTCGGATCGACCATGATCAACCGGCACTGGTCGGGGCGCAGCCGGTAGACCAGACTCAGAATCATCGTGTTGATGGCGACCGACTTGCCGGAGCCGGTGGTGCCGGCGATCAACAGATGCGGCATGCGTTGCAGATCGACCAGCACCGCCTCGCCACCGATCGCTTTGCCGAGGCAGAGCGGTAGCCGCGCCGCGGTCTCGGCATAATCGCGCGACGCCAAAAGTTCGCGCAAATAGACGCGCTCGCGCGTCGGATTGGGCAGTTCAATGCCGATGGCGTTCCTGCCGGAAACCACCGCGACGCGCGCCGACAGCGCGCTCATCGAGCGGGCGATATCGTCGGCGAGGCTGATAACGCGCGACGACTTTATTCCCGGCGCCGGTTCGAGCTCGTAGAGCGTCACCACCGGACCCGGCCGCGCATTGATGATTTCACCGCGCACGCCGAAATCGGCCAGCACGCCTTCAAGCGCGACTGCGTTCTCCTGCAGGATTTCGCTGCTCATTGTGGCGCGGCCGACCCGGCTCGGCGGGTTTAAGAATTCGAGCGCCGGAAGCACATAGCCGCCGTTCGAACGCCGCGCCCGGGGGCGCGGCTTGCGCACCGGCGCGGGCTCGTTTTCCTCGTCATCGGCCTCTTCGTCGCTGTCGGCATCGGCGACCGCGCCGAAGCGCGGTTCGATTCGCCCTCGCAAAACGGCATCGACAGACGGCATTGGCCGCCGCTTGCGGCGGCCGAACAGCCGCGCCAAACGCGCCCGCAGGCTCAGGAGCAAATGCGCCAGCCAGCCGAGCGAGATCCAGCCGCGGTCACGATCGTCCTCACTTTGCTCTGGCGCTTCGTCGTCGTCCTCATCGGCATCGGCATCGCGCCACAGGAGACCGGAGGCGGCGGCGATTGCGGCGGCAGCCGCGCCGCCGAGCACGATGGCGGCGATAAGGCTGTTGCCGCCGCGAAGTGGCGCATGAAACAAGAGAACCGGTACACGCAGGATCGCATCGCCGATCACGCCGCCAAGCCCGCACGGCAGCGGCCAGTGCGTGCTGCGCGGCAGGCATGAGGCGAAGGCGGCGGCGAGCACGGCGCCAAGTGGCCACAAGATCACGCGCAGGCGCTCGTGTCCCATGGCGCGGTGCCCGAGCAACCGGTAACCCCAAATAGCGACCGGCAAGATCAAAGCCAGCGCGCCGAGCCCCAACAGCTGCATCATCAGGTCGGCGGTGACAGCGCCCGGCCAGCCCACCCAATTGCGCACCGGAGCGTCGGTGGCGTGACTGAGCGACGGATCGGCGACCGACCAACTGGCGAGCGCCAGCGCTGCCATCATGGCGAGGCCGATCAACACGATTCCGCACAATTCGGTGACCCGCCGCCGCACCATCGCGCCGAGCTCGCTCGTCAGCGCGGCCATGCCGTCAAGGCTGCGCTCGATCATCGACATGGTTGCGTTTGCCTCAGCATTTTACGTATCCGACAACCCTCGTCATTGCGAGGAGCCCGAAGGGCGACGAAGCAATCCAGATCAAAAATATTGTCTGAATTGCTTCGCTGCGCTCGCAATGGCGAAGTCATGATGTCCTACCCAAGCACCGTGACCAGACGATGCAGCGCCTCGGCGGTGATCGCCTTGTCTTGCACCATGGCGACGCGGATATAGTCGGCGCCGGGATTGCTGCCGTCAGCCTGCTCGCGCGCGAGATAGCGGCCCGGCACGACGCGCAAGCCGGCTTCGCGCCATAGTCGCTGCGTCACCGCTTCGCTGCCGCCATAGGCCGAGACGTCGAGCCAAAGGAAAA
>DASXJB010000020.1:0-3668 GCA_036497645.1 Xanthobacteraceae bacterium
GGGCTTAGAGATGGCGACACGGCTGGTGACGGAAATCTGCGGCGGCACGCCTTCGGAAATTGTCGTCGCAGGCAAATCGTTTCCCGACGATCGCGTGATCGATTTCCCGCAGAGCGAGGTCAAGCGCCTTGCCGGCATCGACGTGCCCCTTGTCGAGATGAAGCGCATCCTTACGCATCTCGGCTTCATGCTGGCCGGCACCGGGGCGGTGGTGAAGGTCGCGGTGCCTTCGTGGCGCTCGGACGTTCACGGCAAGGCCGACATCGTCGAGGAAATCGTGCGCATCATTGGCGTCGACAAGGTGCCCGAGACGCCGTTCGATCGCGGCGAGACGCCGCGCAAACCGATCCTTAAACCCATCCAGTTGCGCACCCGACGCGCCAAGCGCGCGCTTGCCGCGCGCGGCATGGTCGAGGCGGTGACATGGTCATTCATCTCCAAATCCCACGCCGAGCTGTTCGGCGGCGGCAAGGCGGAGCTCGCGTTGGCCAACCCGATCGCCTCCGATCTCTCCGACATGCGGCCGAGCCTGTTGCCGGGCCTGGTCGCCGCGGCGCAGGCCAATTCCGACCGCGGCTTTGCGGACGTCGCACTGTTCGAAGTCGGCCAGGTCTTCGTGGGTGACAGGCCGGAAGACCAGCTCACCGCCGCTGCAGGCGTGCGTCACGGCTTTGCGTCATCGGAAGGTATCGGCCGGCACTGGTCCGGCTCAGTGATTGCCGACGCGCTCGATGCCAAGGCGGACGCGTTGGCGGTGTTGTCTGCTGCCGGCGCGCCGATGCAGGCGCTGCAGGCCGTCCCCGGCGGCGCTCCCTGGCTGCATCCGGGCCGCTCGGGCACGGTCCAGATCGGCCCGCAAAATGTGCTCGGATATTTCGGCGAGTTGCATCCATGCGCGCTGGAGGCGCTGGGGGCCCACGGCCCGCTGGTGGCGTTCGAAGTGATTCTCGATCGCATTCCCGAGGTCAAGCAGAAGCCGACCCGTGCCAAGCCCGCGCTCGAACTCTCGCCCTTCCAGCCGGTATCGCGGGATTTCGCTTTCATCGTCGACCGCGCCGTCTTGGCCGGCGATATCGTCCGCGCGGCACAAGGCGTCGACAAGAAGCTGATCACGGCGGTGACCGTGTTCGACGTCTACGAAGGCAAGGGCATCGATGAGGCCAAGAAATCCGTTGCCATCGCGGTCACGATGCAGCCACGCGAGAAAACCATGACCGATCAGGAGATCGATGCGGTCGCCGCGAAAATCGTGGCCGAAGTCAACAAGAAAACCGGCGGCGTGCTGCGGTAAATCATATTGAGACTAGTGAACTGTGTCGGCGATGAAAGTGCGCCTCCTCTGCCTTTGGGAGAGGGCGGGGGTGAGGGGGTACGGTCTCTCATACGAGCATGGCCCCTCACCCGATTTTGCGGAGTTTATCATCGGGCGGCGCTTCGCGCCGACCCGTTGGCAAATCGACCTCTCCCCAACGCGGAGAGGTGAACCGAATCAGTCGGCGAAGCGATTCAACCAAACTACATCCGGCTCCAAGGTCCCGGCTTACGATCCGCGCCTTCGCTGTTTCGGCGCGCGCGAGGGCGCGGCCACCGGCTCGCTGATCGCTCCGATCTTTCTTAAGGCAGCCTCGGCCGCGCGTTCGCCGCTTTCCCAGGCGCCGTGGACCGTACCCCACAGCGTCTCGTGCGTCGCTTCGCCGGCGAGGAACACGTTGCCGAAGGGCTCACCCAGCGTTTTGCGCAATGGCTGGGCGCCGGGCGGAGCCACCGACATCGCGCCGAGCGCAAACGGCGATGCATTCCAGCGCGTGGCGCTCGACTTTTTGACCGCGCTCGCGAGATCATTGCCGAACAGTTTGGTCAGCCATTCGACCGCGAACGCCACCATCGCCTTTTCACCCTGGGCCGACAGATCGCGGCCGAACGAGCCGGCCACATCGATCACGCACAACGACGATCCGCCGATGTTTGCCGACAACAGCGCGGTGCGCGTCGAGTTGCTTTGTTCGATGACGGTGTCGTCGCGCGAAAGCCCGAGCGGGTTGCCCGGCAATTGCAGGGCAATGCGATCGTAGCTGCCGAGCGTGAGTCTTGTCGCGGCCTCGAGCTGGCGCTTCGGCATCTCGGGCGTGAATTTGATGTTTCCAGCGGCGAGTACGTTGCTCGACGCGGTGACGACAGCGGCACGCGCGGCGATCTTGCCTGCCGGTGTTTCGACCACAACGTCACGATTGCTCCAACCGATCTGGCTCACCGGCGCCGAGAGCGACATCGGGATCTGCGCGCCGAGCCTGGCGATCAGGACGCCGAGCCCCTGGCGGCAGCCGATGATCGTGCTGCGATCCTGGGCGCGGGCTCTGTCCATGACCGAAACATCGCTGAGATCCTTGCCCGTGCCGTTGGCACCGAGCACGAATTCCGTCGTCCCGGCCCAGTCGCCGAGATCTTTTGGCAATACCGAGGCGCAGGCTTGATCGGCCTTGCCGCGCGAAGCGTCGTCGATGGCGCGGTTGGCATGGACGAGCGCGGCAAGGAATTGCTCGGTTTCGCCGGGGCGCGCATTGCGCTGGCCGATGCGGATCTTTTGCGCAAGCGGCGCTGCGGAGAGCTCAAGCCCGGCGTTGCGCGCCAGCCTCACAATCGGATTGGTATCGGGATTGTGGATCCATCGCGCGCCGCGATCGAACGGCACGTCGAAGGTCCCGGTGTCGGTGAGGCAGCGTCCACCGATTAGAGGCGTCGCCTCCACCACGATGACCTTGCGGTTGGCGGCCTGGACACGCCGTGCCGCGGCAATGCCGGCGGCGCCGGCTCCGATCACCACAATATCGGCGTCACGCGGCAACGGCGCAGCCCATGCACGACGTGCAAAGGCAGGCGCCGCCGCGATCGCGGCCGCGGATGCCCAAAACAGGTCGCGTCGCGTCATTGCCATTTCATGGTTTCCAGAATTTTGAGACCGAAGGGAACCTCAAGCGAACATTCCGCATGCAAGCACTTAACCGGTGGGTTTGACATTCGGCTACCTACTCTACCGGCGGCGAATTCGAAAAGCGAATGTCAAGTCCAAAACCCCACTCAAAACCAATATTTGCTCGTGGCCCGCCGATTCCAACATTGGCAGAAGTGCCAGCGAGGACGGCATGCGAATGTCGGTAACGGACCGGCGACTGCAACCGTCATGGTGAATCAATCATGATTGATCAACCCTGCGCATGAACTAAATTGCAACGGCTTTCGGTCATGATAAGGCTTTAAAAAAGCGGCTAGTGGTCCGATTCCAACATTCGCATCCCATCTCGGCAAGCAGTTTTGCGAATGTTGGAATCAAAGGACCACTACCAAATATAGGTCCTAGTGGATTTTTGGATTTGACATTCGCCGTTCCAACTTGCGGCTAGGTGGGTAGCGAATGTCAAATCCACTCCACTAGTAAGGTCGTTTGGGGGAGACCTCATGGGCGTGATGCTCGACACCATCGGCAAATGGATCGCTTCCTATCTCCAGAAGGAAGTGCCGGGCTATGAGCCGTTCACGCCAAGCGATCCGGATCACCTGCGCGGCGTGATCCAACCGGGCGACGTGCTCCTCGTCGAGGGCAACAACCGCGTCTCCGGCATCATCAAATATCTCACCCAATCGACGTGGTCGCATGCCGCGCTGTTCGTAGG
>DASXJB010000021.1:0-18451 GCA_036497645.1 Xanthobacteraceae bacterium
GCCTCGACATAATCGACGCCGAGCTCGTCAAGCATGCCGGCAATGGCAAGCTTGTCAGCGAGCGTAAAATCGACACCATTGGTCTGCGCGCCATCGCGCAGCGTCGTGTCGAACAAATAGAGCCGTTCACGCGCCATGATACTAACCGCGATAGAGCCGATAGATCGTGTAAAGCGACACGATGACTGCCGCAGCGATCACCGCGTATTTCAAGATCAAATAATAGAGCCAGTGTCGCGGAAATGGCGTCTCCGGGCGTTTCATGATGGTCTCCCGCTGCCAACGAGGGGCTTGGTCATGGTCGTATTGGCGAGCCATTCATCGCCGAGCGACACGGTGTTGCGGCTTTGCGCCGAAAATCCCCGCTTCGCGAAAAAGCCGCGCGCCGCGTCGCTGGCGTCGACGGTGATTTCCTTGCTGCCGCGCGCTGCGGCGAGCTTTTCCAGGGCGTCACACAGCATCGCTCCTGCGCCCTGTCCCGCGGCGGCTGGATGAACATAAAGCATATCGATGCGCCTATTGCCCGCAAGCGCGGCAAAGCCGATCGCCGCGCCGCCATAGGTCGCGACCAGCGTCAACTCGTGCGCGAGCTTGGCGCCGAACGCTTCCTCGTCGTCGGCCGTCGAAGCCCAGGCCTCCTGCTGCGCTTCGCTGTAATCCTCGGCGGTCAATTCCTCGATCGCGGCGCGAAAGATCTCGGCGAGCAGCGGCACATCGGTCGGCAGCATCGGGCGCATGGCGAGTTGCGGCAGCGGGCGCGGGTTCATCGCGCGATCTCCCAAGTCGTGCCGTCTTTCGTGTCCTTCACGACGATCCCCATTTTGGCCAGTTGGTCACGGAGGCGATCGGACTCCCGGAAATTCTTTGCTTGGCGCGCGGCATTACGCGCCGCGATCAGCGCCGTCACCTTTTTTTCGTCGATCGCGATCGACGCCGGCCGAAAGCTGGCCCATAGCACGGCTGTCTGCTGCAAAAGCCCGATCAATTGGGCGCTCGCCTTGAGAGAACCACTGGCTCCTGTGTTGCCCTTGGCCGCCTCGGTGCGCAGCTCATGCAGCGAAGCGATGGCTTTCGGTGTGTTCAAGTCATCCGCCAGAGCACCGAGGGCATCCGCGCACAAGATTCCGGGCGCCGCATCGGCAGTCAGTTCATACCAGTGATCGAGCGTCCGCTGGCTCTCGCGTAGGGCATTCGTGGTCCAATTGAGCGGTTGGCGATAATGCGTCAGCAGCATCGTCAGTCGGATCACTTCGCCCGGCCAATCCTTCAGCAACTCGCGGATCGTGACGAAATTGCCAAGCGACTTCGCCATCTTCTCGCCTTCAACCTGAAGAAAGCCGTTGTGCACCCAGTAATTCGCCATCACCGGCGTATGAAAAGCGCAGCGTGACTGCGCGATTTCATTTTCATGATGCGGGAATACGAGATCGATGCCGCCGCCATGGATGTCAAATGTTTCGCCGAGGTGCTTCCAGGACATCGCCGAGCATTCGATGTGCCAGCCCGGCCGGCCCGGTGTCTTGATGCCGGCGGGTGACGGCCAAGCCGGTTCTCCCGGTTTCGAGGGCTTCCACAACACGAAATCCATCGGCGCGCGCTTATACGGCGCCACCTCGACGCGTGCGCCGGCGATCATCTCGTCGAGCGAGCGGCGCGCCAATTTGCCGTAATCCGGCATCGAAACGACGCTGAAGAGAACATGGTCCTGCTCGACATAGGCGTTCCCGGATTTGACCAGCCGCTCGATCAGCGCGCGCATCTCGGCGATGTGCTCGGTCGCGCGGGGCTCCGCACTCGGCGGCAGGCAACCGAGGGCGGCGACATCTTCGTGGAATTGCCGGTCGGTTGTTTCGGTGACCTTGCGGATCGCCTCGTTCAACGGCAGCGCTGGATATTCCTCTGCCGCGCGCGCGTTGATCTTGTCATCGACGTCGGTGATGTTGCGAACGTAAGTGACGTGCTCGGCGCCGTAGCGATGCCGTAACAGCCGGAACAGCACGTCGAACACGATCACCGGCCGCGCATTGCCGATATGGGCGAAGTCGTAGACCGTCGGGCCGCAGACATACATCCGCACGTTTGACGGATAGAGCGGCGTGAAGACGCGCTTCTCGCGGGTCAACGTATCGTAGAGCTTCAAATCCATAAGCAATCAACCTGTGCGCGGCTGCGCGCCAGTTGTGGCGCTCAATATAGTAGGCACGTCCCTGGCCTGCTGGCAGGGCGTGTCTAAAGTCTCGAGGAAGAGAAAAAGACGGCCGCAGCCAGCGTTTGGCGCTAGCGAATAATCTCCCGGCAAATGCCGCAGACGTGCCGACCGTTCATGCCATGCACAATGGTCGAGGCGGCACATCGCGTCAAGGTCCCCTCCTCAAACCGGGCCGCCAAACTGTTTGGATCGCGCCGCTTAAGGAAGGTTTAACCGTCCGCCCGGCATGGTTGCCTGGGGATCGACGGCCGTTGCCGCGCCGTCAGTCGATTGGGTTGCGTTTGAGGGTACGATGCGTTTGGTCGCCGCGGTCGCCGCTCTTTCGGCTTTGCTTCTCATCGGCGGGGCGCAAGCCGAAAAGCAAACCGAAAAGCAAACCGAGAAACAAGCCGACAGACAGATCTTCGTTATTGCCAACGACGCCGACGCTTACGGCGTCGACCGTTGCCTGGTGTCGAACGCAACCTGCGGCACGACGGTTGCGAACGCTTATTGCCATTCGCACGAATACGCACAGGCGCTTTCGTTCCGAAAAGTCGAGCCGGATGATATTGCCGGCGCGATCACAGCGAGCCGGTCCGACGACCGTTCATGCAGCGGCAACCGCTGCGGCGAATTTGTCGCCATCGAGTGTTCACGCTGAAGCGAGCGGAAGCCGCCGCGGAATCTTAAGTCGACCAAGCCCCTGTCACGGCAGCCGAGCCTGCCTCTCCACGCGCCCCTGAATAACGCAGCACGATACCAGCCTCGCGACGGGGAACATATCTCGTTTCTTGGTGCATCTTGGCGCAGCCGAATTATGCGCAACGCGCAGCAGACGGCGTTGCGCGGGCTCGTAACTTCGTTCATCTTCGCCCAATGAGCGGCCAGAACGCGATGCGCAGCGAAATCCGAGCCAAGCCGAGCGCGGCGATGGACGGAGCGCCGCTGAAGCTTGAACAATTCTTGCCTTACCAGCTTAACGTCGTCGCGGCTCTGGTCTCAGAGGCGCTGTCGCGGGTTTTACGCGCGGCGCTATCGGATCGGCATCCCGGAATGGCGGGTGTTGGTCACGCTCGGCCAGTTCGGGGTCATGACCGGCAAAACGATCGGCGCGCATACCCATATGCATAAGACCAAGGTATCGCGCGCGGTCGCGCTTCTGGAGAAGCGCAAGCTCCTCGCCCGGCGCATCAACCGTGCCGATATGCGGGAATCGTTTCTGTCGCTCACAGCCGCGGGGCGTGCCATCTACGAAGAGCTGGCGCCGCACGCACTCGATTTCGCCCGCCGCCTGACCGAGATTTTGACGCCCGGCGACCGCGACGCGTTCCAGCGCGCTTTGCGGCTGATCACCGATCGATCGGCGCAACTCGTTGCGGAAGCGATCGCGCAGAACGGCGCCAAAGGCAACACAAGCGGCAACGCGAGGGACATATGAAACTTTATTCCTTTTTCCGCTCTTCTGCGGCTTACCGCGTCCGCATTGCGCTTAATCTGAAGGGCATCAGCTACGAGACCTCGTCCGTTCATCTGGTCAAAGACGGCGGCCATAACAAATTGCCGGAGTTTCGCGCGGTCAATCCACAGATGCGCGTGCCGGTCCTGGTCACCTCGAGCGGCGACGTTCTAATCCAGTCGCTCGCCATCATCGAATATCTCGAGGAAACGCATCCTCAGCCCCCGCTTTTGCCAAAGGACGCTATCGCGCGTGCCCACGTGCGCGCGCTCGCCGAGCTGATCGCCTGCGATATTCACCCGCTCAATAATACCTCGCCGCTGCGTTATCTGAAAAACACGATGGGCCAGGAGCAAAGCGCGATCGACGCCTGGTACCATCATTGGGTGATCGCTGGCTTTGAAGCGCTAGAACAACTGATCACGCCCGGTCCCTATGCCTGCGGTAGCGAGATCACACTGGCCGATGTCTGCCTTGTGCCGCAGGTCAACAATGCCAGGCGGCTCAAAGTACCGCTTGAGCGGTTTCCGAAAATAGTCAGCGTCGATCGCGCCTGTCTGGCGGTGCCCGCCTTCGATCGAGCGCGTCCGGAGAACCAGCCTGACGCCGAATGATATGAGACAACATCCACACTTTAGTCACCATTGCGGCGCTTGATCCGCGCCGCCGAACGGGCTGGGCGAGCATGATTCATCTGGTGAGCGGCTTCATTAAAGCCGGTTTGAAGATCCGGCGACAAACGATCCTGTTTGCCGCCGTCGCTATTTGTTTGCCCGTCGCCGCAACCGCACAGGGAATTTCCGCACCGCCTGGGCTTGTGGCGCCGCCGCCGCGCCAGCCGATATCAAATCCGGGCGGGCCCAACCCGGCTCCGAGCTCAAATCCTATCTGCGTGCGGCTTGAAAGCCAGCTTACTGCCCTGACCCAAGGCTCCGCGGATCCGGTACGCGCCGAACAGATCAAGCGCACCGAGGACGCCATTGCCAAGCAGCAAGCCGATCTCGATCGCACCGTTGCGCAGGCCCACAAAGCCGGCTGCGCCGGTCAGGGATTCTTCGCATTTTTCTCGGCGCTCTCCCCGCAATGCGGACCGATTACCTCGCAGATCCAACAGATGCGCGGCAATCTCGACCGCATGATCAGCGATCTCGAACAGCTCAAGAACGGCAATACCGGTCAAGAGGGACAGCGCCGCGCGCTGATCGGACAATTGGCGCAAAACAACTGCGGCGCTCAGTACACCGCCGCGGCGAATTCATGGGGCGGACCGCAAGGCTTTTTCGACGCGCTGTTCGGCGGCGGCACAATCGTCAATCCCGGCGGCGATGGCGCACCGTCCGGCACCTATCACACCGTCTGCGTGCGTGCCTGTGACGGCTACTATTTCCCGATCTCATATTCGACCGTGCCGAGCCGCTTCTCTGACGACGCGCGCTCCTGCCAACGCTTGTGTCCGGCTGCGGAAGCGGAATTGTATTCCTTCCGCAATCCCGTCGAGGACATGGAGCAGGCTGTTGCGATCAGCGGTCAGGCGTATACAGCGCTGCCGAACGCCTTCCGCTATCGCAAGGAGATCGTCGCCGGCTGTTCGTGCCGGCGGCCGGGCCAGAGCTGGGCCGACGCGCTCAAGAATGCCGACGATTCGAGCACGTTGGAAAGCGGCGACATCGTCGTGACCGATCAGAACGCCAAGGCGCTGTCGCAGCCCAAACCGTCCGGCAAGCCGGCGGCTTCGACGCCGCAGGCCGCGGTAAACAGTTCGGCCGCTGCGCCGGCAACTGCGAGTTCCGCTACAACAGCGACGGCGGACTCCGCCGGTGGCGATAGTGGCAAGCGTACGGTGCGCACTGTGGGGCCGCCCTTCCTGTCGTCGCAATCATCGTCGCAAAGCGCGCCGCAATCCCACTGAAGATCCTGCTGTCGAGGTGCAAAATCCGCGCATTCCCGCGGAAGCGGGACGACGAGCGGGCGGGCTTCAACTAGAAATCCGAGGCGCCGGCTTTGGCCATGGCCGCGCTTTTGGCCGCGGCATCCGCTTCGGCCAGTGGCGTGCCCGGATCGTGGAACCGATTGACGATCGGATAACGGCGATCGCGGCCGAAATTTTTCAGCGTCACCTTCACCCCGGGCGCAGCCTGCCGGCGCTTGTATTCAGCAAGATAGAGCATGCGCTCGACCTTCATCACGGTCTCACGGTCGAAGCCCGCGGCGACGATGCTGGCGGTGGATTCCTCACGCTCGACCAGCCGTTCGAGGATCCGATCGAGCAGGTCGTAGGGCGGCAACGTGTCCTGATCGGTCTGGTTTTCGCGAAGCTCCGCACTCGGCGCGCGCGTGAGCACATTTTGCGGGATGAGTTCGCCAGCAGGCCCTTTCGCATCAACCGGCTTCCAGCTGTTGCGCAGCTGCGCCAGACGATAGACCTCGGTCTTGTATAAATCCTTGATCGGATTGAATCCACCGTTCATGTCGCCGTAGAGCGTGGCGTAGCCGACCGACATTTCCGACTTGTTGCCGGTGGTCACAACCATCAGGCTGAATTTGTTCGATACCGCCATCAAAATGGTGCCGCGAGCACGCGCTTGCAGATTTTCCTCGGTGACATCACACGGCGAACCGGCAAACACCGCGGTGAGCGAAGCTTCCAGTCCGCGCAGGGCGCTTTCGATCGGCACAACATCATAACGGACGCCGAGCGCACGGGCGATCGCCGCGGCGTCGTCGAGCGATTCCTGCGAGGTATAGCGAAACGGCAGCATCAGGCAGCGGACGCGTTCGCGGCCCAGCGCATCGGTCGCGATGGCGGCGCACAGCGCCGAATCGATACCGCCGGAAAGGCCGATGACGACGCCTTTGAACCGATTCTTGTCCACATAATCGCGCAAGCCCAACATGCAGGCCGAATAGTCGGCCTGGTCGAGATCGTCGGGGCGCGCGATCGGTCCCTGCGCGCAGCGCCAAATGCCGCCGCCGCGCGACCAGTGCGTGGTAAGAACCGTTTCGCGAAACGCCGGCAACTGAAGCGCGACCGAGCGGTCGGCATTCAGCGCAAACGACGCGCCGTCGAACACCAATTCGTCCTGACCGCCGACTTGATTGACATAGATCAGCGGCAGTCCGGACTCCGCGACCGATTGAACGCTGACATTGAGCCGGACCTCGGCCTTGTCGCGCCAATATGGCGAGCCATTCGGCACGATGAGAATTTCAGCGGCGGTCTCGGTAAGACACTCGACGACATTCTCGTAGTCGCCCCAATCGGTCCACGTGTCCTCGCAGACCGGAACGCCGAGCCGCACGCCGCGATAACTGACCGGGCCCGGGAGCGGACCTGGGGCAAAGACTCGCTTCTCGTCGAACACACCGTAATTCGGCAGATTGACCTTGAAGCGGAGTGCCGCGACGCGGCCGCCGGCGAGGAGCGCATAGGCGTTATAGAGCTGGCCGTCCTCGACCCACGGCGTGCCGATCAGCGCGGCCGGTCCACCGCCGGCGGTGTCGCGGGCGAGCGCCTCGACCGCCGAGCGGCAAGCGGCTTGAAATGCCGGCTTGAGCACAAGGTCTTCCGGCGGATAGCCGGCGATAAACAGTTCGGAAAACGCGATCAGATCGGCGTCATCGCGCGCCGCCGCAGCGCGCGCTTTACGCGCGCATTCCAGATTACCGGAAATGTCGCCGACCGTGGGATTAAGCTGCGCCACGGCAATAGCGAGACGATCGGCAGGCCGCTCATTCATGGCCAAGCTTTAACGCCGGAGCGTCCGGTCCGGCAACCGGGGAGCCGCCCTGCAACGCCTCGGCGTAACCGGGCGGAAAGGCGGCTCGGTTCAAAGCGCGGCCACGGCCGGGAACGGCTTGGCCTTGGCTTGCCGCTCCGATTTCAACAGATCGGCGAGCAGGAACGCCAGATCGAGCGACTGCTCCGCATTGAGCCGCGGATCGCAGACGGTGTGATAGCGGTCGTTGAGGTCCTCTTCGCTGATCGCGCGCGCGCCGCCGGTGCATTCGGTCACGTTCTGTCCGGTCATTTCCAGATGCACGCCGCCGGCGATCGTACCTTCGGCGGCATGAACTTGAAAAAAGGCGCGCACTTCCTTGAGAATCTGATCGAACGGGCGCGTTTTGTAGCCGCTGACCGAAGTAATGGTATTGCCGTGCATTGGATCGCAGGACCAAACCACATTGCGGCCTTCGCGCTTCACGGCGCGCACGAGCGGCGGCAATAGCTCGGCGACCTTTTAGGCGCCGACGCGGCAGATCAGCGTCAGACGCCCAGGCTCGTTGTCGGGATCGAGCATGTCGATGAGCCGCAACAGCTCGTCCGGTTTCTGAGTGGGGCCAGTCTTGAGCCCAAGCGGGTTCTTGATGCCGCGGCAATACTCGACATGGGCATGGTCCGCCTGGCGGGTGCGGTCGCCAATCCACACCATGTGGCCTGACGTGCAGTACCAATCGCCGGTCGTTGAATCGACGCGGGTAAAGGCTTGCTCGTAGCCCAAGAGCAGCGCCTCATGACTGGTGAAGAAATCCGTCGTGCGCAATTCGGTATGCAGGCTGGGATCGACGCCGCAGGCGCGCATGAATCCGAGCGCCTCGGTAATGTGATTGGCGAGTTCCTGATAACGCTTGGATTGCGGGCTGTCTTTGACGAACGACAGCATCCATTGATGCGCGTTCGCCAGATTGGCGTAACCGCCGGTGGCGAAAGCGCGCAGCAAGTTCAGCGTCGCCGCGGATTGCCGATAGGCTTCCAACTGCCGCCGCGGATCCGGCGTGCGCGCTTCCGCACTGAAGTCGGTACCGTTGACAATGTCGCCGCGATAGACCGGCAGCTCGACCTTGCCGCGCTTTTCGGTTGGCGAGGTGCGCGGCTTGGCGAACTGGCCGGCGATGCGGCCGACTTTCACCACGGGCGAAGCGGCCGCGTAAGTCAGAACCACCGCCATTTGCAGGAACAGACGGAAAAAGTCGCGGATATTGTTGGCGCCATGCTCAGCGAAGCTTTCCGCGCAATCGCCGCCTTGCAGCAGGAAAGCGTCGCCGGCCGCGACCTGCGCCAGCGCTTTCTTGAGACTGCGCGCTTCGCCGGCAAAAACCAGCGGCGGAAACGTCGCCAGCTGGGCTTCGACATCGGCGAGCGCTTTGGCGTCGGGATAATCCGGCATCTGCACGGCCGGCTTCGCCCGCCAGGAATCCGGGCTCCACCGCACCGCATTCAACCGCCTGGACATAATTAGCGTCTCCGCATCCGCGCCGTAGCGACCGCCAATCGGCCCAAAATGCCGCCCGGCCGCGAAATCGTTACCTTCTCGATTGCCGCCTTAAGGCCCGCTGGCCGTGGCCGGCGTCCTTATACACGGGCATGTGCGGCGGCGACAGCCTGTCTTACCGCCCGTTTCTTAACTATTCCGCCGCCACTCGGCCAAAGCTTGCGAACCGCTTGCGCATCGTGACCAGCTCTTCGGCGGCGGTCGGGTGCAGTGCCACGGTGGCGTCGAAGTCGGCTTTCTTGGCGCCCATCTTCACGGCCACTGCGGCAATCTGCGCGATTTCGGCCGCACCTTCGCCGACGACATGACAACCGACGACGCGATCGGACAGCCCGTCGACCACGAGCTTCATCAGTACGGTCGTCTGGCGGCCGGACAGGGTCGCTTTGAGCGGCTTGAACATCGCCTTGTAGATATCGGTTTGCGCAAGCCGGTCGCGCGCTTGCGCCTCGGTCAGCCCGACCGCGCCAACTTCCGGTTCGGAGAACACCGCCGTCGCTACATTGGTGTGATCGACTGCCGTCGGCTTGCCGCCAAACACGGTGTCGGCAAATGCATGGCCCTCGCGGATCGCCACCGGCGTGAGATTGATGCGGTTTGTCACGTCGCCGACGGCATAGATGTTCGCCACCGTTGTGCGCGAATATTCGTCCACCGCGATGCCGCCGTTCTTGGCAATCTCCACGCCGGCTTCTTTCAGGCCCATCCTCGCTATGTTCGGCGCGCGCCCGATCGCAAACATGACCCGATCAGCCGGAACCTGATTGCCGCTCGTCAGCCGCGCCGAGAAGTGTCCGCCGGCATCCTCGACGGCTGCGACTTTGCAGCCGGTGAACACGCGGATGCCGCGAGCCTCCATTTCGACGCGGAGGTGATGGCGGACGTCGTCGTCGAAACCGCGCAAAATGCTTTCACCGCGATAAACGAGCGTCACGTGCGAGCCGAGCCCGGCGAAGATTCCGGCGAACTCGATCGCGATGTAGCCGCCGCCCTGGATCAGGACACGGCGCGGAAAGTCGGGCAGATGGAACGCCTCATTCGAGGAGATGACATGCTCGAGGCCGGGAATCGGATCGCCGTAGCTCGGCGTCGCGCCGGTGGCGATCAGGATATAGCGGGCGCGCACTTGCGGGCCGGTTGCCAATTGCACTGTGTGCGGATCGAGAAGCGTGGCGCGGCATTTAACGACCTTGACGCCCGCCTTCGCCAAAGTGGCGCCGTAAGCGGCTTCGAGCCGGGCGATCTCGCGATCCTTGTTGGCGATTAGTGTCGTCCAGTCGAACGATGCATGCGGCACCGTCCAGCCGAAGCCGGCGGCGTCTTCGAATTCGGCATGAAAGCGCGAGGCGTAGACCAGAAGCTTCTTGGGCACGCAGCCGCGGATCACACAGGTGCCGCCTAGCCGATATTCCTCGGCGACCATGACGCTCGCCCCGTGCTCGGCGGCAACGCGCGCGGCGCGGACGCCGCCCGAACCGCCTCCGATCACGAAAAGATCGACGTCATGCTCGGCCATATCACTTGTCGTGTCCGTCACATGTCGTGTCCGCGCTTCTTCATCTCGGCGCGCATTTCAACGATGACCTCCTCGGAAAGCTTATCCGCCCAGCTGCCGGCCATCGCCATGCTTTCGTCCGCCGCCTTGGGTTCTTCGGCGATGACCTTCTGGCCGAGCGGCGACTGGTAGAACGTCAAAAGCTGTTTCAGCTCCGGTTCGGTGAAATGGCTCGCATAGATACGAGCTGCGTCATTCATAAGCTCACCGGATCGGGCGCTGTATTGGTTCGCCAAGTTTTCGGCGATCTCGTTCAGATCCTTGCCCCACATGAAGTTCGTCTGCATGAAGAAGTCTCGGGTCTTAATCACCACGCCGCGAATCAGCGGTTCAAAGATATTGTCCGCGTGTTTGATTTCGAGAATCCGCTTTGCCAGCAGAATGGAGGCTTGCGATGGCGGGTGTGCCGTATTTGGCGCCGCGCCTTGCGCAGCGGCTCGGCCGGCTGTGCCAGCCACCGCGAAAGCGATCAGGGCCGCCATTGCGTAACGCGCCACTGCGCCGCGCGCGCTGATCAGAGGCGCAAAGCCGCGACGGCTGCGAGGACGGACGATCATGGATGCCCTTTCCTTTCGTGGTAGTGCGATGGATTTGAAGTTCCTACAATCAAGCAGCTAGTTCGGATAGGAACTTAAAATCCAAAAACCATAAACTTGCTAGTGTCCCTTTGATTCCGAAGTTCGCATCAGCGGCGCCGCAAACATTTGCGAACTTCGGAATTGGGACACTAGCAATCAGGGCCGCTCGACAAGGCGCACCCCCTTTGGACCGGCCAAGATAGCAGTTTGCGCCAAACCGATGAACAAGCCGTGCTCCATCACGCCGGGCACGGCGGCGAGACTGCTTGCCAGCGCCGGCGGATCGGCGATGCGGCCCAATTGCGCATCAAGGAGCCAGTGCCCGCCATCCATGACAAAAACGTGGCCGTTGTGATCGCGCCGTAATTGCGCCGGACCGGCGCTGCCCGCGCGCGCCGCTGCGGCCTCGACCGCCCGGCGCGTCGCCGTGGCGCCGAACGGTGTGATTTCGATCGGCAGCGGAAAGCGCCCAAGCATATCGACCCATTTGCTCTCGTCGGCGATGACGATCATGCGCGCCGACGCGGCGGCGACGATCTTTTCGCGCAAGAGCGCGCCGCCGCCGCCCTTGACCAAGGTCAGATCCGGGCCGATCTCGTCGGCGCCGTCAACGGTCAGATCGAGTTCAGGGACATCGTCGAGCGTCGCCAGCGCGATGCCCAATCGCGCGGCTTGCGCACGCGTCGTCTCGGAGGTCGGCACCGCAACCACGTCAAGCCCCGCCCGGACCCGTTCGGCCAAGAGCTCGACAAAATGCTCGGCCGTCGAGCCCGTGCCGAGGCCCAGCCGCATGCCGGAGTGCACGAAATCGATGGCCCGTGCGGCCGCGGCCCGTTTGTAGGAATCGGCGTTCATGACAGGCTGTGTATCCGGCTTATGGCGGCGATCCTAGGGTCAAAACTCATTATTGCCGCGAACGTAGTTTTGCTCTCGAAGCGGCGCAAATACTGGTATCAATACGGAATCATGCGCACCATCGTCTTCGATCTCGACGGCACGCTGGTCGATACCGCGCCCGATCTGATTTCGACGCTCAATTTCGTCCTCGACGGCGAAGGCCTGCCGCCGGTTGCGTACGATGATGCGAGGCGAATGATCGGCGGCGGCGCGCGCCGCATGATCGAGCGCGCCTTGATCGCCGAAGGCCGAAACGTACCGGGCGCCGAGCTCGATCGCATGTTTCGGATCTTCATCGACCATTATAGCGCCCATATTGCCGACCGCTCGCGCCCGTTCCCGCACCTCGAGAGCGTTCTCCAGCGGTTCGCCGGCGAAGGATTCCGCCTCGCGGTCTGCACCAACAAACTGGAATGGCTTTCGCTGCGCCTGCTCGATACTTTGAATCTCAGCCATTATTTCGCAGCGATCTGCGGCCAGGACACTTTCGGCATACAGAAACCGGATCCACAAATGTTGCGGCTGACCATCCGCCGCGCCGACGGCGACGTGCAGCGTGCGATCATGATCGGCGATTCCATGACCGATGTGCGTACCGCGCGCGCGGCCAATGTGCCGGTGATCGCGGTTGATTTCGGCTACAGCGAGATGGCGCCGGCAGCGCTCAAAGCCGACCGCCTGATCAGCTCGTTCACCGAACTGCCGGCGGCTATCGCAACCGTGGCGACCGAAACGGCAGCAGCCGCGCCGCTCGCCAGCGGCAATCCGCCGTAACGCTTGGTGACGGTTTTGGCCAACATCCTGGACCGTCAGGGCTTTATCCGGCACACTGCACGCATTATCTGAGCAGGCATGACGGCAGATCTGGAAAACCTGCAAAACCCGATGCAAAACAGCGTGGAAACAGCATTGGAAGCTCGCGAAATCGGCGGCGAAGCCGATCGGCGGCAGCTTATCGATCCGTTCGGCCGCGCCATTTCCTATCTGCGCGTCTCGGTGACGGACCGGTGTGATTTCCGCTGCGTCTATTGCATGGCGGAAAACATGTCGTTTCTGCCCAAGTCGGAAATCCTGACGCTTGAAGAACTCGACCGCCTGTGCTCGGCCTTTATTGCGCGCGGCGTGCGCAAGCTTCGCCTCACCGGCGGCGAGCCCTTGGTGCGGCGCGGCATCATGACGCTCGTGGATTCGCTGTCGCGGCATCTGCGTTCCGGTCAACTCGACGAACTGACACTGACCACCAATGGCTCGCAGCTGGAAAAATATGCGCGCGATCTGCGGGCTGCCGGTGTCCGCCGGATCAACGTCTCGCTCGACACGCTCGATGCCGAAAAGTTTCGCGCCATCACGCGGTGGGGCTCGCTGGACAAGGTGCTCACCGGGATCGACGCCGCCCAGTCCGCCGGGCTCAAGATCAAGATCAACGCCGTGGCACTCAAGACCGTCAACGAAGACGAGTTTCCACGACTGCTCGAATGGGCCCATGGCCGCGGCATGGATTTGACGCTGATCGAAGTGATGCCGCTCGGCGAGATCGGCGAAGGCCGGCTCGATCAATATCTGCCGCTGTCGCTCGTGCGCGCGCGGCTTGCCGAGCGCTATCGGCTCGACGACATCGATTATCGGACCGGCGGGCCAGCGCGCTATGTGCGCGTCGCGGAAACCGGCGGCCGCCTCGGTTTCATTACTCCGCTCACGCATAATTTCTGCGAATCCTGCAATCGCGTGCGGGTGACCTGTACCGGCACACTCTATATGTGTCTCGGCCAGGAAGACGCGGCCGATTTGCGCAAGCCATTGCGCGCCTCGGAAGCCAACGACCTGCTTTTTGCCGCGGTCGACGAGGCGATCGGGCGCAAGCCCAAGTGCCACGACTTCGTCATCGATCGCCGCCATCAGCGCCCCGCTGTGGCCCGCCATATGAGCGTGACCGGCGGCTAAGGCGAGCATCATCGTTCTCGCGGCGCGCCTTTGCGCCCGAGCTATGGGAAGAAGCGAATAGTGAGTGGCCAGTGGCGAATGGAAGTCCATTCGCTAGTCGCAATTCGCTAGTCGCAATTCGCTATTCGCAAAGGCACGAAACAAGCCGCAAAGACAAAGCGCAGGGGTGGTGCCTGCTTTTTTGGTCTTCGCCACGCCAAGAAAGAAATTCGGAGGCGAAAAGCCGACAGACGCAATTGAGTATTCTGCCGTGCCTTACGTGCACGGCCGCGCCTCAAACGTGAGGCGCACGACTGTCGGCGTTCCACCGCGGTTCTCGTCCCAAGGAGTCTTTCATCGCAACGGACTCAGCCTCAGGCCATGCTTCCTGGGACCCGGCCTGTTTGTCTGACGGGCTTTCCCGCCCCTGCCTGTCCCAGTCCAGCGAATGCACCTCGAGCCCCGGTCATAGTGCCGAGGGGCCCGGGAGCGGGTTGCAACTCCGCGCGCGGGCACCGCACTCGCCCGCGCGCTCCGGCATGCCTGCCGGACCGCGTCCGAGATGGGCCGAGATTCGGAGCTATATGTAACTGAAATGGAGACGAATGTCGATGTAGTGGTGACATTCTTTTTCACGGCGTGCCTCAAAGAGGCCGCAGATACCCCCGATGCTCTACCCTGCCTTTCCACGGGGGATGAGGCGGGGGATGACGTTCGGCGACAGACGCCGCATTACCTATATCGAATATGACCACCGACGCTTGCCACCCAATGCGCTGCCGCAGCGGGTGATAGGCGGCGCGGCTGCCGTATTCGTCGCAGCTTTATGTGCCTGGACCGTCTGCGATTTCGTCGGCCCCGATGCCGATCGAACTGACGATGCCGTGCGAGCCGACGGTGTAGCCGGCCGTAGCGACAGGCTGGCGATGGTCACCAGGCGCGGCGACAAGCTTGCGGTGGCTAAGCCGGACTCGCCTTGGTCCTATTATGCCTTGTTGCTCGATCCCCACCCGTCCTCGCCAGCAACGGCAAGCTTTGTGGATGCAAGCTTTGTGGACGACGGTTCGCTTCAAAACAACATTCGCCCGGTAGCACTGACCTCGTCGGTGCCGTTGCCAGCGGCAAGCCCGATCACGGCGCTTGCGCCAATGCGCAGCGATCGCGCGGTCAAGAATGCGGCTGCGCTCGGGCCGCGGCCAGGCTCGGCGGCGGCACGCATCGCCGGCTCGCGCGTTGCCACCGCGGAGAGCGCCACCGAGAAGCCGTCATTCTTTAGAGGGATTTTCGAAAAACTCTTCGGCAAACCTGCCCCGACCACGCTGGCCTATGCGGCGACAGACGATGCCGGCCTGAGCGCCACCAAGATCATCGGCGGCCGCTATGATCGCTACACCGCGGTTTACGATATCTCGGCGCATACCGTTTACATGCCGGACGGCACGCGGCTCGAAGCGCATTCCGGGCTTGGCAGCCGGCTCGACGATCCGAATCATCCGGACGAGAGAATGCACGGCGTCACCCCGCCCAACGTCTACGACCTCGAACTCCGCGAAGCGCCGTTCCACGGCGTGCGCGCGCTGCGCATGATTCCCCAAGACGAAACAAGAACCTTCGGCCGCTCCGGTCTGCTCGCTCACACCTACATGCTCGGGCCCAACGGCGATTCGAACGGCTGCGTATCGTTCAAAAACTACGATGCGTTCTTGCAGGCCTATCTCAACCACGACATTAAGCGGCTGGCGGTCGTCACGCGCCTGGATTGAGACTCTGCGATCGCCGCTAAAGCGGTTTTGAAACCAATTCTTTTCAATTGACCCGCCACATTCTGCCCGCGATCCGTCTCTACACGGCGCTTCGAGCTGCGATGGATGTTCACGAGGGAAGTTGATGACAAATTTATTGCGGCACATGACGCGGGCGGCGTATTCCCTCGCTCTAACCGCCATCGCGCTGACCTTGCTGGCGAGCGCGCCTTTCGCGCTCGCGCAGAGCGCTGCGCCGGCGCCTTCGCAGGACAAGACCCGCGCAACGATTTCCAGCGACGGCAAGCCCGCGGCACAGACCCCCGATTCGCGGATCAATGCGGCGGAAGTGACCAAACGCGTCAACCAAGAACTGGGAATCGATTTGCAGGCCACGATTGCCGACTGGCAGCGGCAATTGGATCTGCTGGAGAAAGAACTCGGCCGCCCGCGCTTACGCTATTCGGAGCTCAATGAGTTTCGCGATCGCCTGCAGCGTGTGCGTTCCGACGTTGCGGATCTGTCGAACAAGCTGCAACCGCGGCTCCAGGCCGATAAAGCGCAGATAGATCTGTTTGGTCCCGCTCCGGCCGCGGGTCAACCTGCCGAGCCGGAGCAAACCGCGCTTGCCCGCGCCGAACTAAATTATCATTCAAGTCTTCTGTCCGGAGGGCAAACCGCGGTCAATTCGACCAATCTGCGGATCGAAAATCTGCTGAACGCGATTCAGGATATCCGCCGCAAGAATTTTTCTTCCATCCTGTTTCAACCGATACCCGGCGTTTACGCCTATGAGACTTGGGCACACTTGCCGGATCATGTGCCCGCGGCGGCGCACAAAATCCGCGACTTGGTCGCGGATTGGTGGCAGAACGTTCCGGATCGGCGCGAAATCGGATACATCACCGGCGAAGCATTGCTGCTGTCATTGCTGCTCGGCGCCGCATGCCGGCGAAGCGTTCGCCGAACGCGGCGCTGGGAAGACACCGCCGAGCCGCCGCCATTCTGGCGTCGCGCTTCGGCGGCGGCCGCAGTTGTGGTTTTCCGCGCGCTGCCGGTCGTCATGCCGGTCGCCTTCCTGTACGGCATGATTGCCACCACGCAAAACTTGCCGGAGCGTATCGACTGGCTGTTCTACGTCACCGCGCAGTCGCTCATAATCGTCTTCACGGTTTGGGCGCTTGCCAGCGCGGTATTCTCGTCGCGAGCGCCGCACTGGCGGCTCGTTCCGACATCAGACGCCGCGGCGGCGCGTTTGCGCAGCCTCGTCACGCTGCTCGCCGTCGTTTATAGCCTGACCACGTTCCTTTATGTTGCCACCCGGCTGATCCAGGCGCCATTTGCACTGACCATCGCGATCGCGCTTCCCTCCAGTCTGCTCATGGCCGGGCTCGTCGTTGCCCTTCTGCGCACGCCGCTAGGCGCGGCGAGCACCGCCGCGCCGCCGCGGCTGTTCAAACTTGTCCGCACGATTGTGTGGGCCATCGTCGGCGCGATTGTCGTCACCGCGGCCGCTGGCTATCTGCCGCTGGCGCGCTTTCTGGCGCAGCAACTGGTCGTCACCGGATCGATCCTCGCCCTCATCTATCTTCTGCTGCTGTGGGTGGACGGTTTCGCGCAAGGCTTGAGCGACGACGGCACGATTGTCGGCGGATGGCTCAAGCGAAGCGCCGCCTTGGAGCGGGCGCGGCGCGAACAGCTCGCCCTGCCGATCAGCCTGTCCTTAAAATTCGCAGTGCTGGTGCTCTCAGTGCCGCTGATCATGCTGCAATGGGGATACAACGGGCCGGACATTCGCGAATGGTATTGGCAGCTGTTTTTTGGTCTGCGCATCGGCAGCACCGAGGTCACCTTCGGCGCGCTGTTGGCTTCGATACTGGTGTTTGGGGTCGGCTACGCGGCGGCTCGACTGTTTCAAGGCTGGCTTGACGCGCGCGTGCTGCTGCCGGCCGGTATTTCCGGCGGGGTGCGAAACTCGATCCGCACCGGGATTGGCTATGTCGGCATTGTGATCGCCGCACTGACGGCGTTCTCTTATGCCGGATTCAGCCTGTCCAATATTGCGATCATCGCCGGCGCGCTATCCGTCGGCATCGGTTTCGGCCTGCAGAATCTCGTCAACAATTTCGTCTCCGGCCTCATTTTGCTCGCCGAACGTCCGATCAGAGTCGGCGACCTGGTGGTCGTCGGCGGCGAGGAAGGCTATGTGCGCAAGATCAGCGTGCGCTCGACCGAATTGGAAACGTTCGACCGCGCGCATGTTCTTATCCCAAATTCTTTTTTCGTTTCGGAGAAGGTGAAGAACTGGACGTTCCGCAACAATATCCGGCGCATCGCGATACCGATCGGCGTCGCCTATGGTAGCGATCCGCGTCAGGTCCAAGCCGTCCTGCTCAAAGTGGCGGCGGACAATCCGGACGTGCTCAAAACACCGGAACCGGCCGTCACGCTCGACGAATTCGCCCCCGCGAGCGTGAATTTTACGCTTTACGCTTTTATCGCCGATATCGCCAAAACCGGCAGCGTTCGCACCGAGCTGGCGATGGCGATCCTCGCGGCGTTCGCGCAAAGCGGCATCGTGATTCCGTCCGGACAGACCGACGTCACCATCCGCAAAATGGATTGGCTGCGTGACCTCATTGCCGACCATGCATCGCCGGCCAATGCGCAACATGCCGGAAATGGCAGCCGCACACCTTCACATCTTGTGGCGAAGTGAACCTCGCGGATCCCGCAAGCCGCGTTCTTATTCGATCACCTCGTCGGCGATCGCGAGCACGCCCGGGGGAATAGTCAGACTGAGCGCCTTTGCAGTCTTGAGATTGATGACCAGCTCAAATTT
>DASXJB010000022.1:0-3848 GCA_036497645.1 Xanthobacteraceae bacterium
GAAATCGATCGTCGGCACCAATGTCGCGGCCGATGCGCTGTCGAACCTCGCTTCGCCGGGCGTCATTGGCGGCGCCTTGATCGTGCTCGGCGAGGACTACGGCGAAGGCGCGAGCGTGATCCAGGAACGGTCCTACGCCTATGCCATGAAGTCCTCGATCTGGCTGCTCGATCCGCGGCCCGATCTGCCGGCCATCGTGCACATGGTGGAAAAGGGCTTTGAACTGTCGGAAGCGAGCCACGCGCCGGTCATGCTCGACCTGCGCGTACGCGCGTGTCACCTCACCGGCGAGTTCACCGCCAAAGACAACAAACCCGGGCTTTACAACGCGCAGCACCGGCTCGCGGGACCAGTCCGGTTCGAATATGGGCGGCTTTCGCATCCGCCGGCCACCTTCGCGCAGGAACGGCTGAAAATCGAACAGCGCCTGCCGGCGGCGCAGAAATTCATTTGCGAGCAAAAGCTCAATGAGCTGATTGCCGGTGAGATCGGCGAAATCGGCATTATCGTTCTCGGTGGACTGACCAATGGCTTGCTGCGCGCTTTGGCGCGGCTTGATCTTGCCGATCTGTACGGCGTCTTGCGCATCCCGATCTATGTGCTCAACGTCGCTTATCCGCTCGTGCCGAAAGAGGTGGGGGAATTCTGCGCCGGCAAACGTGCGGTGCTGGTCGTGGAGGAGGGCTCGCCCAACTACGTCGAGCAGCAGATCAACGTGATTTTGCGCAATGCCGGCGCTGACACGCGGGTCTATGGCAAAGGTTGCCTGCCGGCGAGCAGCGATTACACGTCGGAGGTGCTGCTGCGCGGCATCGCTGCTTTCGCCGCGGCGGCGCAGCCGACCGGCATCGCGGCTCAATCCATTTCGCGCCACGTCGAAGAAATCGTTGCGCATCGCACGAGCGCGCTTGCGGCGCTCGACGATATTCCGGCGCGGCCGCCGAATTTCTGCACCGGCTGTCCCGAGCGCCCAGTTTTTGCCGCGATCAAGCTGGCGCAGCGCGAATTCGGACCGGTCCATATCAGCGCCGACATCGGCTGCCATTCCTTCGCGACCTTTGCGCCGTTCTCGCTCGGCAATTCCATTCTTGGCTACGGCATGTCGCTGGCGAGCGCGGCCGCGGTCGCTCCAAACATGGCGAAGCGTCCGATCGCGGTGATGGGCGATGGCGGTTTTTGGCACAACGGGTTGATTACCGGCGTCGCCTCGAACGTGTTCAACAAGGGCGACGGCGTGCTCGTGATCATGCAGAACGGTTACGCCTCGGCAACCGGCCAGCAATATTTGCCGTCGAGCAGCGCGCATCGCGCGGGCGCATCGGCCGGAATCAGCATTGAAAAAACGCTTCGCGCGTTGGGCGTAAGCTGGCTGCGCACGGTGCGCAGCTACAGCGTCGGCAAAATGGCGGCGACGCTGAAAGAGGCCATGCGCAGCGCCGAGCGCGGGCTCAAAGTGATCATTGCCGACGGCGAATGCATGCTGGCGCGGCAGCGCCGCATCCGCGTCGAGCAGGCCGACAAGCTCAAGCGCGGCGAGCGGGTGGTGAAGACGCGCTATGGCGTCGACGACGAGCTGTGCACCGGCGACCATTCCTGCATCCGGCTGTCGGGTTGTCCGTCACTGACGGTGAAGCCCAATCCCGATCCGCTGCGGCGCGATCCGGTTGCCGCCGTTGTCGAAAGCTGCGTCGGCTGTGGCTTATGCGGCGAGGTGGCCCATGCCGCCGTGCTGTGCCCGTCGTTCTATCGGGCCGACATTGTCACCAATCCCAATTGGTGGGATCGCACGCTCGCCGCGATCCGCAGCCGAGTTATTGGAGGGCTCGCAAACCTCTCTTCTCCCTCCCCCCAGAGGCGAGAGGAAGGGGTGAGGGAGTTCGAGACTGTCGGCGAGCCCCGAACCCCCTCATCCAAACCCTCTCCCCAGAGGGGAGAGGGAGAGTCGAGCAGTGCGCCGCACATCCCAGCACAGGCGCCGCGCCCGATCACGATCCTGATCGCGGCGCTCGGCGGCGAAGGCGGCGGGGTGCTCACTGATTGGATCGTAACGGCGGCGGCGAGCCAGGGCTTTCCGGTGCAATCGACCTCGATTCCGGGCGTGGCACAGCGCACCGGCGCGACCACCTACCATATTGAAATGGTGCCGGCGCCGATGTCAGGAAGCAGTAACGGATCCGCCCGACGGCCCATTCTGGCGCTGGCGCCGGCGGTCGGCGACGTCGACCTCCTCGTCGCGAGCGAATTGATGGAGGCCGGCCGTGCCGTCGCCGGCGGCTATACCGCGCCCGATCGCACCATGGCGATCGCGTCGACCAGCCGCTCCTATCTCGTGGTCGAAAAGATCGCCATGAGCGATGGCCGCTACGACCCGCAGCGCTTGATCGCGGCGGTAGAGAAAAATTCGCGCCATGCGTTGCTCCTCGATTTCGAAGCACTCGCGCGGCAAGCCAGTGCCATGATCAATGCGGTGCTACTCGGCACGATCGCCGGCGCGCGCACACTGCCCATTCCGGCCGAGGCATTCGAAGCGGCAATCCGCGCCGATGGCAAAGCGGTCGAGGCCAATCTGCGCGGCTTCCGCGCTGGATGGAAGGCCGCGACCGCGGGATTACAAGCGTCCGCCGAACCGGCCAAGCGCCATAACCCACCGGTCGTGTTGACCTCTAATCTGGAAACCGAAATCGCGGCCATGCCCGCTGCGGCGCAAGACGTCGTCGCCGAGGGTGTGCGCCGTTTGAGCGCCTATCAGGACCGCGACTATGCGCGCCTCTACCTCGACCGGCTCAATTCGATCCGCGAGGCCGATGAGCAAGCAGCAGCCGGCGGGCGATTGCTGGCGGCCACTGCACGGCAACTCGCGCTGCGCATGTCCTACGAAGACGTGATCCGCGTCGCCGAGGCCAAGATCGATCCGGCGCGGCTGGCGCGCATCATGCGCGAGCTCGGGGTGAGGCCAGGGCAGACCGTCGCGCTGACCGAGTTTTTGAAACCCGGCATCGATGAAATGTGCTCCGTTCTGCCGACCCGGCTGGCCACTTGGATCCTTAGGCTCACTGATCGTTATCCGGCATTCGGCCGCGCCCATCTCGCCATGGCGGTCAATAGCCGCTCGATTTCCGGTTACTTGCGCTTCGCTACGCTCGCCAAGCTACGAGCGTTCCGGCGCAAGACATTCCGCTTCCAAAAGGAGCAAGAGGCGATCGAGGCGTGGCTGCGGCTGATCCTGCAAGCGGCCGCGCGCTCCGGCGAACTCGCGATCGAAATCGCCGAATGCGCCGGCCTCATCAAGGGCTATGGCGATACGCATCGGCGCGGCAGCGGCAATTACGGTCAGATCATCGAGCACGTCGTGATGCCGGCCTTGGCTGACAGCATGCCGGTGCGGCAGGCGATCGACGGCGTTGCCAGCGCACGCGCCGCGGCCGCTCGATCCGGAGGGCGAGGCCCTGGCGAAATGTCTCGCCGGCATGGCGAACCCAACCGCGCACGCCATCGCTGCCGAATAACGACCGCAACGTCGGCTGGAACAAAGCCGCCACGCCGATGATTGCTTGGTGAAAGCCCCTTCGCTTCGGACGCTTACCATGGCTCGGACATCGGCTCGGAAATCTGCGGTAGAATCGTCGTATCGATCCCGCCGAAAAACGTCCCGGCGCAAATCCGCGCGCAGCGCATCGCGCGGCCGGCGCTGGTCGGCGCGGGTGACACGCGAAAGCGATGCGCTCGATCTCGACCGCGGCGTCTTCACCAAGCGCGATCCGAAGCGGATTGCGGCGTCGTTGAAGCGCTCCGCGGAACGCAGCCGCCGGCGTAAAGCCGATCCATATCGCTCCGCGCTGTCGATGTTG
>DASXJB010000023.1:0-14584 GCA_036497645.1 Xanthobacteraceae bacterium
GCGTTGCGCTCGACTTGTTCGGCACAAACCATCCAGGCTTCGGCAATCTCGATCAACACGACGCGATCTGTTTCCGAGGCGGTGCGCGCCAGCCGACGGCATTCGGCAGCGAAGTCGCGAAATTTTCTAGCGCTGGTTTCATCGTCTTCCGTATCAATTTCCATTTTGAATTCCACATCACAATTGATTCCTCTGTATTCCCCGAAAATCGGGTTCGTCGGGGAAAAGTTCCCGTTCAAATTTTCGCGCTTGACGGAACCAATTTCGGTCATGTGAACCGTACTCGCTCGCGCTTCAGTATGAACCTCACTTCAGTTCTCAAAAAATCGATTCTTCGGACGCGGCAATCCCAGGTGCTCGCGCAAAGTTGCGCCTTCATAATCGTGCCGAAACAATCCACGCCGTTGCAATTCCGGGACCACACGCTCGACAAAATCGTCGAGCCCGCCCGGCAAATAGGGAAACATCACGGTAAAGCCGTCGGAAGCTTCCGTTTCCAGCCACTCCTCCATTTCGTCGGCAATGGTTTGCGCAGTGCCGACCATCGCCAGCCCGGAATAACCGCCAAGCCGCTGCGCGAGCTGGCGAACGGTTAAGCTCTCACGCCGACCGAGCGCAATGGCACGCTCGCGTCCGCTCTTGGACGCATTGCTTTCGGGAATGTCGTCGGGCAATGGCCGGTCGGGATCGAATTTTGAGGCGTCGTGGCCGAGCGCGATCGACAGCGAGGCGATCGCGTTGGCGTAGTTGACCAGACTGTCAAGCTTCGCACGTTTTGCCCGCGCTTGTTCGACGGTATCGCCAACGACGACAAAGCAGCCGGGCAGGATTTTCATGTGCTCGCGCCCGCGGCCGCGCTTCTCCATACGGCCCTTCACGTCGGCGTAAAATTGGCGCCCGGCGACAATATCGCTCTGTGCGCTGAATACCGCTTCGGCGGTTTCCGCGGCGAGCTGCCGCCCCGCCTCCGACGCGCCGGCCTGCACGATCACCGGCCAGCCCTGGACCGGCCGCGCGATATTGAGTGGGCCGCGCACCGAAAGATATTTCTCCTTGTGATTGAGGACGTGCATTTTTGCCGGATCGAAGAAAATACCGTCTTCGACATCGCGGAGAAATGCATCGTCGGCCCAGCTGTCCCATAACCCGGTCACCACGTCATAGAATTCGCGCGCGCGGCGATAGCGCTCGCCGTGCTCCATATGCTCCTCGAGCCCGAAATTAAGCGCGGCGTCCGGATTTGAGGTCGTGACGATGTTCCAGCCGGCGCGGCCGTTGCTCAAGTGATCGAGCGAGGCGAAGCGCCGCGCGATGTGATACGGCGCGTCGAAGGTAGTCGAGCCGGTAGCGACAAGACCGATGCGCTCGGTCACCTGCGACAGTGCCGAGAGCAGCGTGAACGGCTCGAATGAAGTCGCGGTGTGACTTCTTTTGAGCGCGTCCATCGGCATATTCAGCACCGCCATGTGATCGGCCATGAAAAACGCGTCGAATTTCGCGCGTTCCAGCTTTTGGATCGACTCCTTGATATGCGCGAAATTGAAATTCATATCAGGCCACGCCCCTGGATATCGCCAGGCGCCGGTATGAATACTGGCCGGCCGCATGAAAGCGCCGAGATGAAGCTGGCGGCGGGAAGACATCACGCGTTCCTTTCAAGGATTGGCAAGTACAGGTGAATGCCTAGAGCGGCGGTGACGCGGCGGTAATGAGTTTTGACCCTAGAAGCACAGATGGGTCCAAACGTCACCGCGTTTGGTTTTCATCACAAGCGGGCATTTCATCCGCTCAAGCGCGGCCTTCGCGTCATCATTGCCGAGCGCGGCGGCTTTCTCGTAATAACTTTTGGCGGCGTTGCGGTCCTCCTGTCCGCCGCGTCCGCTTTCGGCAAAATTGCCCATCCAATCGAGCGCGCCGTCGTGGCCCTGCGCAGCCGCCTTTTCGAACATCCCGCGCGCGGCGACATCGTCTTTTGGGCCGCCGACTCCGTTCGCCATCATCAGACCAAGCTGAAACTGCGCCTCGGCCGAGTTCGTCTCCGCGGCTTTCGCCAACATTGCCCTCGCCTCGGCGGGATCGGATGATCCGCCGTCATTTGCGGAAAGCGCGGCCAGATTGGCCGCGCCGCGCGCATCACCCGCCTGTGCGGCGCGGGCAAACAAAGTCCGCGCCTCTGTTTCATCCTTCGCGCCCGTCGAGCCGTTCGCTAGCAATGAGCCGAGTTCAACCATCGCGGCACTACTGCCTTTGTCGACCGCTTTGCGATAGGCGCTCACCGCCTCCGTCATTTGTCGATTGGCCGCATAGGCGCGGCCGAGTTCATAAAGCGCCCGGCGTGAACTCGTCGAGGCACGTTTGCAGAACTTGATCGCGGTCGCGACATCGGACGGAGCAATGTCCGAAACTCCCTTGACGTCGGCCGGCTTGTCGGGGTCGGCGGGATCCGCCGCAATGCGATCGCACAGCACCAGATCGGCCGATTGTGGGTGGGCCGCCGGCGCCTTCGCGAGCGTAAGTACGGACACGCCAAAAGCGATCAAGACCACATTAGAACGCTTTACGCTCTGCTTCATTCACCATGCTCGGATAAGATTGCGCTGCGCAGTCGCGGTCGAACAGCTTAAAGCTGCCCATTGCGCTCAGCAAGCGACGGCCCGACGTTGATTTTGATCAAAAGCTGCGCCGCCATTGTGAATAAGATTTCGTCCAGATCGAGGATCGGCGTGGCACCTGAAGGCGCTGAGCATCGCTTGAGCCGAGCCGTTTCGATGGAAAGAGCCAGCATGGTCGGGCGTCATCAATTGATCGATGTGGAATTATGTTACTGAACGATTGTTCCGCCGGGCGCTTGTTGCGATCGCGCTGGGCGGACTTCTTTCCGGCGCGCTCGCCTGGGCGATGGCGCGCGCTGACATCGCGGCGTGGTGCTGGGCCGCCGGCACGATTCCTGTCGTCATTGCGCTATTGCTTTCGATCCTGCGAGAGTTTGCGACCGGGCACCTCGGCGTTGATTCCGTTGCCCTAGTGTCGATGTCCGGCGCTCTCGCGCTTGGCCAGACTCTGGCTGGCGTCGTTGTCGCCGTTATGTATGCGGGCGGTAATCTGCTGGAAGATGTCGCGGTTGCGCGCGCCGAGCGGGATTTGCGGCTATTGATCGACCGCGCGCCGCGGATCGCGCATCGCCGCCGCGGGTCGGTGATCGAGGACGTCGCCGTCGAACAAATCGTCGTCGGCGACGAGATTCTTGTCAGAGCCGGCGAGGTCATTCCGGTCGACGGCATCGTTATTAGTCAGCCGGCGACGATTGACGAATCCGCCTTGACCGGCGAGCCAATGCCGGTTTTCCGCCAAGCCGGCGAGCTTACACGCAGCGGATCGCTCAATGCCTGCGATTCGTTCGAGATGCGCGCCTATGCACCGGCAAGCGAGAGTACTTATGCCGGCATCATCCGCATGGTCAGCGCGGCGCAGGCGGCAAAGTCGCCTTTCATCCGCATGGCGGATCGCTATGCCTTGCTGTTGCTGCCGATCACGCTCTTTGTCGCGGGTGGCGCATGGCTGTTCTCCAACGATCCGGTGCGCGCGCTGGCGGTTCTTGTCGCAGCGACGCCCTGCCCGCTCATTTTGGCGGCGCCGGTCGTCTTCATTGCCGGCATCGCGCAAGCGGCCAAACGCGGCATCCTGATCAAAGGCAGCGGTCCGCTTGAAGCGCTTGCGCGCGCACACACCGTGATGTTCGACAAGACCGGCACGCTGACAGTCGGCGGCGCGCGTCTCGTTGCCATTGAAGCCGCTCCCGGCCACAGCACCAATGAAATCTTACAGATTGCCGGCTCGCTGGAACAAGCCTCGCACCACGTCGTCGCCGCGGCAATCGTCGAAGCTGCCGCCGCCAAAGGCCTCAAACCCAGCCTGCCCTCCAAAGTGCGCGAGGCGATGGGTTCGGGGCGAAGGCACGCTCGACGGACAATCGATACGCGTGGGTTCGCATCAAATGGTGTACGGGCCGCGCAAGCCGGAAGCGTGGGCGGCGCGCGCGCTGCGGCGCGCAGCGTGGCGGTCGGCATTGAGCGTATTCGTTGCCGTCGACGGCCAGCCAATCGGCGCGATCATGCTGGCGGATGAGCTTCGGCGCGAAACTCCGCGCGCGGTCCAGTCGCTGTGAACCGCCGGCGTCTCGCGCATCGTCATGTTGACCGGCGATCGCGCCGAAGCAGCCGACATCATTGGCGCCGCGCTCGACCTCGATGCGGTCCTGGCCGAACGGGAGCCGGGCGACAAAGTTGACGCGGTGGCGACCGAGCAACGGCAAAATCCCACGGTGATGGTCGGCGACGGCATCAATGATGCGCCGGCTTTGGCGGCCGCCAATGTCGGCATCGCGATGGGCGCTCGCGGCGCCAGCGCCTCCTCCGAAGCGGCCGACGTGATCATACTTGTCGATCGGCTCGATCGCGTGTCCGATGCGGTTACGATCGCGCGCCGCGCCCGGCGGATCGCGCTGCAAAGCATCATTGCCGGAATGGGCCTCTCGGCCCTGGCGATGGGTTTTGCTGCCGCAGGTTTCCTGCCCCCGGTTGCCGGTGCCTTGACTCAGGAGGCGATCGACCTTGCCGTTATTCTCAATGCGTTGCGGGCACTGGCGTCCGGTCACAAATTTGGCCATCAGAAAATGCCGGCCGCAGCGGCGACGACGCTTGCCGCGGATCACAAGCGCATGGAGCCGACGCTCGATCGTTTGCGGGAAATTGCCGACGCGCTTGATTCCGCCGAAGGCGTCACGGCGGTCGAGCTGATCGCGGAAGCCAATCACGCGGTGTCGCGGGGCGTCGTCGCGCATGAGCGCGACGACGAACGCGCCGTCTATCCGCGCGGCTCGAAATTCCTCGGCGACCATCACGGGCTTGGCGCAATGAGCCGCGCGCACCGTGAGATCATCCACATGGCGCGGCTCCTGCAACGGCTGGCCAACGGGCTCCGGCCTCAGGATGTGGACCACTGTCTCATTAGAGACGCCCAGCGGGTGATCGAGGCGATCGAGGCGCTGGTTCGCATCCATAATGCGCAGGAAGAAGACATTTACGAGCATGCCATCGGCGCATAGATCGAATTGACGCCAATACAACTTGAATTTATCCAAGGCGTGGATGATCCATCTACCGCGGCAGGCCGCGACCGCAAGGGACAGATCGCAAAGGCCCAGATCGCAAAGGCCCAGATCGCGAAGGCCCAGATCGCGAAGGCCCAGATCGCAAAGGTCAGATCGCAAAGGGGCGTGTAAGCAATGACGAACAAATTCGGGCGCTTGGCGCTGCATATGTGGACAATCGACACCACGCCCCTTGCGACCGCGCTCGATGCGGCCCGCAGCGCCGGCTTTGACGCCGTCGAGCTGCGCCGCACTGATTTCAAGCGCTGTTTCGACGCCGGAATGAGCAACCAGCAGGTGCTCGACCTGATCCACAATTGCGGCATCCCCGTCGGTGTGCTCGGCGTCGAATATGGCTGGCTGTTCGCCAACGGCGATGAGAGCAAGCGACTGTTCAAGGTTTTCCGGGAATCCTGCGAAAACGCGGTGGCGCTCGGCTGCGACATGCTGATGAGCGCGCCCGGGCCGATCGCCGGGCCGATTTCGGATGCGATCGGCCATTTACGCCAGGCCGGCGCGATTGCCAGCGAATATGGGCTGCGGCTCGCTATCGAATTCAATTCGCAGCATCCCGTCCTCAACAAGCTCGCGACCTTGCGCGAATTGCTCGACGGCGCCAAACAGAAAAATTGCGGCTATCTGATCGACACTTATCATTTTGCCCGCAGCGGCGCCGGCGGACGCGGCTTCGAGAGCGTGCCGGCTGAGCAAATCTTCTGTTTCCAGTACAGCGACGTTTCGTCCCAACCGGTGACCGGCGTCTCTCGACCAACCGACCGCTTGCCGCCCGGCAAAGGCATGGTGCAGTGGCGCGAAGTGCTCGGCCTGTTGTCGGAAAAGGGCTACACCGGCTATCTCAGCTACGAGGCGCCCAATCCCGAGCAATGGGCGCGCTCGCCCTACGATGTGGCGCGCGAGGGTGTCGAACTGACCCGCATGTTGTTGCGCGACGCGGTTTCGTCCTACGCCGTCTAAGAGCAACCCCGGGAGGACACAATGACATTGGCAGCCGCACCGGAGGCCGCAACAAGCGATCCGCTGTTCGCCGGCCTGTTCGATCGCAACATGACCAGCATTCCGCCGACGGTCGAGAAGCAGCGTTACATGACCAGCATTGCCCCAGTCTCTGCCAATCCCGGCCGATGGATCGAGCAGCCGCGCTTGCCGATTCCGGTGGGCGAGCACGCGGTGATCGAATGCATGGGCAAAATTCACGTGATCGCCGGTTATGCGCGCCACCGCGTCGATGGCGGCTTTCACCAGGTCTACGATCCCAAGTCCAAAAGCTGGTCGCAGACGGCGGCGTTTCCGCTGCCCTGCAATCATGTCGCCGGCGTGTCGATTGGTCCGAAGATTTACACCTTCGGCGGCTTCGTCGAGCAGAACCGCTGCCCGCATTCCAAATGCTTTGTCTACGACAGCGCGAGCGATTCCTGGCAACCAATCGCAGGTCTGGCCCGGCCGCGCGGCGCCATTTCGGCGATCGTGCTTGACGGCAAGATCCATTTGCTTGGCGGCCGCGACGTGCGCTCGGTCGAATGGCACGAGATCTATGATCCAGCGACCGACAAATACACGATCCTCGGCGGTATGCGCGGCTCGACCGGAACGCAGCCTTTTGTCGGTCAGCGCGACCACATGGGCGTCGCCGTCGTCGACGGAAAAATCCATGCCATTGCCGGCCGCATGGATTCTTACGACTTCAACACCGGATTGAACGCCGTCTACGATCCCAAGACCGACGGTTGGGCTTTCCGCGCGCCGCTGCCGACCCCGCGCAGCGGCGTCTCCGCCGTCTATATCGGCGGCAAGATCGTGGTATTCGGCGGCGAAGCCACCGGACGCGTGTTCGGCACCAATGAGGCCTACGATCCCAAGTCCGACACGTGGGAGGCGCTCAGCCCGATGCCGATCCCGCGCCATGGATTGCACGGCGCCACGGCTGCGGTGATCGGCAACATGGTGCATGTGCCGGGCGGCGGCCCGCTTCCCGGCGGCAGCGTGCAAGGCGCCTACCACGACGCTTTTACATTCTCTTGATCGTCGACGCGCGCAAAGGCCGATGCCACAAATCATCGCCTTCACTGTGAACGGCCGTGACGTCAGCGTTACCGTTGCGCACGACGACACGCCCTTGCTCGATGTGCTGCGCAATCAATTGCGGCTTAGCGGTACGCGCTTCGGCTGCGGTCTTGAACAATGCGGCTGCTGCATCGTGTTGATCGACGGCAAGCCGGTAAAATCCTGCGGGCGCTCGATCGCAAGTGTCGCCAGCCGCAGCGTGACGACGATCGAAGGTCTTGGCACGCCGGAAAAACCACATCCGCTGCAGCAAGCCTTCCTCGAGGAGCAAGCGGGCCAGTGCGGGTATTGCCTCAGCGGTATTCTGATCTCGGCCAAGGCGCTGCTCGATACCAACCCGTCGCCGTCACGGGCGGAAATCGCGCACGCCCTTGACGACAATCTTTGTCGCTGCGGCACGCATAACCGGATTTTGCGCGCCGTCGAAAAAGCGGCGGCCCGTTTGCGCGAAGGCGCTCGCGCATGACCCTGCCAAGCGTGCTCGCCGACAATCCCCGTCTCGATCGATGGCTGAACTTCGCCACGCCGGGCAAGGTCGAGCTTGCGAGCGGGCGCGTTGAACTCGGCCAGGGCGTGCTCACCGCGATGACGCAGATCGCCGCCGAAGAGCTCGACGTCGCGTTTGAGCGCATAATCATCCGCTCGGGCGACACCGACGAGACGCCGAATGAGGGCTATACCGCCGGAAGCCAATCGATGCAGGCGGGCGGCATCGCGCTGCGGGCCGCCTGCGCCGAAATACGCGCGCTGTTTCTCGAAGAGGCCGCGCAGCGCCTTGGCTGCGCCGCGGCGGAATTCTCGGTGCGGGACGGCCACGTTCTGCGCAACGGTACATCCACGCAGCTTGATTATTGGTCGCTCGCGCAATCCGTAAGCCTGGCGCGCGAGGCGACCGGAATTGCGGCGCGTAAGCCGGCCGCGGATTATACGATCGTCGGCCGCAACGCCGCGCGCATCGATTTGCCGGCGAAGCTCTTCGGCGAAGCGACTTTCGTCCATGACATAACGTTGGAAGACATGGCGCTCGAGGGCATGACGCATGCGCGGGTTGTGCGTCAGCCCAATCGCGGAGCCACGCTCGACTCTATCGATGAGGCGGCGATCCGGCGCGCCGCGCGCGGACCGATCAGTTTCGTGCGCGAGGGCAATTTTCTGGCGATCGTCGGCGACGATGAAACAACCGTTGAAGCCGCAGCGGGTGCAGCCGCCGACCACGCCCATTGGCGCGGCGTCGAGCGGCCGAGCGCGCTGCAGCAAGAAGCAAATTGGCTCCTGCAGCGCCCCAGCATTGATCGCACCATCGGCGCGCCGGAGCGGGATTCCGCGCGCGGGTTGCAAAGCTACGAAGCGACTTATACGCGCGGCCATCTCGCGCACGCTTCGATCGCGCCCTCGTGTGCACTGGCGCTTTATCGCGACGGCCATCTGACGGTGTGGACGCACTGCCAAGGCGTCTTCCCCCTGCGCGCGGCGCTGTCGCGCATGCTCAAGCTCAACGCTTCCGCAATTTCGGTGCGCCACGTTCAAGGGCCGGGCTGCTACGGCCATAACGGCGCCGACGACGCGGCCGCCGATGCGGCGGTCATCGCAGTGCGGCTGCCCGGCCGTCCGATCCGAGTGCGCTGGCGGCGGCAGGAAGAGTTCGCATTCGAGCCGGTGAGCCCGGCAATGGTGGTGAAGGTGCGCGCCACGCTCGACGCCACGGGTCATCCGGCGGATTGGACGACCGAAATTTGGAGCGGCACGCATCAGGGCCGGCCCGGCGGCGGCGCCGCGCTCCTAGCAGCCGACGCGCTGCCCGATCCGCCGCCGGTTCCGCCGCCGAACGACGTGCCGGAAGCCGCCGGCGGCGGCGCCACGCGCAATGGCGAACCGCTTTACGATATTCCGGCCAAGCGGATCATCCATCATCTGGTGCCGGAGACGCCGCGGCGCACCTCGGCATTGCGCAGCCTTGGCGCGATGCCGAATATTTTCGCGCTTGAATCGTTCATTGATGAACTCGCCGAACGCGCCAAACAGGATCCGGTTCGCTTTCGTCTGGAGCGCCTGTCCGATCCGCGGGCGCGTCGCGTGATCGAGCGCGCCGCTGCCATGGCAAACTGGAGCGAAGCAGAACGTCACGCCAATCGCGGCCAAGCTCATCGCGGTAAAGGCATCGGATTCGCCCAATACAAGAACCGCGCCGCCTATGCCGCCGTCATCGTCGAGGTCGAAGTCGAGGAATCGATTCGCCTGCTGCACGCCTGGTGCGCTGCCGACGCCGGCTTGGTCGTCAATCCTGACGCCGTGATCAATCAGCTCGAAGGCGGCATCATCCAGTCCGCGAGCTGGGTGCTCAAGGAGCAAGTCCGGTTCGACAATGCGAGCAGCGGGCCGATCGACTGGGACAGCTATCCGGTGCTGCGCTTTCGCGAGGTCCCCGAGATCGAAATCGAACTCGTCGCGAGCGACAGCGACACACCGCTCGGGGTCGGCGAAGCGACCGCCGGACCGACCGCCGCCGCAATCGGCAACGCGGTCTCGCGTGCGCTCGGCGTGCGCTCGGCGTGCGCATGCGCGATTTGAAGCTGACGCGCGAGCGCATCGTGGCGAGGCTCTTGGCGCAATGATGCGTCGTCATGGCCGGACTTGTTCCGGCCATCCCGATTGCCAGGCACGGAAGTGCCCGCCTAAGCGGGATGCCCGCCATAGGTGAGCGAAGCGACGCCGTTCTGCGAACGGCTATGCTCGGGCATGACGTTCGAAAAACGATTCGGGGCTACTTCCCAAACAGCTTCATCGCCTCGTCGGCGAACACGCCACCGGTGATCTTGATTGGATCCCATGTCGCGTGCGCCGCCACCTCGGCGCTGGTGATCATGATCTGATTGGTCAGGCTGCCGATTCGCGGCACCGAAGCGGCAAAGACGAGCCGGCCGATACGGCACCAGACGATCGCGCCCATGCACATCACACACGGCTCGCCGGAAGTGTAGAGCGTCGCGCCACGCAAGCTTGCGCTGCCGTGATCGGCCAGCGCGCGGCGGATCGCTACCATCTCGCCATGGGCGGTCGGGTCGTCGTTGGTTTTGCCGAGATTCCGCCCGCGCGCGATCACCTCACCACCATCGCGGGTGATCACGCAGCCAAACGCATAATCGCCTTGCCGCGCCTCATCGAGCGCCATGCGCATGAAACGTTCGTCTTCGGGCGACGCATCGGATTTGGCGAGTCCAGGACCCGAGGACAGCGCCGCGGCAGAGGCGAGCGCGATGACGATGCTTCTGCGGCTATGCGACTGGGTTGGCTGCGCTGTCGCATGTACGTGCGCATGTGCGTGGCAATGATCGTCGGCGCGATTCATGAACGGGCTCCTCAAGGCGATTCGATGAAGAGTAAAACAATTTCGCGGCGCGAGGCACAAAGCTATTCGGACGAATTCTTTTCATTTCCTGCGCGCGTGGGCGGGAGGGGAAGTGCCGCACGTCTATAACCGGTCAAGCAGGGTGGTGAAGAGGAGCGCGCGTCAGGCCGAATTTCCCGCGAGCACGACGACTTTCGTTCCGACCGGGGTGCGCTCGTAAAGGTCGATTACATCCTCGTTGCGCATGCGGATGCAGCCGGCGGACACATCGTGGCCGATAGTGTCCGGCTCATTGGTGCCGTGAATCCGGTAGAGCGTGTCGATCTTGCCCTGCCACAGGTAGAGAGCGCGCGCGCCCAGCGGATTATCGGGGCCGCCATGCATGCCGTAGCCGCTTTGCAGCGGCACCATGTGTTCGCGGATCTCGGGTTTGCGATCGAGAATGTCGCGCGTCGGATACCAGTCCGGCCATTCCTGTTTGTTGTGGACGGTCGCCACGCCGGACCAGCCATAGCCTTCCTTGCCGACGCCAACTTCGTACTGCACCGCCTGGCCGCCCTTTTGCACCGAATAGAGAAAATGATTGGCGGGATCGACTACGATCGTGCCCGGCCGCTCGTGCGTCACATAGGTGACAAGCTTCTGGGTCGGCCCGTAAGAGACCGGCTGCGCCGGCCGCGTGGCGCAGCCGGCAAACGCAAATGCGGCGCCGGGAAGGAGCGCGACAAAGGCGCGGCGATCAGGCCAGTGATCCTGCTTGGGTCGATCCTGCTTGGGCATGAACTGGCGTCCCCAGCCGTCCAAATCCGTCAAATTGTCGCCGCGGCGTGAGTCCAAATTGTGTCGCGTATGGAACTCACGCGTGCGCCCTCCCCTCTTTACGGCGGAGTTCTTGACACAAGGTTAGCTTTGTCGGCGGCGCAGGCGCTGTGCGCATAGCTTCCAAAGAGCTTGAGAAATCAACCATCATCGCGCGGCAGCGAACGTCGGGCGCCGGCGGCTAAAGGCGGCGGCGACTGTGACGTTCTGACCAAGTGCCCAAAGCTTTGTTGTTCTTTAGGCTCCTCTTCGGACCCGATTCTTACTACCCCTTTCACCTCGGGTCCCACTGGCCCCGGGTACCCATCCGGGGCCGTTTTTATTATTTGTCGCCTCCGGTGTTCCTCCCGCATTTCATCGGCGATGCTTTTTCGCGACAGGCGTATCAGCTCGGCAAACGGCGCATTGGGCCGGCACGACCGGCACGACAGCGCCGGAATGAGACCGGTAATCGCCGCGTTGTGGTGACGGTCGAGCGTGCGCAAGTCGATGGCGTTGATGGTCCAGCACGCCGGGCAACGCACCCAGAGAAACCAAAAGCCGGCGGCGATGGCGGCGCCGATCGTCGGCGAAAACAGCATCGGCATTCGTTTGACTTGCCGCTCGTTCCAGACGGCGACCAGCCGTTCCGCATCCGCCATGATCTGCGGATCGGTCGCGCGCTGCTCGGCCGCCGTCTTCTCGGCGGCGCTCGTCTTCCATCTTGCGGCGATTGAAGCCCATGACGAGCCCGTGATGAGCCCATGATGAGCCCATGACGCGATAATGGCGGATGATCGTGGCGAGCGCAGACAACAAGTCAATGCTGGAACCAAACAACGAATTATGCGTTCACTGGGTCGGTTCGAGTGGGGGCGATTAATCGAAAACATAAGGAGCCGGATATGACCAATTTCCGCATCTGCGGCCTTGCTGTGGCCGCGGCAACGTTGCTGCTCGCCAGCATGGCCCAAGCCGCAGTGGTTGTGGCACCCCTGAAGAGTGGCACTGCTATTACAAAAGTCGCGCAGGGCTGCGGACCGGGCGGCTGGCGCGGACCGTACGGACACTGCAATTACGGTCCCGCCCGCCGCTGCTGGCGCGGCCCCTATGGCGGCCTGCACTGCGGCTAGTAACCCGCCGTTACGGATGACGGCCCGCATCAGTGGACCCCCGGCCCGGTCTGGCGGGGCCACACTCATCTGCCGGCCCGGCTGCGGACCGTTTGCCATTCTCCGGCGCCATTCTTATTTTTGTTTCCGGTTTGGCGGCAATGGCGCTATCAGAGAGGCCTCTATCGGCCAAAAGCCGGGTTAGCTCAGTTGTAGAGCAGCGGTTTTGTAAACCGCGGGTCGGGAGTTCAATCCTCTCACCCGGCACCAGCAAAATCAAATGCTTATGACAGGTCTGGGCGCGCCACGGCATGGCGCACAGGAAGCCGCCCGTGCGCGCCTAGGTCGTAGAGTACTGCTCGATCTTGCATCTGCAAAAGTGGATGAAACCGACGCGCTTTTCATGATCGGAGCGTGCGCGGCGTTCGTGTCGTATCTCATCAATAAGTCGCGTGCCGCCGGATTGCTAAGAAAGGTATGACCCCTCGCCGCTTCCCGCCGCCTTGCTTATGAGCCACGTCTCGGAATGGCTTTCGCTGCCGCGAAAAGCATGCACGCGAGCAAAAAGCCAATGGCGATGTAATCGGCAATCTGCATAGCGTCGTCCCCACCAAGCTCAAAGTAGCGTGCTACGGGCATAACAATGTGACAGAAGGCCGTGACAGAACGCCGCTTCCCGCCGCCCTGATCTGCCGAAGTAACGCCGAACTGTTTCATCGTGCGTGACGCAAACGGTCAGGCGCTGAGCTACGTCTATTACGAAAGCGAACCCGGTCGCCACTCGGCGGCAAAGTTGCTCAGCAAAGATGAGGCGCAAAGGATCGCGGTGACATTGCTGCCCAAATATCAGAGCCATCGCTGCCCAAATATCATTCGCAATGGCGACAAATTGCTCTTGCGGAATCAAGCAACAAAAATTGCAATATCATTGCCGGGGTTAGATCGAGGCGATCATGCGCGCCTATATCATGATCGTGGCTTTGCCCGTCTTTGGAATGTTTGCCCTCGTCTATACGGCAAGGACACACGATCGAACGTACGCCGGCTTCAACTGCACCGTCGATTGCTCAGGACACGAAGCCGGCTACAGATGGGCGGAACAACATAGCATTGACGACGAAGATTATTGCCCGGATGGCGATTCCGAATCCTTTTATGAAGGCTGTATCGCCTATGTCCGGGGAATGGCTCACCAAGCCGATAACGGCATCGGGGTTGGGACGCCTATAAATCCTGACGCCGATGATGACGACGATAATAAATGAGGGGGGCCGCGTAAAAGAATCGGAGTGGCCAAGCTGCTACGTCGAAGCTGATAACGCGCGACCGAGGCGCGGTCGCATTGCGGCTAACTTTGCCAAGCTGCCGGAGCTATTGCGCAAGTCATAAAAAAAGCTGTGACTGGAGCTGAGACCGCTTTTTCAAGGCCACGGCAACCCGCCGAACGCGAATGCCGTGAGCAACGACAACGCTGCCGCGAATGCGAGGCCAAGCCAAACAGCAACGGCCTGAGGAAAACCGTCTGTCTTAGACATGGCGCTTCCTCCAAATTTCAGCAAGGATACCCAAGTGAATCGGTGTTGGCCGTCACAAAACCGGGCGGGGGACCTAAACCAATGGAAAGTGGATATAGGCCAAGAGCTAATTGAGTTTGTTAGGAGCGGCCATACGGTAAACGAGGTTGAGCGGCTCCCCTATCCCCCGACACCACTGGCCGCTCGGCTCGTAAAAAGAGAGGTCGCCTCTGTGAGAGAGACGACCTCTTCAATATTTTGGTCCCCCGTTCCCCTTGTCCCCATCCTCGCGGGGGTATCAAATCCTCACCGTGAATTATGTGCGCGCAAGGGCCAATTAGAGATGACGCGCTGAATAATGCCGACTGTTGCAAGCTGGCCACTACCCAAATCCAGATCATTTTCGCTTTATGATTCAGGCGCGCCGGATCGCGGCGAATATCGCGAAGCTGCTGGGGCTGCTAACAAACTGCCAAGATGTATAATAAACTCGCCGACCTCTGAGAGGCTGCCATCATGCTGCGCATAACCATCTACGCAACGCCGATCGTAATTTTGACGATGGCGGCCGCGTCCGCTCAGA